>DJBL01000050.1:0-388 GCA_002435595.1 Stenotrophomonas maltophilia
GAAGTCGAGCTCGAACTGGTGGGCGCGGAAACCGAGTTGGACCGCAACCTGGTCGAAGCACTGGCCGACCCGCTGGTGCACCTGGTGCGCAATGCGATCGACCACGGCGTGGAAACCCCGGACCTGCGCGAAGCCCAGGGCAAGCCGCGCAGCGGCCATGTGCGCCTGTCCGCGCAGCAGGAAGGCGACTACGTCAGCATCGAAGTGCAGGACGACGGCGCCGGCATCGACCCCGAGCGGCTGCGCCAGAAAGCGCGCGAGAAGGGCCTGATCGATCCGGAAGCCGCCGCCCGCCTGACCAGCGAGGAGTGCCTGCACCTGGTGTTCCTGCCCGGCTTCTCCACCAAGCAGGAAGTGACTGACATTTCCGGTCGCGGCGTGGGCATGG
>DJBL01000050.1:531-4222 GCA_002435595.1 Stenotrophomonas maltophilia
CGCGGCGTGGGCATGGACGTGGTGCAGTCGCGCATCCGCGAACTCAGCGGCCAGATCCAGATCCAGTCCGAACTGGGCCGTGGCAGCCGCTTCCTGATCCGCGTGCCGCTCACCCTGGCGATCCTGCCCACCCTGCTGGTGCAGGCCGGCGAGGACGTCTACGCGCTGCCGCTGGCCCGCGTGATGGAGGTGCTGCACGCGCCCAACACCTCGCTGGGCTGGTTCGACGGCCGCGCGGTGCTGGACCGCAAATCGCACACCCTGCCACTGGTGGACCTGCGCCACTGGCTGGCGGTGGAACCGACCGCCTCGCCGCTGCTCACCATCGTGGTGCTGCAGGCCGGCGAAGCCCGCTTCGGCCTGGTGGTGGACCAGGTCCGCGGCCGCGAGGAAGTGGTCATCAAGCCGCTGCCCAAGGCCCTGCGTGGCCTGCGCGGTTACGCCGGGGCCACCTTGATCGGCGATGGCCGCATGTCGCTGATCCTGGACGTGGACGGCCTGCGCAGCCCGCACGACTGACCGCCCTGCCCCTTTTAAAAGTGTGACCGCTGCAACACCTGCTGCCGTCGGTGTCTCAAGTCCCATTCACACAAGCCGATAACGGACCCATGGACAGACTCAGCCTCATTGGACTTTTCCTCGCCCTGGCCTCGCTGGTCGGTGGCAGCATCCTCAAGGGGGCCGGCCTGGCGTCGCTGTGGTCGCCGGCGGCATTTGTGATCGTGATCGTGGGCACCATCGCCTCGATCCTGCTGCACACCTCGCCGGCGGTGTTCAAGCACGCCTTCAAGATCGTGCGCTGGGTGATCCTGCCGCCGAGCAGCGACCGTCACGACCTGATCCGCCAGATCGTGGACTGGAGCAACATCGCCCGCCGCCAGGGCCTGCTGGGCCTGGAAGCGCAGGTGGATGCGCAGCGCGACCCGTTCCTGCGCAAGGGCCTGCAGCTGCTGGTCGATGGCGTGGAGCCGGAAACCATCCGCCACATGATGGAAATCGAATTGAGCAGCCAGGAGCACCAGGACCTGGCCGCCTCCAAGGTGTTCGAGGGCATGGGCATCTACGCGCCCACGCTGGGCATCATCGGCGCGGTACTGGGCCTGATCGCGGTGATGAAGAACCTGGCCGACCCGAGCAAGCTCGGCCACGGCATCGCCGCCGCGTTCACCGCCACCATCTACGGCATCGCCTCGGCCAACCTGCTGTTCCTGCCGGTCTCGGCCAAGCTCAAGAGCGTGATCCACCACAACAGCCGCGACCGCGAAATGATCATCGAAGGCCTGATCTCGATCGCGCAGGGTGAGAACCCGCGCAACATCGAAACCAACCTGTCCGGGTTCCTGCACTGACATGGCCCGTCGCAAGCACCACGAAGAGCATGCCAACCATGAGGCCTGGGCGATCCCGTACGCCGACCTGATGACGCTGCTGCTCGCCTTCTTCGTGGTGATGTACGCCATCTCCTCGCTCAACGAGGGCAAGTACCGGGTCATGGCCGATGCGCTGACCACCGCCTTCGGCGGCGCCCCGCGCACCATCAACCCGGTGCAGGTGGGCAACCAGCAGGTCCAGGGGGGCGGCTGGGACAGCCCCTCGGTGATCAAGGCCGGCAACCGCGTCGGCCCCTCCGCGCCGGCCCCGTCCAACGATCCCACCCTGCTGCCGGCGATGGCCTCGCAGATGCGCATGCCGGTCTCGGTGCGCAACCAGGAACAGCTGCAGCGCGCCGAGCGCCAGCTCAACACCATCGCCGACCGCCTTACCGCCACGCTGGCCCCGCTGATCGAGCGCGGCATGATCACCGTGCGCCGCACCGAGCTGTGGATCGAGGTGGAGATCAACAGCGACATCCTGTTCCCCACCGGCTCGGCCTCGCTGGACGTGCACGCCCGCGACACCCTGTCCAGGCTGGCCCAGGTGCTGCACGAGGCGCCCAACGGCGTGCGCGTGGAAGGCCACACCGACAATCTGCCGATCGCCACCGCCCTGTTCCCCTCCAACTGGGAGCTGTCGGCGGCACGTGCGGCCAGCGTGGTGCACCTGTTCGCCGACCAGGGCGTGCAGCCCTCGCGGCTGGCGATGGTCGGCTACGGCCAGTTCCGCCCCCGCGAAGACAACGCCACGGCCGAAGGGCGCAACCGCAATCGTCGGGTCATGGTGATCATCCTGGCCGACACCGCCCAGGGCGTGGACCCGATCGCACCGCAGCTCACCGCCGAGACCCAGGCCGCCGCACCGGCCCGGTCCACCCCCTCTCCCGTTACCCCCCTCGCCCCGGTGCAGTTGCCACCGGTGCCGGCCGGCAGCCGCGTTGGCGCCGCCGTTCCCCCTGCAATGAAGGAGTGAACCGAATGCGCATCTGGGCAATCGCCAATCAGAAGGGCGGCGTGGGCAAGACCACCACCACCCTGGCCCTCGGCCGCGGCCTGGCCACGCTCGGCCACCGCGTGCTGCTGATCGACCTCGATCCGCATTCGTCGCTGACCCGCGCCTTCGGCGTGCCGCTGGATCCGCCGCCGCAGGGCGTGCTGGAGCTGTTTGGCGCGCCGCCGGCCGAGCTGGGCACGCTCAGCCACCACAGCGACATTCCCGGCCTGGATTATGTGTGCGCGCAGGCCGCGCTGGCCACCCTGGAGCGACGCAGCGCCAACCAGCCCGGCCTGGGCCTGGCGCTGCAGAACGCATTGGCCCGCC
This sequence comes from Stenotrophomonas maltophilia, assembly GCA_002435595.1. Classification (GTDB taxonomy): domain Bacteria; phylum Pseudomonadota; class Gammaproteobacteria; order Xanthomonadales; family Xanthomonadaceae; genus Stenotrophomonas; species Stenotrophomonas maltophilia_AC. The sequence goes on from DJBL01000050.1 coordinate 3,226, forward strand.
ACCACGGCCAGCACGACTACATCCTGCTGGACTGTGCGCCCACCCTGGGGCTGCTGATGATCAACGCACTGGCCGCCGCCGACCGCCTGATCATTCCCACCCAGGCCGAGCCGCTGGCCCTGCACGGCCTGGACGGCATGGTCCGCACCGGCGAGATGGTCGAGCGCTCGCGCCGCCGCACGCTGCCGATGTCGATCCTGCCGACCCTGTTCGATCGACGCACCCGCGCCGGCAACGAAACGGTCAAGCTCATGCAGGACAAGCACGGCCACCGGGTCTGGGAAGACGCGATCCCGGTGGACACCCGCATCTGCAATGCCGCCAGCCTGACCATCCCGCCGCAGTCGGAGGATTACCCCGGCCGCGGGCTGGCCGCCTACCGACGCGCGCTGGAATGGATCCTGGCCGATGACGCGCTGCAGATGGAGCGCGCGGCATGAACACCGCCGGCGTGCTCGACGACTACCTGGAGCAGTTGCTCGGCGACGCCGTGCCAGCGGCCCCGGCAGCGGTGGCGCCTGCTGCTGCGCCCGCCGCCGAGGTGGCCGCCCAGGACGAAGCGGAGGCCGAGGGTGTCGCCCAGGCGATCAGCGCGGAGTTCGCGCGCCCGCTCGCCAATGACGGCCAGGAGCCCGCCGCGTTCGACAGCCCCACCTCACCGGGCGCGCCGGCCAACCTGGCCCTGCTCGACGAACTGATGAACGATCCCGCGCTGGGACCGCCGGTGCAGGCGTCTGCGACCGCGCATGACACCCCCACCTCACCGGGCGCGCCGGCCAACCTGGCCCTGCTCGACGAACTGATGAACGATCCGGCGCTGGGACCGCCGGTGCAGGCGTCTGCGACCGCGCATGACACCCCGACCTCGCCGGGCGCGCCGGCCCACCTGGCGCTGCTCGACGAACTGATGAACGATCCCGCGCTGGGACCGCCGGTGCAGGCGTCTGCGACCGCGCATGACACCCCGACTTCGCCCGGCGCGCCGGCCCACCTGGCG
>DJBL01000049.1 GCA_002435595.1 Stenotrophomonas maltophilia
CGCGTGGGCAGCGGCGGCGGCGCGGTGGCAGGGGACGGGGTATGGGCAGGATCGGGCATGTGCGCAGGATGCCACGATCGCCGGTTGGTCGTGGGCCGCCCGGCGCCCGCGCCGGCCGGCGGGCGCGGATATCGCGGTGACCGGCGGCTTCCCGCACAATAGCCCGATGCCGATGACCGATACCCGCAGAGCGCTTCTGCAAATCCATTTCTGCGTGCTGCTGTGGGGCGTCACCGCCATCCTCGGCAAGCTCATCACCCTGCCCGCGCTGCCCCTGGTGTGGTGGCGGATGCTGCTGGTGGTGGCCATGCTGGCACTGCTGCCGCGGGTGTGGCGTGGGCTGCGCCAGTTGTCGCCGGCGCTGTTTGCCGGCTACTGCGGCGTGGGTGCGCTGGTGGCGCTGCACTGGCTTACTTTCTATGGCGCGGTGAAGCTGGCCAACGCCTCGGTGGCGGCCACCTGCATCGCGCTGGCGCCCGTGTTCACCGCGGTGATCGAGCCGTGGGTGGCCAAGCGCCCGTTCCAGCTGCGCGAACTGGCCTTCGGCATCGCGGTGCTGCCCGGCGTGGCACTGGTGGTGGGCGGGGTGCCGCACGGCATGCGCCTGGGTGTATTGATCGGGGCACTGTCGGCGCTGCTGGTGGCCGTGTTCGGTTCACTCAACAAACGCCTGGTCAGCCATGCCGATCCGCTCACGGTGACCGCGCTGGAGCTCGGTGCCGGCACCGTCACCCTGACCGTGCTCGCACCGCTGCTGCCCTACCTGCTGCCGCCGCTGGCCAGCCCGCTGTGGGTGGTGCCCAGCCTGCACGACGGCATGCTGCTGCTGGCCCTGGCCGGCCTGTGCACGTTGCTTCCCTTCGCCCTGGCCCTGGTCGCGCTGCGCCACATCAGCGCCTACACCTCCCAGCTGGTCACCAACCTGGAGCCGGTCTACGCGATCCTGCTGGCCATGGTGCTGCTCAGCGAGCAGCGTGAGCTGACCCCGGTGTTCTACATCGGCGTGGCGATCATCGTCGGTGCGGTGTTCCTGCATCCATTGTTGAACCGCCGCAAGCCGGTGCAGCACCCGGAGATCCTGGGCACGGCCGAGGCGCACAACGTCGCCGATTGAGGGCCGCGCCGTACCGCCCCGTTGCCTAGCGCGAGGGCCAGTACCAGGCCGGCGCATCCAGCAGGCCCTGGCCGAGCAGGCGGGTCTGGCTGAGTTCCTTGTGCAGGCCGATGCGATGGCAGGCCGGGGCTTCCTGCAGCGCCGCGATCAAGCGGCTGGCATGCGACACCACCCATAGCTGGCTGCGCGCACTGGCGGCGATGATCAATCGCGCCAGCGCCGGCAGCAGGTCCGGATGCAGGCTGGTCTCCGGCTCGTTGAGCACCATCAACGGCGGCGGGCGCGGGGTGTGCAGCGCGGCGATCAGCAGCAGGTAGCGCAGGGTGCCGTCGGACAGTTCCGCCGCTGCCAGCGGGCGCAGCAGGCCCGGTTGCCGGAACTTGAGGTGCAGCCGCCCTTCATGCGCGTCGATCACCACCTGCGCACCGGGGAATGCATCGTCCACCGCGCGCGCCAGGGCCTGCGGGTCGCCGATCTCCACGATGGTCTGCCAGGCCGCCGCCAGGTCGCGGCCATCGTGGCTGAGCACGGGGGTGCGCGTGGCCAGCGGCGCCTGCCGTGCCGGCGCGTCCTGGTCGCTGCGGAAATGATCGTAGAAGCGCCAGCCCCGGATCGATTCGCGCAGCGCTAGCACCTCGGGCATGCGCTGCGGATCGGCGACCTGGGTGAACATGCTCTCGAACACTGACAGGTGCTCGTCCACCACCTCCCAGCGCCGGTCGTGGCGGCGCCGCACCAGGGCACCGCGGCGTTCGACCAGCACGCTGGCGCTGCGCAGGAACGGCCCGGCCCAGATGCTCTCGCATTTGATCTGCGGGTCCAGATCGAACATCGAGCCCTGCCCGACCGGCAGCCCGAGGTCGATCGCATAGCCGACCGTTTCGGCCGCAAAGCCCAGGCGCAGCGCGACCGGCGGCGCGTGGGCCTGGCCCTGCACCGGAACCTCGCCCCGCAGCATGCGCGTGTCGATCCGGCCGGGCCCGGCCCAGAGGGCCGAGCCCAGCCCACCTTCGCGTGCCAGCGCGGCGGCAACGCCCCCCTGCGCGGTTTCGGCGAGCAGACGCAGCGCGCGGTACAGGCTGGACTTGCCGCTGCCGTTGTCGCCGGTGACCAGGTTCAGCGGCCCCATCGGCACGACCAGGTCGTACAGCGAGCGGTAGTGGGCGATGGCCAGGGTCTGCAGCATGGCAGGCGAGCCGGTGGCAGGCGGGGGACCAGCATGCCGCCGCGGTGTCGCACAGGCTGCGAACGCGCGCTCAGTCGGCGCGCACCACCCGGTTGCGGCCCTGGTGCTTGGCCTGGTAGAGCGCGGCGTCGGCGCGCGCCAGGGTCTGCTCGGCGCTGTCGCCATGACGGTGCGCGGCCACCCCGATGCTGATCGTCAACGGGATGCCCAGCGGCAGGTCGGCCACCGCCATGCGCAGGAAATCGCACTGCAGCTCGGCCGTGGCCAGCGCGGTGTCGGGCATCAGCACCACGAACTCCTCGCCACCAAAGCGCGCCGCCAGGCCCTGGCCGGCAAAATGCGCGCGCAGCAGGCGCGCCAGCTCGGCCAGCACGTGGTCGCCGGTGGCATGCCCGTAGAGGTCGTTGACGCTCTTGAAGTGGTCGATGTCCAGCAACGCCACCGCGGTCTGCCGTGGCTGGCCGTCCACGTCGCGCACGGCCGTGTCCAGCGCGGCGCTCATCGCGCGGCGGTTGGGCAGCCCGGTCAGCGGGTCGGTGCGGCTCTGCTCGGTCAGGTCGGCGTTCTGCTGCTCCAGCAGGCTGTTGTACTCGGCCAGGCGCTGTTCGTACCAGGCCCGGTCGCTCATGTGCTGCTGGATTTCATGCGCATAGCGGCGCAGTTCCATCACCAGCGAAACCTGCCGCGACAGCGCCGCCAGCGCCTTGGCCTGGTCCGGGCGCAGCTGCCCCGGGTTGGCGTCGAACACGCACAGCGTGCCCAGCGGCAGGCCCTCCAGGCTCAGCAAGGGCGCACCGGCATAGAAGCGCACGTGCGGGTCGTCCACCACCACCGGGTTGTCGGAGAAACGCGGGTCCTGCAGCGCATCCTCCACCACCATGATCTGGTCCGGCTGCAGGATCGCGTGGCCGCAGAAGGAGATGTCGCGGGTGGTCTCGGTCGGCTCCAGCGCCTGGCGCGCCTTGAACCACTGGCGGTCGCGGTCGATCAGGGTTACCGCGCCCATGCGGGTGCCGCACAGGGCAGTGGCAATGGTGACCAGATCCTCGAACGACCGCTCCTTGGGCGTGTCCAGGATCTGGTAACGCTGCAGCGCCAGCAGGCGCTGTTCTTCGTTGTCCGGCTTGGACGGCTTGATCATCGGTGCAGGCGTCGTCGTGTGCCTGCGCAGTCTAGCCCGGGTGCCGGGTCAACGCGTGACGCACGGCATCACCATTCCAGCTGCTTGGGCAGCAGGGCCTTGAGTTCGGCATCGGTGAGGTTGCGCCACTGGCCCGGCTTGAGCGCGCCGAGCTTGATGTTGTCGATGCGCACGCGACGCAGCTGGGTGACCCGGAAGCCGAAGGCGGCCGCCATCAGCCGGATCTGCCGGTTCAGGCCCTGCTGCAGGGTGATCCGGAAACCGAACTTGGCCAGCTTGCTGGTCCGGCATGGCAGCGTGGTCTCGTCGTGGATGCGCACCCCGCGGGCCATGCCGCGCAGGAACTCGTCGGTGACCGGCTTGTTGACCGCCACCATGTACTCCTTCTGGTGCCCGTTTTCGGCGCGCAGGATCTGGTTGACGATGTTGCCGTTGCTGGTCAGCAGGATCAGGCCTTCGGAATCCTTGTCCAGCCGACCGATCGGGAAGATGCGCTGCTCGTGGCCGACGAAGTCGACGATGTTGCCCTTGACCGAGCTTTCGGTGGTGCAGGTGATGCCCACCGGCTTGTTCAGGGCGATGTACACGTGCTTGCGGCCGCCGGCCTTCTTCGCCTCGCGGGCGCGCAGCGGCTGGCCATCGACCAGGACCACGTCGCCCTCGCCCACCACCGCACCGGTGCCGGCCGGCTGGCCATTGACGGTGACGCGGCGCTCGCCGATCAGGCGGTCGGCTTCGCGGCGGGAACAGAAGCCGGTATCGGCAATGTGCTTGTTGAGTCGGATTGTCATCGGCCCATTATCCGGCAAACGCGGGCCGCGCAGGGCGCCGGCGGTTCACACACGCAGCGGCGCGTCGGCCGGGGCAGCCTGGTCGGCGTCGAACACCTGGTTGCGGCCGGCCCGCTTGGCACAGTACATGGCGTGGTCGGCGCGGCGCAGCAGCGAGGCCAGGTCGTCGCCATCCCCGCGCAGCACGGCCAGGCCGATGCTGCCCGACACCTCCAGCCCCGGCACGGCCAGCACCCGGGTCACCGTCTGCACCTGCTGGCGCAAGGTTTCCAGGCGGGCGAAGGCGCTGGCACGGGTGGCGCCCGGCAGCAGCACCAGGAACTCCTCACCGCCCATGCGGATCACATCGTCGTGGTTGCGCACCGAATCGCGCAGCTGGCGCGCCACCGCCACCAGCACCTGGTCGCCCACGGCATGACCGAACTGGTCGTTGATGTCCTTGAACAGGTCGATGTCCAGGAACCCGATCGCCAGCGGCTGTTCGTCCTGGACGGCCCGTTCCAGGTACTCGGCCAGCTTGCGCAGCCCCGCGCGCCGGTTCGGCAGCCCGGTCAGGGCATCGGTGTCGGCCAGCTGGCGCAGTTCGTCGCGCTGCTGGCGCAGCCGGCCCAGGCGCAGGTTGAGCGCGTAGGCGGCCATCATCAGCAACCAGGTGACGGCCAACTGCAGCGACTCGATCCGGTAGGCCACCAGCCACTGCGCGCGCAGTGCGTCGGCGATGATCATGATCCACCACGGTGCCAGCGCGCTCAGCCCGGCCAAGGCGTAGCGGTCGCGTTGCAGCACGCCCCAGCTGCCGGCGGCCAGGCAGGCCACGCAGCCCAGCACGAACACCGCTTCAAGCCCGGCGGCCAGACCCGGCAACACCGCAAAGTGCATCCAGGGCACCCCCAGGCCCAGCGCGAACAAGCCCCACAGCAGCACATGCTGGGCCGGCCGCGAACGGGGCCAGCGACGGTCGCCGCCACACAGGCGCCACAGCACCGGCAGCAGCACCGCCTCGGTGAACGCACTCAAGGAAACCAGCCACCACGAGGCCCGGTTTTCGACGGGCAACCAGGGTTCGGGATAGCCGCTCAACCCACCCAGCACGGCCTGCCACAGCACCAGCAGCAGGCAGATCGCCACGTAGATCAGGAACGAGCGGTCCTTGGCGGTCACATAGCCCATCAGCGCCGACAGCGCCAAGGCAATGGCCACCGCCACACAGGCCGCACGTACCAGCAGCCGGGCAGTGTCGTCCTGCTGTACCGGGCTGGGCGCGCCCAGCTGCACGGTGGGAATCCAGCGCGGCTTGATCGGTGCGGCCCAGGACACCACGATCGGCTCGTGGTCGCCGGCCTTGGGCACCACGACCATGCCCACCCCGGCGCGGAAGCGGGAATCGCGGGTGCGCGCGTCGTGCATGCTGCCGCAGATCTGGCGATCGCCATGGCTGATCCGCACTTCGCCGGCCAGCACGCCGAACACATCCACCGCCTGCGGTTCGCCGGACCAGCCCTCGGCCGGCGCCGGCACGTGCAGGATCTGCTGGTGCCGGGCCAGGACGTCAGCGCTGCAGGCGCGCTGGGGCGTGCGCTCGGCAGTGGCCGCCCCGAGCAGCAGCGCATCCGCGCCGGCGCGCGCCGTGGCCGCCTCGACCGTGGCCGCCATCGTCGCCCCGGGCAGCAACAGCAACAGCAGGGCCAGCAGCCCATACGCCGCGCCCTTCCCGCCCCATCTGCCGTGCCATCCCCTCACACGCTGCCCCGCCCTCGATGCCGCCACGCAGGTTGCGCGCCGCCCCTGGCCGCGATTATCGCCCGAACCCGGCGGTTTCACGCGCCGCGCCGTCGATCCGCGCCGGGGCCGCGATACTCATGGCGGC
>DJBL01000051.1 GCA_002435595.1 Stenotrophomonas maltophilia
CAACCGCTCGCGGCGCGCCTTCCTGGGCGGTGCGGTGGCTGCCGCCGCGGGCGGCTGGCTGGTGGCGCGCTCACCGCTGGGCATGTGGCCGGAGATGCAGGCCCTCGGCGCGGATTACCGCACCGCCACCGGTGAGCAGCGCACGCTGGATATCCACGGCGTCGCCGTGGCCATGGGCACGCGGACCGACCTGCGCCGCATCGAGGGCGGCAGCGGCCTCGAGGTACGCCAGGGAGAAGCCCAGTTCAACCTGCCTGCGCGCGGCCCGGCCGGGTTTGCGATCGACGTCGAGGGCGCACGCATCACCGCGGCGGCGGGCGCGCGCGTCAACGTGCGCTGCGTGGATGCCGACGTGCGCGTGACCTGCCTGGCCGGGACCGCGGTGCTGGTGCGCGGCGCGCGCCGGGTGACGCTGCAGCCGGGTTGGCAGGCGCGCCTGGACCCGGATCGGATCGCCTCGGTGGCGCAGGTGGCCAGCGACCGCATCGATGCGTGGCGCCAGGGCTGGCTGGTGGTCGATGACCAGCCGCTGGCGGAGGTGGTCCAGGAGATCAACCGGTATCGTCCCGGGCGGATCGTCATCACCGGCACGGCGCTGCAGGCGCGACGGGTGCAGGCACGCATCCCGCTGCGCGACCTGGATGCCTTCATCGATCTGGTACGCAACGCCTACGGCGCGCGCGTGGTCAACATGCCTGGCGGCGTGGTCCTGTTGAGCTGAGTGGAAGCAACGCGCCAGCGCGCGCGATTGCAGCAGGCCGCGATGACAACGCGATGACGCGCACGCCACCCATCGCGATCGCGTCATGCACAGATGAATTTTTTGTTGCAACGGTTCAGTCGTTGCCACCGGCCCGCGTCTTATCCAGCGTAACAAGCGCAACGCATCGCCCTGTCACGCTGCGTCCCGGTCCCAGGGACGGGCGTGCCGCGTACTGCGGTGACCTGCGCTTGCCCTAATCAGCGAACGATATTGCGACGGGTGACGGCGATGGTGAAGCAGCAGAACGGTTTGATCGGATGCACCTCCGTGCAGGCGCCGCAGGTGCGCGCGCTGTCCCAGGCCATCGCGATGCTGCTGGTGGCCGGCGGCGTGGTGGCCAACGCCGGCGCGCAGCAGGCCTTCAGCCCGGCATGGTTCGCCAACAAGGGCGTGCAACAACAGAATGCGGTGCAGAGCGGCCGCCTGCCCAACGGCATGCCCTCCAACCTGGCGCGTACCGATGCGCAGGCGCAGAAGGCACGCGACACGCTCAAGACGTCGCTGGACAACCTCAACACCGCCGCCCAGGCCATCGCCATGCAGCAGCGCATGCAGCAGACCGCGCGCGAAGCGGCGCGGCTGCGCGGCGGGGATGTGCCTGATGGTCTCGGCAGCGGCGGCCTGAAGATCGATGACGATGCGCTGACCCGTGGCTGGTTCAACGCCAGCGCGCCGACCCAGACCAGCAAGGACGGCACCACCACGGTCAGCATCGCGCAGACCGCCGACAAGGCCATCCTCAACTGGGAAACCTTCAACGTTGGCCGCAACACCGTGGTCGATTTCAACCAGCAGTCCGGCTGGTCGCTGCTCAACCGGGTCAACGACCCGTCCGCGCGTCCTTCGCAGATCCTCGGCCGCCTGCAGGGCCAGGGCACGGTGATGCTGGTCAACCGCAATGGCGTGGTGTTCGACGGTGGCAGCCAGGTCAACGTCAAGAACCTGGCCGCCGCCGCGGTCAACATCAGCGACGCGCAGTTCCGCAAGGGCCTGTACAGCGACGCGCAGGGCAGCGGCTTCATTCCCACCTTCGGCAACGACGTGGCCACCACCGCCAGCAGCTTCAGCCATGGCGCCGCAAGCGGCGACGTGGTGGTCGAGCGCGGCGCGCAGATCACCACGCATGTGCCGGCCTCGGTCACCGACGGCGGCGGCTATGTACTCATGCTGGGCCGCCAGGTGCACAACCACGGCCAGATCACCACCGCCAACGGCCAGACCACGCTGGCCGCCGGTGATGCGTTCGTGATCCGCAAGGGCATGGCCACCGACCAGAACCAGACCGCCACCACCCGCGGCAACGTGGTCAACACGCTGCGCAGCGCCACGGCGGCCGCGGCCGATACCGCATCTGCCAGCGGCGTGGTCAGCAACACCGGCCTGGTCCAGGCCAGCACCGGCGACATCACCCTGGCCGGCCACGACGTCCGCCAGCAGGGCACGCTGCTGTCCACCACCTCGGTGCACACCCGCGGCACCGTGCACCTGCAGAACGAGCGCGCCGACACCACCGGCAGCGTGCTGCTGGACCAGGGCAGCACCACCGCGATCGTGCTTGACCCCAGTGCCACCACTGCGCTGGACGTGCAGCGCGAAACCCTGGTGCAGGATTCGGACAAGGTGGGCGACGGTATCGCCCATCGCCGTGACCAGTCGCTGGTGCAGATCAGCACGGGCGGCACGGTCGCCTTCGCCGACCGCAGCCTGACCCTGGCCACCGGCGGGCAGATCTTCGTCGATGCCGCCGACAGCGAGGTCCGCCAGGGCGCTCGTCTCGACGTGGCCGGCTACGTCGGCGTCAAGATCGCGATGGAAGCCAACAACGTCCAGATCAACGTGCAGGGCAACGAGCAGCGCGACGCGCCGCTCAACCGCGACGACAAATCGCTCAACAGCAGGAACATCTGGCTGGACCGGCGCGACCTGGTGCTGGTGCCGGCCGGCACCAACGGGTACGACAGCGACCGCTGGTACACCGCCGGTGGCCTGTTGGAAGTGGGCGGCTACCTGGGCGTGACCGGGCATGGCATCGGCGAATGGTCGGCGCAGGGCGGCACCGTGCAGTTCAGCGGCGGCCGCGTGGCCACCGCGCGCGGGTCCAGCATCAACCTCTCCGGCGGCGCCCTGGACGTGCAGACCGGCTACGTCAACCTGACCCATCTCAAGGGCGTCGACGGGCACCTGTACAACGCGTCCACCGCCCCCGGCGACCTGCTCTACAGCGGCCTGTACCGGGGCTTTGAAGATACCCATGCACGCTGGGGCAATACCGATTACTACTACAGCCCGCTGATCGCCCCGCAACGCAGGCTGGAGAACGGCTACACCGTGGGCCGCGACGCCGGCCAGCTGATCGTGGCCACCGGCGATGCGCAGCTGGAGGGCCAGGTCGAGACCACCACCTTCCAGGGCGAGCGCCAGAAGCGCGCGCGCGATGCCGCGCTCGATGGCTACCAGCAGGCGCAGACCGCCGTGGCCCGCCAGGGCCAGCTGGTGATCGGCAGCTACCTGCCGTACTACGACAAGGACAGCGGCCAGCAGCGCTTCAGCCCGGCGGCCGTGGCCGAACGGATCCGCATCGGCGGCACGGCGGCCGGCAGCCCGGGCAACATCGCCCTGGACGCGGCGTGGCTCAACGCGCAGGCCTTCGGCGCGGTGCAGGCCTATGCCCACGCCGGCATCGACGTGGACCAGGCACTGGACGTGGCCTACGGCGGCAGCATCGCCCTGCATGCCAGCGACGTGCGCATCAATGCCGACCTGCGTGCGCGCGGCGGCAGCATCGCACTGGGCGACATGGTGGTACAGCACACGAGCACCGGCACGCCGTGGCTGGACCTGCCGATCAGTGCGCGCCCGGGCGACACGCTGCTGCACCAGGTCGTGGTGGGCGACAACGTCACCCTGGATGCGCGCGGCCTGTGGAGCAACCAGTGGCAGGACCCGGCGTCCATCGCCGGGCTGCCGTTTGTCGATGGCGGCAGCGTGTCGGTGCGCAGCACCGGCAACGTCAGCCTGGGCAAGGGCAGTCTGATCGATGTGTCTTCGGGCGCGGCGATGGACGTGGCCGGCGACGTGGCCGGTGGCAAGGGCGGCAGCGTCACCCTGGCCGCCGGCCAGAACATGGGCAGTGGCGTGCTGTCGCTGGATGGCAGCCTCCGCGCGCATGGCGTCAAGGGCGGTGGCGCGCTCAACATCGAGAACGGCACGCTGGTGAGCATCGGCGGTGACATCCCCGATGCGGTCGAACACCTGGCCGCTGGTGAGGCCAGCACGCTGCCGGTGCGCCTTGCCGCCGACGTGATCCTGCAGCCCGGCGACATCATCCCGCTGAGCTTCTCCATCACCGTCACCCACGTGTCGGGTGGCAAGCCGATGCCGGTGACGGTGCGGCCGGAAGTGAGCAGCAGCAAGCCGATCACCACCCAGGCCCCATGGGTGCTGCCCACCACCGTGCAGCTGGCCAACTACGGCCCGGTGCGCCAGGCCGGCGAGATCCTGCCCGCGGGCACCACCTTGTGGACCATCGCCGACCTGCCGGCCGGCTACGTGGTGCCGGCCGATGTCTTCCCTGGCGGCCTGCCGATTCCCGCGCAGACCTCGCGCTACACCGCCGGCAGCGTGGCCACCGCGGCGATCACCGTACCGGCCGGCACGCGCCTGCCGGTGGGCACGGTGTGGCAGCGCGAGGTGGCGGTGCAGTCGTTCCTGGCGCTGGACAGCAGCCTGTTCCAGACCGGCTTCAAGCAGTACAACGTGATCGGCCGCGACGGCGTCACCGTGGTGGACGGCGCGCGCGTGGACGTGGCGATGCCGCTGCTGCAGGTCGACCTGGCCGCGGCGCGCGCACTGGCTAGCGGTGACGATCCGCACGGGGCGTTGTCGGCCTGGTTGCCGCCGTTGCAGCAGGATGACGCGGCCAGCGGCGTGGTGACCCTGCGCAAGGGCGCGGGCCTGTCGTTGACGGCCGGCACCGCGCAGAACGCCGCCGACCTGGAGATCGGCACGGACAGCTGGATTACCGTCGATCCGGGCCAGACCCTCCAGCTGACCGGCAATGCGCAGATCACCCTCGACGGCACGCTGCAGGCCCGCGGCGGGCGCATCAGCGTGCTCGGCGGCGACCTGGGCGAAGGCCCGCTGCTCAACCGTCCCAACGGCATGCCGAACGCGCGCTCGATCTGGATCGGCAAGAACGCGCTGCTGGACGTGTCCGGCGCCGCCTACACCGCGGTGGGCGCCACCGGCGACCGCCAGGGCAAAGTGCTGGACGGTGGCACGATCGAAATCGGCGCGCGGCATGACCTGGCCTCGCGCGACCTGCCGGCCATCGACGCATTCGTGGTGGTGCGCGAGGGCGCCCGCCTGGAGGCCTCGGGCGCGCAGGCGGTGCTGGACGTGCCCGGCCTCGGCCAGACGGCCGTGGCCAGCCACGGCGGCGTGATCGCGCTGAGTGCCAGCAACGGCCTGTACGTGGATGGCAGCCTGCATGCGGCCGCCGGTGGCAGCGGCGCGCGCGGCGGCACGCTGGCATTGAACCTGGAAACCCCGGTCTACGGCCAGGTCGACCGCTGGAGCAGCAAGGGCGCCGAGGTGGACGACGGCGTGCGCATACCGCGCGAGCTGGTGATTGAGCAGCAGTACAGCGGCAGCGGCCTGGGCGCCGACGTGGTGGCCGGTGAACGCGACCCGCGCCTGGCCTACGGCAAGGCGCGCTACGGTGTGGATGCCATCCAGGCCGGCGGCTTCGACACCGCGTCGCTGTACGTCAACGGCCTGCTCGATTTCGACGGCAACGTGACGCTCAGCATGCGCCAGGCGCTGTACCTCAGCGCCAGCGCGCTGGGCCTGTCCACCGACGCCGCGCGCGACAGCCAGGTGCGGCTGGCCGCGCCGTACCTGCGGTTGTCGGGCGCGGCACGCCGCCAGATCGACAACACCATCATGCCCAACCCGGTCACCGGATCGCGCAACAGCACCCCGGCCGCCGGCTCGCTGGGCGTGGCCGCCCTGGCCGACGCCGCCTCCATCACCTTCGCCGGCGACCTGGTCGACGTGGTGGGCGCGGTCGGTTTCGGGGCGAACGGCGAGATCGTGCGTAACGCCGTGGATCCGCTGGTGGTCGAACGCGACGCCTTCGGCACGGTGCGCATCCAGAGCCAGGGCGACCTGCGCCTGCGCGCCGCCGACCTGTTCTCGCCGGGCAACACCACCCTGGCGGCCGCGCAGATCTACGGCAGCGGCAACGTCACCGTGGGCCTGCGCAGCACGTTGAACGAGTGGGGCGCGCTGACCACCGAACTGGACCCGGACCGCGTGCTCGACATCCAGCGCGTGGGCACCGCGTTGCCACCGCAGCCGTACAGCGTGTTCGGCAACATGAGCTTCGGCGCCGCGGTGATCAACCAGGGCGGCGTACTGCGCGCGCCGCTGGGCACCATCACGCTCGGCCGCGCCGACGGCAGCGGCTACACCGGCGTGGTCAACCTGCTGCCGGGCAGCGTGACCTCGGTCAGTGCCAAGGACCTGGTGATGCCCTACGGCGGCACCGTCGATGGGCTGGTCTACAACTACAACGGCGTGGACGTGGCCTACCAGGGCGTGGGCGGCGAACCGAAGGTGGAGTTCCGCTCGCACGCGGTCAACGCGCAGCAGGGCGCGGTACTGGACCTGGCCGGCGGCGGCGAACTGACCGGCGCGGCGTTCCTGTCCGGGCGCGGCGGCTCCACCGATGCCCGCCTGAATCCGCTGGTGCAGGTGGGCCGTGACGGCTTCACCCTGCCGGGCCTGTCCACCAACCCGGTATATGCGATCGTGCCGGGCCTCCAGCCCGGGCAGGCACCGCTGGGCGCCGAGCGTGGCGCCGGCGATCCCGCCATCGGCCAGCAGATCACCGTGGGCACGGGCATCCCCGGCTTGCCAGCGGGCACCTATACGCTGCTGCCGTCCACCTATGCGCTGCTGCCCGGCGCGTTCCGGGTGGAGCGCAACGGCCTGGCCGGCAGTGCCGCCGCCTTCGGTACCGCCCAGGCCATGCGCAACGGCTCGTGGAGCGTCTCGGCGCGCCAGGGCATCGCCAACACCGGCCACAGCGACATCCTGCCCACCCAGTGGGTGGTGACCGCCGCCGACACGCTGCGCACCTACTCGCAGTACAACGAAACCAGTTACGCCAACTTCGCCCTGCAGCAGGCCGCGCGCGAAGGCGCCCCGCGGCCGTTGCTGGAGCGCGACGCCAAGGCGGTCAATTTCAACCTGACCAACCCGGCCGCGGCCGGCGGGCTGGACCTGCCGTCGCTGCAGTTCAACGCCACCGTGCTGGACACAGCGGCCACCGGCGGCACCGGTTCGGTGGCGCGGCTGGTCAACGCCACGCAGTACGAGATCCTTGCCGATGGCGCCGAGGCCAGCGCGGATTTCAACGGCGTGTCGGTGCATGCCAGCGCGCTGAACCGCGTCGGCGCGGCGCGCCTGGAAATCGGCGGGCAGCTGCGCAGCACCTACGCCAACGCAACGACCGGCTCGCTGCAGTCGGCCAACGTGATCACCATCGAGGGCAGTTCGGGCAGCAACAGCATCGTGCTGCGTGCCGGTGCACAGCTGCAGGCCGCCGACGTGTTCCTGATGACCGGCCGCATGGCTGGCGGCATCGTGCTGGAGCAGGGCGCGGGCATCAACACGCTGGGCCAGGGCACCGCCGCCTACGACGCCACCCAGGGCTACATCTACGCGCCCGGCCGCAGCGCGCTGCTGGCCGTGTCCAACGGCCAGATCAACCTGCTGGCGCCCGATGCACCGGACGCCCAGGGCAACGGCGCCGGCAGCATCGAGATCGGCGCCTGCGCGGTTGCCGGCACCTGCTCCGGCCAGACCCGGCTGTACTCCGAAGGCACCATCGCCACCGCCACCGACAACCGGTTCGTGCTCGGCGATGCGGTGCGCTATGGCACGCGCAACCTGTCCCTGGCGGTGGGTGGCATCAACGTCGGCAGTGCCGACGCCATTGCCGACGCCACCGCGCGCGGCACGTTGCCCTCTGGCATGACCCTCAACCAGGACGTGCTCAGCCGCCTGCTGCTGGGTGACACCAGCGTGGGCGCACCGGCGTTGGAAGCGCTGTCGCTGACCGCACGCGAGTCGGTCAACTTCTACGGCGATGTGTCCCTGTCCACCTTCGATGCAGTCAGCGGAACGTCCGCGCTGAAGCAGCTGGTGCTGGGCACGCCGGCCATCTACGGCTACGGCGATGCCGACGCCGTGGCCCGCATCCATACCGACACCCTGGTCTGGAGCGGCGCGCTGGCGCCGGCCGGCAGCATCATCGCCGACGGCCCGGGCACCGGCCACGGCCAGCTGGTGGTGGACGCCCGCGAGATCGTGCTGGGCTACGGCCCGCGCACGCAGCCGGACACCGTGCGTGCGCAGGACCGCCTCGCCCTGGGCTTTGCCGGCGTGCACCTCAACGCCAGCGAGCGCCTCACCGCCAACCAGAAGGGCAGCCTGGGCGTGTTCGAAACCCAGGGCGACTGGGACGCGGCCACGCGCTCGTACGCCCGCCAGGGTGGCGACCTGTTCATCACCACCCCGCTGCTCACCGGCGCGGCCGGATCGGTCAACACGATCACCGCCGGCGGCAACCTGCAGGTCACCGGCAACGGTGCCGCAGCCCGCCCCGACAATGCCGCCCTGGCCGGCGCGCTGGGCGCGGAAATCGCCCTGGACAGCCGCGCCGGCACCCTGTTGCTGGACACCGCCGTGCTGCTGCCCAGCGGCAAGCTGAGCCTGGCCGCGCAGGGCGATGTGCGCCTGGCCGACGGCGCGCAGCTGGACCTGGCCGGCCGCCGCATCACGTTCTTCGACACCGCCAAGTACAGCTGGGGCGGTGATGTGGTGATCGACAGCCGCAGCGGCAACGTGCAGCAGGCCGCCGCTGCACGCATCGACCTGGCCGCGCAGAACAACCGCGCCGGTTCACTCCGGGTGCGTGCCGCCAGTGGCGCCATCGACCTGGCCGGCACGCTGCTCGGCAGCAGCAGCGGGCATTACGATGCCGGCGGCACCGAGGTGCCCTACAGCGCCGGTCGGATCGACCTGCATGGGCAGTCCATCGCCGATTTCAGGGGCCTCAACACCCGCCTCACCCGCGATGGCGTCACCGGCGCGCGCACCTTCCGCATCGGCCTGGGCGACCTGGTGCTGGGCGACGAAGTGGTGGCGCACGAGGTGAACATCGGGCTGGACAACGGCCAGCTCACCGTCAACGGCACCGTGGATGCCAGCGGCGAACAGGCCGGCAGCATCCGCCTGGCCGCGCGCAACGGGGTCAGCCTGGGGAGCAATGCGCTGCTCGATGCCAGCGCCAGCGTGCTGCGCCGTGACAGCTACGGCGTGGCCATCGATGCGCCCAACCGGGCCACCATCGAGATCGATTCGGGCACCGGCACCCTGGCCATCGCCAGTGGCGCGCGCATGGACCTGCGCGTGGCCGGCAGCGACCGCAGCCAGGGCACGGTGGCCTTGAATGCGCCGCGCGTGGGCAGCAACGACGTGGCCATCGACGCTGGCGGCGCGATCACCATCGACGGTGCGAAGGCGATCCAGCTCAACGCCTTCATCACCGACGACAGCGCCGCCGCCGGCAGCGATCGCACCGCCAGCGGCGAAACCTACCAGGTCATCGACCAGGCCTACCTCGACCGCCTGCACGCGCAGAGCAGCACCTTCATCGACGCCGCACTGGGCAACAGCGCGCTGGTCGACAGCCGCCTGGCCGGCCTGCGCCGCTACGGCGATGCGTTCCACCTGCGCCCCGGCGTGGAAGTAGTGGCCGACCTGGGCGTGAACGCCGACGGCAACCTGCACGTGGACGGCGACCTGGACCTGTCCGCCCACCGCTATGCCAGCCTCTCCCCGGCGCTGGCGCGCAGCAGCGTGCGCGGCTCCGGTGAAGCCGGTGCGCTGGTGCTGCGCGCGCAGGGCGACCTGGAGGTGTTCGGCAGCATCAGCGATGGCTTCGATGGCAGCCGCCTGGGCAGCACCTTCGACGACAACGGCTGGTACCTCACCGCCGGTCGCCAGCTGTTCGGCAGCGACGTGGTGGTGCCGCACGGCGGGCTGGTCACGCTGGCCGCGGGCAGCGTGTTCAATTCGGGCAAGGTGCTCAACTACGACCTGCCCATCGGCGGCATGCAGATGGCCGCCGGCACCCTGCTGCCGGCCGATGCCCGCCTGGCGCTGCCCCTGGCGCTGGCCAAGGGCACGGTGCTGGGCGCGGCGGTGCACGATGCGTCCGGCGCGCTGCTGTACGCGGCCGGCACCGTGCTGGCCGACGCGGTCACCCTGCCGCAGGGCGCGCAGCTGTCCGCCGGCCTGCGCCTGCCGATGGCCGCCAACATCGCCGCGATGACCTGGCCTGCGGGCGTGGCCTTGCCCGCCTCGCCGATCGGCAACCTGGTCACCCTGGCCACCGATCTTGGCCTGGCCAAGGGCGCCTTCATTCCCAGCGACACCGAGGTCAAGCTGCCCGGCGGTGCCACCACGGTCAACCTGCGCCCCACCGACGCGGACGGCAACCAGGGCCGCATCTGGGCGCTGGCGCCGATGCTGGCGGCCGGTTCGCAATCGTGGGACATCAGCCTGGTGGCCGGCGCCGACATGGCCGGCGCCGACCGCCTCACCATCGACCGCGCCGGCACCGGCAGCCTGCGTCTGTCCGACCCGCATTACGGGCAGGGTGGGGCGGTGGTGGAGATTCCCGGCACCGGCTCGCCGGCCACCTATGTCTGGGGCGATGCCGACCTGTTCGTCGAAATGGTCAACGTGTTCTTCGGTGAGTACATCCTGAGTTTCGTGCCGACCGCCGGGTCTGCCTTCACCGACGACCAGCTCACCGAACTGATGGGCTGGGGCCTGATCTACAGCGGCCCGGAAAATCTCAACGACCTGGGTTACGACGGGTTGGCTGCGGTGGATTCGCCGGAGGTTCCGCCCGATACCGAGTACAGGACGCTGCCCGGCCGCGAGCAGCTGCCCAGCGTGGTGCGCACCGGCACCGGCGACCTGCGCCTGGTGTCCGGCGGCGACATCGCCACCACCTCGCTGTACGGCGTGTACACCGCCGGTACGCCGTCGGCGCTGCGGTCCACCCAGGGGGGTGATCCGTACAACCAGCCGCGTGCGGTGGTGACGCCCAATCCCTCCAACCCGATCGGCAACACCGTGCTCGGCGACAAGGGCGGCGCGTTCGAACACCTGGTCGATGGCGGCAGCCAGAGCCTGTACCAGGCCTGGTATCCGGAGGCGGGCGGCAACCTGCTGCTGCGCGCCGGCGGCAACATTCTCGGCGACAGCCTGGGGCGGCCGGGCACCACCCTGCGGGCCGAAGCGCTGGGCTATGCCACCGACCGGGTGAGTTCCACCGCCGCGGTGGGCAACTGGCTGTGGCGGCAGGGCACCGGCAGCGTGCAGGGCGGGGCCGACGGCCTGCCCACCGCGTGGTGGATCAACTTCGGCACCTACGTGGCGGCGCCCAACGGCGCCAACTACTACGACAACTTCGTGGAAATGCCGCGGCTGATCGGCTTCACCGGGTTCGGCACGCTCGGCGGCGGCAACCTGCTGTTGGACGCCGCCGGCGACGCCGGCATGCTGCAGGGGCGGGGCGACCACGGCGGGGTCCACATCAACCGCAGCGCCGGTCTCAACCTGGCCGTGGCCAGCACCGGCCGTGTCACCGCTGACGGCACCCTGGTGCAGACCGGCGGCGGCGACCTGGACATCCGCATCGGCGGCGGCCTCAACGCCGACCCCGCGCTGCGCTCGTACACCGGCAGCAACAGCCCGCCGGAGGCCAACCTGGTCACCGTCAACGACATCCATCACCTGGAACTCAACGGCAGCTTCACCAACCTGCGCGGCGCACTGCGCCTGGAGGCCGGTGCGGTAGGCGGCGTGGAACTGCGTTACGGCAGCCGCCAGGACGCCAAGGAATCGCGCCCGTACGACATGTACAGCGCGACAGCGGCCACGGCGGCCGGCGGCCCGGTGCTGGTGCTCGGCGATGCCGGCGCACGCCTGGACGCCCGCGGCGACCTGGTGCTGGGTACCGTCACCGACCCCGGGCGCGTGCCCCAGTTCAACAACGGCACGCCCTTCAGCGTGGACGGCACGGCCTACCAGGACGGCGGCTGGAGCTGGTTCTCGCTGTGGACGCCGTCCACGGCGGTGGACCTGATGGCCGCCGGTGGCAACCTCACCCCGTCGCTGGCCATGCTTGACCGCAACACCCGCAACGACGCCCAGGCCACTGACGGCAACCATGTGTACCCGTCGGTGCTGCGCGCCACCGCCGCCAGCGGCAGCATCTACTACGGCACCCCGCGCACCGCGCCGACCCAGGGCACCAACAACGAGAACTTCGTGGCCGGCGTGGTGCTGGCGCCGTCGCCGGTGGACGATGTGTTCACCGCGCGCGGCACCGGCCAGCTGGAACTGCTCGCGGCCGGCTCGATCTATGCCAACGGCACCGGTCTGGGTGTGTCCGGCGCCGACCCGACCGCGTTGCCCAGCCCGTTCAATCCCGGCTTCGTGGGCCTGGCCGACACGCTCTGGTACGGCCGCCGGTTCATCCACAACGTCAGTCCCACCGGCCTGGCGCCCAGCGTGCTGCTGTCTGGCAACGACCCCAGCAGTTCGGCGCAGGCCTACCCCCTGTTCGCGTTCACCGCCCCCAGCGCATCGGGCCACGTGTACGTGGGCCAGGTGCCGTCGCGCTACTACGCGCTCACCGGTGACCTGGTGGGCCTGCGCACCGGCAGCATCGTCACCACCACCAACAACGTGCTGAGCAATGGTGCCGTCCGGACCGACACCACCACCTGGTACGACGGTGGCGGCGCGGTCGCCATCCGTGCCGGGCGTGACATCGTCAATTCGGGCACGCCACTGGGCGCGCTGGACAACGTGGGCATGGTGTACGGCAACAACGATGGCGCACTGGGCTGGTTCGGCCAGCTCAAGGGCGGCGACCCCACGGCCGCGCCCAAACCGACCTTCATCGGCGTCGGCACCGCGCGCGGCAACCTGATCGTGCATACCAGCGCCGACGACGTGTCGGTGGTGCAGGCCGGCCGTGACATCCGCTTCAGCACCTTCTACATCGCCGGCCCCGGCCTGCTCGACATCAGCGCCGGCCGTGACCTGTACATGGCCGACAAGGGCGAACTGCGCAGCCTGGGCCCGGTCGCCAACGGGGGCGCCGGCGACCGCAGCAGCGGAGCCGCCATTGCCGTGGCTGCCGGCGTCGGCCCGCACGGTGCGGATTGGACCGGCTTCGCCGCGCGTTACCTGGACGCGGCCAACCTGGCCGATCCCAACCGCGCGCTGGGCGAACAGGCCGGCAAGGTGGTGCGTGTGTACGGCGGTGCCACCTCGCTGGCGCAGTGGCTGAAGACCGAATTCGGTTACGGCGGCGACGAGGCCGGTGCCGCTGCGTTCCTCGCACAACAGCAGCAGACGCTGGACCAGGCGCGCGATGCGGCCACCGCCAGCGGTGGCACCGGCGCGGCCAACCGCGACCTGGCCCGCGAGTTCAAGCAGGACAGCCAGCTGCATCTGGTGAACTGGCTTACCGCGCGCTTCGGCGGTGCCAACGGCCGGGGCCTGCATTTCGACGCGGCCAGCATGGACGCCCAGGCGTTCTTCGCGCAGCTGCCGGCCGAACAGCAGAGCGCGTTCCTGCGCAACGTGTACTACGCCGAACTCAAGGCCGGCGGCCGCGAGTACACCGACGTGGACGGCCCGCGCGAGGGCAGCTACCTGCGCGGCCGCGAAGCCATCGCCACGCTGCTGCCGGCCAAGGATGCCAAGGGCAGCGAGATCGCCTACCGCGGCGACCTCACCATGTTCAGCAGCGCCCTGTACTTCGAGAAGACCGGCGACGTGGTGGCCACCCGCCGCCCGTTGCCGGGCAAACGCTACGTGACCGAGGCCGAGTGGATCGCCGCCGGTCGTCCCAGCGAGGGCCTGCCGTTCTACCTGGTCAACGATGCCGGCATCCATACCGATTTCGGCGGCGACATCAGCCTGCTGGTACCCGGTGGACGCGCGCTGGTGGGCGTCGACGGCGGCTTCGTGCCGGGGCCGGGGTCGGGCGTGCTCACCCAGGGCGAGGGCGACATCAACATCTATGCGCGCGGCAGCCTGCTGCTGGGCCAGAGCCGCATCTTCACCACCTTCGGTGGCAACGTGCTGGCCTGGTCGGCAGAGGGCGACATCAACGCCGGGCGCGGCAGCAAGACCACCGTGGTCTACACCCCGCAGCGCCGCGTGTACGACAGCGTCGGCAACGTGGCGCTGTCGCCGAACACGCCCAGCACCGGCGCCGGTATCGCCACGCTCAACCCGATCGCCGAAGTACCGCCGGGCGACATCGACCTGATCGCGCCGCTGGGCACCATCGATGCGGGCGAAGCCGGCATCCGCGTGTCGGGCAACGTCAACCTGGCCGCGCTGCAGGTGCTCAACGCCGACAACATCCAGGTGCAGGGCAAGGCCGTGGGCATCCCGATGGTGGCGGCGGTCAACGTCAACGCGCTGACCTCGGCCAGTGCCGCGGCCAACACCGCCGTGCAGGCCGCGCAGGACATGGTCAAGCGGCAAACCCGCCAGGCCCAGCCGTCCACCATCAGCGTGCAGGTGCTCGGCTTTGGCGAGGAGACCAGCAGCGTCACCCCGGCCAAGGGCGATGACCGCTATGACCCCGACAGCGTGGTGCAGGTGGTGGGCATGGGCGAACTGAGTGCCGAACAACGTGCGCGCATGGCCGCCGCGGGCACGCAACGGCAGTGAGCATGACGCCCGACATTTCCACGGCCACCGCGCGTGGCCACGGCCTGGTGCGGCCAATGCGCCGCAACTGCCTTGCGCGTGCAACGCCGGTGTTACCCGCGTTGCGCACCATCGCGGCACCGCAGCGCGTGTCCCTTCCCTCTTCCGCAGTGAGAAGCTCCTGATGTCTTCAACCCCCAAGGCGATGGCCTGGTCGCCGCTGCCGCTGTGCCTGCTGTGCGTGATGCCGCTGGCCGCCGCGCAGCAGGCACCGGCGGCCGGCACCGCGGCCACGCC
>DJBL01000139.1 GCA_002435595.1 Stenotrophomonas maltophilia
CGATCTCGGCCAGCGCCACGCGCGGCAGCGGCTGCTCGGCCTGCACTGCCTGCGCAGCCAGCAGCACCAGCAGGCGCGCGATGGTGGTGGTCTTGCCGGTGCCGGGGCCGCCGGTCACCAGCACCAGCGGATGGCGCAGCGCGACGGCCGCAGCGCGGGCCTGGTGATCGATCCCATCGCGGGCCTGCGGGAACAGCTGGCCGAACAGCGTGGCCAGGGTGCCGGGATCGGCTTCGGGCAGCGGATGGGTGGCGATGCGCTGCAGGCCCTCGGCAAGCCGACGTTCGTATTCGCGGTAGCGACGCAGATACAGCAGCCCATTCTCCAGCACCAGCGGCGCGTCCGCGGCCGGCGTGCTGGCCGAACCGGGCAGGTCCACCCAGGGCGAGGCGCGCAGCTGCGCCAGCCACGCCTCCGGATCGGGCCAGTCGGCCGGTCCTTCGACCAGCCGCTGCGGCTGGCGCGGGTCGAGCCCGGCATGGCCCTGGGAGACCGCCAGGGAAGCCAGTGCGGCCGCCACCAGTACCGGCTCGGGGGTGTCCGGGCGCAAACGGCGCAGGCTTACCGCCAATGCGTGGTCCAGGGTGCGCAGGGCGGTGTTGCGCTGGAGCGCGGTGAGCAGGCTCATGCTTCCCCCCGTGCGCGCGCGGCCATGCGTGCCTGGGCGTGTCCGCCGCCGGCGAACAGGGCATCCAGTGCATCGACCAGGGCCGGATCGAAGCGATGCGCGTACAGACCCGGGCTGTCGTCGCGGCGGGCATCCAGGCCACGGCAGAACAGGTAACGGATGCCGCCCATGTCGCGCGCGTAGTCGTACTGCGCGCCCAGCCGGAAGCGCAGCCAGCGGTGCAGCGCCACGGTGTAGATCAGGGCCTGCAGGTCGTATTCGCTGTGCTGCATGGCCGCCTCCAGCCGGACCGGGTCGTAGCCGGGCAGCCGGTTGGATTTGTAGTCGAGCACGTACCAGCGCCCCGCACGCACGTAGGTGAGATCGATCTTGCCGGTCATCAACCCTTCCAGCTTGCGCCGCGTACCGAAGCCGCGGCGGTCGCGGACCAGGCCGTGCGCGTGCAGCAGGTCCAGCAGCTGCGGCACCGCGGTGGGCTGCATCGCAAAGTGGAACTCGATTTCGGCGCGGCGCGCGGTGGCCGGCAGGTCGTGCAGCGCGCCACCTTCGGGCAGGGGCACGGTCAAGGTCTGGCCGACCAGCGCGGTGAGCACGGCCACGCCATCGTCGAGGTCCTCATCGGCGTAGCCGTCCTCGCCCAGCGCGGTGCGCAGCACCTGCGCCTGATCGCCCGGTGCCGGTTGCCCGGGCAGCCAGTCGGCCCAGAGCGCGAAGTCGGTGTTCTCCAGCGCGGCGTGCAACACGTTGCCGAAGCGGCTGCCCATGAAACGCGGATCGATCACGTCCTCGCCCGTCGGCGTGGCCGGCTCGGTCTCCACGGCCAGGTCCATGCCGGCCGGTTCGTCGGCCGCCGGGGCGGGGATTTCAGTGGCGGCCGCATCGGTGTCGTGGCCGGCATCGGCATGCGCCAGCTGGGTGAAGCTGTACACCCACCAGTCGTGCGGGATGCGCCGGGTCAGCGCGCGAACCGGCGGCAGTTGCCCATCGCGTTCGAAGGCCAGCTGCGGCGGACGCGGTTCGGCCGGCCCGTCGACCACGTGGATGGCCGGGTGCGCGCGCAGCGCGTCCAGGTCGGCCAGCATCGGCGCCAGGCGGGTCCCGGCGAGACCGGCCAGGTCGCCGCCGGCGATCCACAGCGCGTGCTCGGCACGGGTCAGGCCCACGTAGAGCAGGCGGGCGTCCTCTGCTTCCTGCTCCTGCGCACTGCGCGTGCTGGCCGTGCCCCAGGCCTCGTCCTTGTCCAGCTTCCAGTGCAGCTCGCGGCGCCCGTTGGCGTGCACGGTGCAGTGCGAGGCGGTGTTGGGGCCATTGCCGCCGATGCCCACGAACGGCAGGAACACCAGCGGGTACTCCAGCCCCTTGCTCTTGTGCAGGGTGATGATCTGCACCCGGCGTGCGTCCGACTCCAGCCGCAGCAGCTGTTGTTCGTCGTCCTGGTCGGCGTGCGCCATCTGCACCTGCAGCCAGTCCAGCAGGCCGTGCATGCCCAGCGTCTGCGCGGCGGCCTGCTGCAGCAGTTCGCCCAGCTGCAGGTAGTTGGTCAGCCGGCGCTCGCCATCGAGCAGGCCCAGCAGACGCTCGGCGTGCTCGGCGCACAGGTCGGCGATCACCGCGAACGGGCCGCCGCGCTGCCAGCGCTCGCGCCACAGCAGCAGGCGGATCTGGAAACTGCGCTGGGCATCGCCCTCGCGCTCCATCGCATCGATGGCCGCGGCGTCTTCGCCCAGCAGCACCGTGGCCAGCGCCGCGCGCAGGCGACCCTCGTCGGCCGGTTGCAGCAGGGCCAGCAGCAGCAGGCGCAGCTCGTGCGCCTCGGCGCTGGCATACAGACTCTGCTTGCCGGCGGCCACCGCGGGAATGCCGACCGCAGCGAGCGCCTGCTGGATGCGCGTGGCCTCGCGGTGCGAGCGCACCAGCACGGCGATGTCGCCTGGCTGCAGGGGCTGCCCGCGCAGCAGCGCGCGGCCCTGGCGGGCCTGGCTGAGCAGCGCGTGGATGGCCGCCACGCAGGCGTCGCTGGCCTGTTGTCGCGATGGATCGGCCTTGAGCGCGCCGCCATCGGGGTTGTGCAGCAGGCGCACGGTCAGCCCGGCGGCCGGCTGGCCATCGCGCAGGAAGTCCTCGTCGCTGCGCGTGCTGCCCGGGTGCACCGGTTCGAAGCCGATGTCCGCCTCCAGGAAGGCACCGGCACCGGCGTTGGCATACAGCGCGCCGATGGCCTGCAGCACCGCCGGGCGCGAGCGGAAGTTGCGGTCCAGCGGCGGGGCGGCCTGGGCCTGGCGCTTGGCCTTGAGGTAGGTGTGGATGTCACCGCCGCGGAAGCCGTAGATGGCCTGCTTGGGATCACCGATCAGGAACAGCGCCGGTGCCAGCCCGGCCTCGGCGGTCTCCGGCGAGTCGCCGAACACCCGCTGGAAGATTCCCCATTGGCGATCGTCGGTGTCCTGGAACTCGTCCACCAGCGCGATCGCGTACTGCGCGCGCAGCTGCTGCACCAGCAGCGCACGATGCGGGCCCTCCAGCGCATCGGCGACGCCATCGATCAGATCGTCGTAGGTCTGCACCCGGCCGATCCGCTTGAGTTCCTGCAGGCGCGTGCGCGCCTGCGCGCGCAGGGCGTGCAGGAAGATCACGGCCTGGCCGCGCTGCCACTGTGCCAGTGCATCGCTGGCGGCCAGGTACAACGCCAGTGCGTGCTGCAGCGGCGACTGCGGCGCCTTGCCGGCGTGCGCCTTGTTGGTACGCGCGGCCAGCGCTTCGGCGGTGAGCCGGCGCAGCCGCTCCGGGTCGACCTCCAGCACCGGGGGCTCGGCGTCGGCAGCGACGCTGGCCCAGCGGTGCAGCTGCACCGCCAGTGGCTCCAGCCAGGCCAGCTTGTAGCTGCTGCCGTTGAGCACCTTGTTCTCCACCGCCGCGCACAGCTCGCCCAGGAAGGCTTCGCCGTGCTCGCGGTAGGCCTCGGCGAAGCGGCGCGCGGCCAGCGCGTGCGCCGGCCGGGGATCGTCCTGCGGCGCACTGGGCACCTCGGGCAGCAACGGCAGCGGCTTGATCAGCGTGGCCATGTCGCCGGCCAGCGCCTCGGGCG
This sequence comes from Stenotrophomonas maltophilia, assembly GCA_002435595.1. GTDB lineage: Bacteria > Pseudomonadota > Gammaproteobacteria > Xanthomonadales > Xanthomonadaceae > Stenotrophomonas > Stenotrophomonas maltophilia_AC. Next base: position 3,714 of record DJBL01000139.1, read on the forward strand.
TGGACCACAGACGGGTCAGCGCGTCGACGGTGGCGGCATCGTTGGCATGCACGCGCCACAGGTCGGCGGCCAGTTCGTCGTGCAGCGCCCGTTCGCTGGGCAGCAAGGTCGGCGGGTCGAAGGTGTGCCCGCTCTCCAGCGCATGCTCGCGCAACACCCGGGTGCAGAACCCGTGGATGGTGAAGATCGAGGCCAGGTCGATCTCGTCGGCCGCCGTCTGCAGCCGCCGGGTGAGCGCGGCCGGGCTTTCCTGGCCCAGCGCCAGCTGGCGCTGCAGGATCCGCCGGGTAAGGACCACCTCGGGGCTGTCCTGGTCGCCGGGCTCGCGCTCCACCAGCTGCGCCGCCAGCGCCAGCCGCTCGCGGATGCGCTTGCGCAGTTCCTGGGTCGCCGCGTCGGTGAAGGTCACCGCCAGGATCTGACCGATGCGCCAGCCTTTTTCCACCACCAGCCGGGTGAACAGCGTGGCCAGGGTGAAGGTCTTGCCGGTGCCGGCGCTGGCCTCGATCAGGCGCACCCCTTCCAGCGGCAGGTCCAGGTAGGGATCGTCGAGCAGGTCGGGGCGGGTCATCGTGCGGCACCTTGTTCATCCAGGCCGGCAAATACCCGGCCCTCGCGCACCGCGGTGAAGACCACCAGGCTGTTGTGCAGCAGTTGCCGGTAGCTGTCCGGGGTGGCAAAGGGATCCCGTCCGCGCAGCGCCAGCTGGTAGGCCGCGCCACTGGACTCGGCCCAGCTGCGATCGCTGCCGTACCACTTGGCGCGCCCCTCGCTGTCGCGCTTGGCCTCGGCTGCGGTGTAGAGCGCCCAGCCGGTGGAGGGCGCATACAACAGCGGCGCGCGCAGCCCTTCGCTGCGCAGCTGCAGCAGCCGCCGCAGGACCTGCTGCGCCTGTACGGTCGGCAGGGGCGGCAGCAGGTGCGGGCCCAGGCCCTGCTCGCCGGCATCGTGGAACTGGACCAGCGGCAGGGCATCACCGGCGGCATTGGCCAGCAACCAGTCCAGGCCCTGACGGATCGCGGCACGGCCGTTGAGCGGGCCCGGGCGCAGGCGCACCAGGCCATGCGCGTGCACCCCGTCGACCCGGCCATGCAGGCGCACGCCGTCGATCTGCACCTCATAGCGGCGGCTGTCGGCCTGCGTGCCGGCCTGCCACTGGGCCAGCGCCTGCGCATACGGGCGTGTCTGTGCCTGCAGCGTGTCGAACTGGCGCTCGCCCAGCGCCCCGGACGGCAGCAGCGCGCGGGCGCGCAGCCGGGGGTACAGCGGTGCGTCGTCCTCGGCCAGGGTGGCCTGGATCACTGCCTGCTGCAGCAGCACCTTGTCATGGCCGCGCGCAGCCACCACCAGCGGCTCCACGTCGTCGGCATCGCCCAGGTCCTCGGGCAGGCGCAGCCCCAGGCGCTGGGACAGGAACTGGCTGGCGGGGTCGGTCAGGAACCGGCGCAATGCATCCAGGCTCAGCTCGTCCTCCTCCAGCAACGCCTCGGGCAGCGCCAGCGGCTGCGCCAGCCACGGTGCCAGTGCGCGCCGCTGCCCTCCCAGCGAGCCGGCGGCCGGGTGCCACTGCTGGCGGTAACTGAACCGGCGCGGCTCCTCGCCGCCGCCGAACGCGGCCGGTGCGAACGGCTGCAGCGAATGGCGCACGGTCAGCTGCCGGGCCGCATCGGCCGGTGCCTGGTGGTAGGCGGCGGCGGCGTCGATCAGTTCGCTGACCAGCACCGAGGGTTCGCGCACGCTGCCATCGCGCGGATCGGCGCCGAGGTAGCTCAGGTAGAACACGTCCTGGGCCGAGGCGAACAACTGCAGGAACAGGAAGCGATCGTCCTCGCGCAGCGAGCGGTCGCCATGCCGGCGCCGGTCGGTACCCAGTTCGGCGGTGAGCTGGTTGAGCCCGGCCGCCGGATCACGCCGCGGGAAGTCGCCGTCGTTGAGCCCCAGCACGCAGATCACCCGGAACGGCAGCAGTCGCATGGGCACCATCCGCCCGAAGCTGATCCCGCCGGTCAGCAGGGGCGCGCGGGTGTCCGCTTCGGCCAGCACGCCGGCAAAGTGCGCGCGCACCACCTCCGGCGGCACGGCCGCCTGGAATCCGCCCTGGCCGGCATCGCGGGCGAACTCGTTGATCAGTTTGCGCAGGCGTTCCAGCCCGCGCTGGCTGTTGGCCGCCTGCGGCGGCTCTGGCAGCAGCGCATCCAGCAGGCCCAGCAGGCGCGTGCGCCACTGTGCCGGCGGCAGGGCCTGGCCGAGCGCCTGCTGGTACCGGGCCAGCACCCGCAGCAGGGCGAGCAGGCGGTCCAGCGCATCCAGTGCGCTGCCTTCCAGCTCCGGCCACGGTGCGACCCCGGCGATATCCCCGTCGCTGCCACTGGCGTGGCCCAGCAGCAGGCGGTCCAGCGCGAACTGCCAGGTGAAGGCATCATCGCGCGGCGCCTGGTGCTGCTGCCGGTGGCCCGCATCCAGACCCCAGCGCGCGCCGGCCGCCTGCAGCCAATCGTGCAGGCGGTCGAAGGCAGCCGCGTCCAGCCCGGCCGCTTCGGCCAACGGCGCGCTGGCCAGCAGGTCCAGCACCTCGTTGAGGCCAAAGCGCGACACCGGCAGCCCGAGCAGGTGCACGAACACATCGGCCAGCGGCTCGCCGGCCAGCGGGCTGGTGTCGGCCAACGCATACGGGATGTGCTCGTCGCCGCCGCTGCGCCCGCCGAACACTGCCTCCAGGTAGGGCACGTACGGATCGATGTCCGGGGCCAGTACCGCGATCTCCCGCGCCTGCAGCGGCGGGTCGAAACGCGGGTCCTGCAGCAGCCCGCGCAACTGGTCGTGCAGCACCTGCAGCTCGCGCAGGCGGGTATGGCAGGCGTGCACCTGCAAGCTGGGATCGTCCTGCCGCAATCCGTCGCGCAGCGCCCCGGAGGGCTGGCCGCGGCGGTGGAACAGGTCGCGCTGCAGCCGGTGCAGCAGGCTGTCGGACAGCCCGCCGTGGGCCATGTCCGGGCGCACATCGTGCTCGGGGTCGTCGTAGGCGGGGATCTCACCGGAGGGGTGCACCACTTCGTAGCTGCCCAGCACCGCCATGAAGTCGCGCCCGGCCGCGCCCCAGGCCTGCAGCAGCCGGTTCTCGCCGGCCGCCTCGCCGAACGGATCGGGTGCGCCGCTGCGCAGCTTTTCGCCCAGCGTCTGCAGGTCGCCCCAGTAGGCCTGGGTGGGGGTGGGCAGGTAGAAATGCAGCGTGCCCACCCGCGCCTGGGTCGCCATCACCCGCAGCACGTCCGGGGAGATGTTGAGCGTGGCGAAGGCGAACACGCGCGCCGGCAACCCCTGTGGCAAGGGCTGCGCAGCGCCTTCGAAGCGCGCCAGGTAGGCATCGATGCGGCGCGCGCGGTACTGGTGGCCGCTGGCGATGCGCCGCCACAGGATCGCCTGCGGGTCCTGCGGGTCGGCGCCGGCCTCCCAGCGCAGCAGCCAGTCGCGGCGCCAGGCCTGGTACTTCTCGAACACGGCCGCCAGCTCACCGGCCAATGCCCAGGGCTTGAGCGGATCGGCCACCGACAGGTAGGCCTGCAGCGCGCGCATCGGCGGCTGCGCCAGCAGCACCGGGTCGATCAGCGCGGCATACAGCTTCCAGCGCAGCGCCGCGGCGGTGAGGTCATCGTGCTCGCCGGGCACGTTGGCGTTGAGCGCGCGGGCGACGAATTCGCCCGGGGTGAGGAACGTCAGGTTGGCGGCAATGCCATACTCGACCGCCAGGGTGGACTGCAGCCAGCGCCGCATCGCCACCTGCGGGATCAGCACCACCTCCGGGACCAGGATCGACTGGTCCGGCACCGGCGTGCGCACGGCGCTGGCCAGCAGGGCGGCCAGCACGTCGAGCGAGTTGGAGTGGTACAGGCGGAAGTCGGACGCAGCATCAGTCATCGCGCCAGTGTGCCGCAGCGGCCCGCCGATCACGAGGCCGGTAACGTCGCGGCCCCGGTCGCGCCGCGCGGCCGCCGTGTCGCCCGGCACGGTGTGTTGCGAGCGGCGTCGCAGGCCGATGGCGGGCGGCGTGCCACAATACTGCACGGTCCAGTTCGGTTATGTTCAGCCGTTCACCACGATCTTACAACGTTGGAATTTTGTTAATGGCGTCCATGACGGCTTCCGAAGAACCTCTGGTGCAGTTGGCCAACGTGCGTATCGAGCGCGGCGGGCGCAGCATCCTGCGCGACGTTTCGCTGCAGGTGCCGCGCGGCAGCATCACCGCCGTGCTGGGGCCGTCGGGCAGCGGCAAGTCCACCCTGCTGGCGGCACTCACCGGCGAACTGCGCCCGGTCGCCGGCACGGTCACCCTGTTCGGCAAGCCGATCCCCACCGGCAGCAGCGCGCTGCTGGAGATGCGCAAGAGCGTGGGCGTGCTGCTGCAGGGCAATGGCCTGCTCACCGACCTGACCGTGGCCGAAAACGTCGCCCTGCCATTGCGCACCCACACCCGCCTGCCGGCGCCGGTGCTGCGCCGGCTGGTGCAGATGAAGCTGCATGCAGTGGGCCTGCTGGCCGCCGCCGACGCGTGGCCGCGCGAACTGTCCGGCGGCATGGCCCGGCGCGTGGCGCTGGCGCGCGCGCTGGCCCTGGACCCGCCGCTGATGATCTACGACGAGCCGCTGACCGGGCTGGACCCGATCGCCTCCGGGGTCATCATGAGCCTGATCCAGCGCCTCAACCACAGCCTGGGGCTGACCAGCATCATCGTCAGCCACCACGTGCACGAGACCCTGCCGATCTGCGACCAGGTCATCGCCATCGCCAACGGCGGGGTGGTGTTCCAGGGCAGCCCGGCCGCGCTGGAATCCAGCCAGGACCCGCTGCTGCGGCAGTTCCTGCACGGCCAGCCCGATGGTCCGATTCCGTTCGATGCCGCGCCGCGCGCGAGGGTTGCCTGATGCCGTTCGTTGACGCCACCCGCTCGCTCGGTCGCGCCGGCCTGTTCTCGCTGACGGTGCTGCGCGGCTCGCTGCCGACCGCCGACTTCCTGGCCGAGCTCACCCGCGAGATCTACAAGGTGGGCGCACGCTCGCTGCCGATCATCGCCGTGGGTGGGGCCTTCGTGGGCCTGGTGCTGACCCTGCAGGGCTACCGCACCCTCACCACCTTTGGCGCCGCCGACGCGCTGTCCACCCTGTTGGGCCTGTCGCTGTACCGCGAACTGGCACCGGTGCTGACCGCGCTGCTGTTCATCGGCCGCGCCGGCAGTTCGATCGCCGCCGAACTGGGCCTGATGCGCGCCACCGACCAGATCAAGGCGCTGGAACTGATGGCCATCGACCCGGTGGCCAAGGTGGTCGCCCCGCGCTTCTGGGCCGCGGTGCTGACCGTGCCGCTGCTCACCGGCATCTTCTGCTCGCTGGCCATCAGTGCCAGCTATTTCGAGGCCGTGCACGTGCTGGGCCTGGACAACGGCGTGTTCTGGTCGGCGCTGAGCAACAGCGTGGATTTCTGGGACGATTTCGGCGTGGCGATGCTCAAGTCGGCCATTTTCGGCGGTACCGCGGCACTGGTGGCCTCCTATGTGGGCTTCCATGCCGAACCCACCATCGAGGGCACGTCGGTAGCCACCACCCGCGCGGTGGTCAACGCCTCGCTGCTGGTGCTGATGTTCAATTTCGTGCTGTCGGCGATGATGTTCCGCTGACCGGCCACCCCTACACCCCGCGCGGGTTCCTGCCCGCACACCTGACAAAGAACAGTGAGATATCCCATGGCCATCCGCGGTCCCAGACTCGAATTTTCCGTCGGCGCCTTCCTGCTGCTGGCGCTGGCCTCGTTGCTGGTGCTGGCGATGGCCTCCACCAACCAACGCTGGGGCCTGGGCGGGGACGGCTATGAACTCAAGGCCCGGTTCACCCAGATCGGCCAGCTGCGCAAGCAGGCGCCGGTCAAGATCGGCGGCGTGGTGGTCGGCCAGGTCTCCAGCATCGAGCTGGATCCGACCAAGTTCGATTCCATCGTCACGCTGAGCCTGGACGGCAAGTTCAAGGATCTGCCGGCCGACACCTCCGCCGGCATATTCACCAGCGGTTTGCTCGGCGAGAGCTATATCGGACTGCAGCCCGGCGGTGATCCGGACGTGCTCAAGTCCGGCGACGAGATCGTCTTCACCCAGCCGGCGGTGGACCTGCTGCAGCTGGTTGGCAAGTACATGTTCAGTGGCCCGGCCAACGCCGGCGGCGCCGCTCCCCAGGACGCTCCCGGTGCACAAGCGCCGGCTACCGAAGAAGCCCACAAATGAAAACCAAACTGATCCCGGTCCTGCTGGCCTCGGCCCTGCTCGCCAGCGTCCCTTCGCTCAGCTTCGCCCAGGCCACCCCGGCCGCTGCCTCCCAGGGCCAGGCCGGCCAGGTGGTGCTCGATGCCAGCACGCGCATCCTCACGACCCTGCAGCAGCGCCGCACCGAGTTCCGCAGCAACCCCGCCGCGCTGCGTGGCTTCATCAACGGTGAGCTGACCAAGACCTTCGACCGTGACTACGCCGCCCGCCTGGTGCTGGGCGTGCACGGCCGTGGCGCCTCCGACGCCGATGTGAAGCTGTTCGCCGATGCGATGGCCGACAACCTCATGCAGCGCTACGGCTCGGCCCTGCTGGAGATCCAGGGCAAGCCCAGCTTCCGCCTGAAATCCGAAGCACCGCTGCCGGGCAACCGCGGCGTCAAGGTGTCCACCGAACTGGTCCGCGCCGGCAGCGAGCCGACCCCGGTCGAGTACCTGATGCGCAACGTCAACGGGCAGTGGAAGATCTTCGATGTGATGATCGAAGGCATCTCCTACGTGCAGACGTTCAAGACCCAGTTCGACGCCCCGCTGCGCCAGAAATCGATCCAGCAGGTGGCCACCGAACTGCGCAACGGCAGCATGCAGGCCGCCCCGAGTGGCAAGTAACCCGGCCAGCGTCCACCGCCAGGGCACCGCGCTGGTGTTCAGCGGGGTGCTTGACCGCGCCGCGGTGACCGCCCTGTGGCCGTCGCTGCAGGCCAGTACCGACGTGCAGGTGCTGGACCTGGATGCGGTGCCGCGGGTGGACAGCGCCGGGCTGGCGCTGTTGGCCGAACTGGTCGCGCGGCTGCGCGCCCAGGGCAGCGAACCACGCATCAACGGCGCCCCCGCCGGTTTCACCGAACTCGGCGCCGCCTACCGGCTGACGCCCTCCCTGGATTTCAATGCCTCTACTGCGGCGAGCTGACATGAACGTCATACGCACCCTTCCCCTTCTCGTGCTGGCCCTGGCGTTGACCGCCTGTGCCGGCAAGCCCGCGCGCGAGGCCGCCCCGGCCAGCGTGGCAGTGGATGCCACGACCCCGGTCGTGGACGCCCCCGCCGCCGTGGACTCTGGCAACGTGCCGCCAGCGCCGCCGGCCGCGGTCGCCGCGGAC
>DJBL01000078.1 GCA_002435595.1 Stenotrophomonas maltophilia
GTCGGCTGCACGTAACGCGTCACCGTTCGGTGGCGACATGACCTTCGAGCGCGGGCCCGTTTTTCTTGGGCGGATCGGTTGCGTGATTGCAGGCGCGGCTCCGTTTCGGGGTCAGGCGTGCACTGTGCGTGGCACCGTTATCGGCGGTCGTTTGGGAACCGACCCTACCGGGAGCGCGTCCCGCCCGCGTGCCGCCGTGCAGGCCGGTAGAGCCGACCGTTGGTCGGCTGCACGTAACGCGTCGCCGTTCGGTGGCGACATGAGCTTCGAGCGCGGGCCGGTTTTTCTTGGGCGGCTCGGTTGCGTGATTGCAGGCGCGGCTCCGTTTCGGGGTCAGGCGTGCAATGTGCGTGGCACCGTTATCGGCGGTCGTTTGGGAACCGACCCTACCGGGAGCGCATCCAGACCGCGTGCCGCCGTGCAGGCCGGTAGAGCCGACCGTTGGTCGGCTTCACGTGCGTGGCTGCAAGGCCTCATGGTGTCATGGCCGCCGCCAGTGCGTCCCCGATCTGCCTGGGGGATTGATACCCCGCCATCCGCGCCACTTCGTGACCGTCACGGGCCACCAGCAAGGTCGGTGTCTGGCGCAGGCCGAGGCTGCGGAAGAACACCTCGCCGATGGTTTCCAGCTTCACCTTGAGCAGTACCACGCCGTCGGCGCGTGGCGTGTCGGCGACGCTGGCCAGCGCCATGTCCAGCATCCGGCAGCCCGGGCAATCGTCCTTGTGGAAATCCACCAGCAGCACGGGGTGGGCGCGCAGGGCGGCATGGTAATCGTCAGGCGTGGCGGCGTGCAGGATCAGCATGGTGAGGGCTCTCGAAACGGGCCAGCACGGTGTCGGCCCAGTGGTGGATGGTCTGGGTGTCGGCGCTGCCGTGCGGCATCTGTTCGATTTCCAGCACGGGGTAGGGCGAGTGGAAGAAGCGCGCCAGCCGGTGCGCGGCGCCGCAGTAGTACTCCTGGCCCCACTGGGTCTCGCCGGTGCCAAACACCGCGACCTGTTCGCCGGGGGGCAGGCCCACGCCATCGCGCAGGGTGGCCACGAAGCGCTTCATCTCCACCGGCGTGCGCCCGGCGTTGTCGGTCCAACTGCCCAGCAGCCACACTGCCGGCGCTGCTGCCAACGCAGCGTGGCCCGCGTCGCCGTCCACATCCAGCAGGTGCACGGCATGCCCGCGCGCGTCACAACGTGCGGCCAGCAGGCGTGCCACCTCGGCGGTGTTGCCGCTCAGGGAGGTGTAGGCGATCAGGATCTGCATCGTCCGGGGTGCCTACAGGTCGTCGAAGCCGTTGTCCGCATTGGTCTTCTTGTAGCTGGCATTGCGCATCTCGAAGAAGTCGGTCTTGGTCTCGGTGAAATTGTCGGCGTAGGCCTTGATCCACGGCATCACGTTGACGTTGGTATCGCTGTACAGTTTTTCGATGCCGAGCATGCCGGCCATCTTGTTGGCGCGGTACTTCACGTAGCGGATCATCTCGTCCACGTCGATGCCGTCAATGCCGTCCAGCACCTCGCCGGTCCAGCGCGTTTCCAGTGCGATGGCATGCTCGAACGCATCGTGTACGTAAGCGGTGAGCTGGTCGCCCTGAAGCTGCTGGTTCTCCCCGATGATGGCGCGGATCAGCTCGCTGATGAACTTGGTGTGGGCCAGTTCGTCACGGTTGATGAAGCTGATGATCTTGCCGGTGCCGGTCATGCGGTTCTGACGCACCAGGTTGTAGAAGAACGCGAACCCGGAATAGAAGTTGATGCCCTCCAGGATCGACGACTGGATCAACGACCGGATCAGGGTCTCGGCGGTCTTGTCACGCATGAAGTCATCGTAGGACTGCATGATCGGCTGGTTGCGCGCCAGGATGGTGGGATGGGTACGGGCAAGCTCGAACACCCGGTTCTGGTCGGCCAGCCCGGCGATGGAGGCCAGCACGTAGCTGTAGCTCTCGTTGTGGATCACTTCCTGCTGGCCGATGATCGCGGCGTTGGCGTGCGCGGCCGGGTCGGTGATGTACTCGGCCACGTTGTAGATGAAGCGGGTCTGCGGCGAATCCAGCGTGGCCAGCAGGCCGATGATCGAGTCGTAGGCGTTCTTCTCGCGTGCGTTGAGCTCGCCGTACTGGCGCGCGTCGCCCTTCATGTCCACTTCGTCGGGAATCCAGAAGTTGGTCGACAGCTCCTTGTAGGCCCGGTAGAAGGAGGGGTAGGGGATGTCGTTCCAGTTGAGGATGCCGCTGGTGCGGCCGTTGATGATCCCGGTGGAGCGGTTGGGGTGGCGCGGTTCGAGGATCTTGATGCGTTCGAGCGGTGTTGCCATGGCAGTGTCCTGGAGGGCGAAGGTGGGCGAGCCAAGGGCTTCACCCACCGGAACATGTCTGGAAGAGCCCCCGGGTCAGGGGGCGGCCGCGACGCCTACCCGCCGCACCACTCGCATTCGGTGATGTCGATGTCGTTGGAGCGCACGTAGTAGGTGGTCTTCAGGCCTTCGCGCCAGGCGCTCATGTGCAGCGCGAGCAGGGTACTGGCGCGGATGGTGCTGGGCACGTAGAGGTTGAAGCTGATCGACTGGTCCACGTGGCGCTGGCGGCGCGCGTTCTGGCGGATGCTGGCGAACTGGTCCAGGCGGTAGGCGCCCTTTTCGTAGTACGGGTAGGTTTCCAGCGACAGGCCCGGTGCGGCGACCGGACGACGGAAGTCCTTCTTTTCCTCGTAGTAGAACGCGCCGTATACCGGGTCGATCGACGCGCTGGAGCCGGCGATCTGCGCGGTGCTCATGTTCGGCGCCACTGCCAGCAGCCAGCCATTGCGCAGGCCGTGCACGCTCACCTGCGCGGCCAGTTCCTGCCAGGCCGGGCTGTCGTAGCCACGCGCGCGGAAGTACTCGCCGGTCTGCCAGTCGCTGCCGAGGAATGCGCTGTAACGGCCCTTTTCCTCGGCCAGGCGCATGCTGGCCTGGATGGCCAGGTAGTTGATGCGCTCGTAGAGGCTGTCGGCGTAGTCTTCGGCGTCGGCGGCGTTCCAGTGCAGCTGCCTGAGCGCCAGCAGGTGGTGCCAGCCGAACGTGCCCAGCCCGATCGCCCGGTACTTGCGGTTGGTGATGGTCGCCTGCGGCACCGGCAGCTGGTTGAGGTCGATCACGTTGTCGAGCATGCGCACCTGGATCGGCACCAGCCGTTCCAGCACGTCGCTGGAAAGCAGGTCCGGCGCGGCGGTGACGGCGCGGCCGAGGTTGATCGAGGACAGGTTGCACACCACGAAATCGCCGGCCTGGCGGGTGGTGAGGATCTGGTCGCCGCTGATCATCTCCTGCATCAGCCGGGTCGGGCTCATGTTCTGCAGGATCTCGGTGCACAGGTTGCTGGAGTACACCTTGCCGGCGTGCTTGTTCGGGTTCATCCGGTTCACTTCGTCCCGGTAGAACATGAAGGGATTGCCGGTCTCCAGCTGGCTGACCATGATCCGCTTGAACAGGTCGATGGCCTTGAGCGTGCGGCGGCCGATCCGCTCGTCGGCCACCACCTCGGCATAACGCTCGCGGAAACTGCCCTGGCCACGCTGTTCGTCATGGAAGTCCTGCAGGTACCAGCCCTTGACCCGCTTCACCTCGTAGGGGTCGAACAGGTACCAGTCACCGCGCCGCTCCACCGCCTCCATGAACAGGTCCGGCAGGCACACCGAGGTGAATACATCATGTGCACGCAGCCGCTGGTCGCCGTTGTTCAGGCGCAGGTCCAGGAATGCCTCGATATCGCGGTGCCACACGTCCAGGTAAACCGCGATGGCGCCCTTGCGCTGGCCGAGCTGGTCCACGCTGACGGCGGTGTTGTTGAGCTGCTTGATCCACGGCACCACGCCGCCGGAGGAGTTGGCCACGCCGCGGATGGGCGCACCGGCCGAGCGCACGTAGCCCAGGTAGGCACCCACGCCGCCGCCGTGCTTGGACACGCGCGCCACGTCGGTATTGGAGTCATAGATGCCCTGCAGGCTGTCGTCCACGGTGTCGATGAAGCACGAGGACAACTGGCCCCCGGTCTTGCCGGCGTTGGCCAGGGTGGGTGTGGCCACGGTCATGTACAGGTTGGACAACGCCCAGTAGGCCTCGCGCACCAGGCGCATGCGCCGGACGCGGCTGCGGTCGCCGCTGAGGTGCTCGTTCTGCATCAGGTACAGCGCGATGGTCAGCCAGCGCTCCTGCGGCAGCTCGTAGACCGCGCGCGAGTGGTCGGTGGCCAGGTAGCGGGTGGCCAGCAGGTACAGACCGTTGTAGGCGAACAGCCGGTCGCGGTCGGGCTCGATCATGCGTCCGGCCTCTTCCAGCTCTTCCTTGGAATAGGCGTTGAGGATGTCGATGGAGTACACGTTGCGGTCGGCCAGGCTCTCCTGCAGCCCCACGTAGGAGCCGTACTTGAGGCCGGCATCATAGAAGCGGTTCTTGCTGGCGCGCTTGTACAGCCGGCGCAGGTACAGCCGGGCGGCAAAATGCTCCCAGTCCGGTGCGACCAGGTCGATGCGCGATTCGGCCTCGCGGATCAGCAGGTCCACCAGTTCATCGGCGCTGAGCCGTTCGCGGCGCCGCACCAGCGCCATCACGCTGCGCTGGTAATCGGCCAGGTCCAGGTGCGGGAACTCGGCATGCACCTGCGTGATGGCGCGCAGCAGGCGGGACGGGTCGAACGGCATGCGCCGGTTGCCGCCCTCCTTGGTGATCCACAGACCTTCGGTGGCAGGGGTGGGCGCGTCCAGCAGCGGCGCGGTATCGGTGACGGCGGTGTCTTCGTGGTGGCTCATCGGGTGTCCATGCGGTGCGCAGTTGTCGCGTCGCGATGCAGGCATCGCAACGACCGGGCGGGCGTCATGGAGGCAGGGGGATCAACCCCGGTGAAGACCGGGTCGGGCGCTCGCTTCCAGATGCCGTTCGGGTGGTCACACCGTGCGGCCGTGGCGACCTGCAGGGGCGTGACGGGGAACCGGGCCTGGCGGAAGCGGGGAGCCGATGAACACAACATAGTGTGGGTCTGCCTCATCGTCAACATCATATGTTGGGGTGAGGCGCTCGCGAACGTGACCAAACGCCGCAGTCGCGCGGCGGGTTGCCGCCGTGTGTCGATCAACGATCAGGCGACAGGCAGCCGACCCCCGGTCGGCCCTACCAATACCCCAGCACCTTCCACCACGCCCCGCCAATCACCGCGAACACCAGCAGCTCGAACACGCACATCACAACGCCCACGCGCCACCAGGTTCCCAGGCTCACGTAGCCGCTGCCGAAGATGATCGGCGAGGTGCCGGTGGCGTAGTGGGTGAGCGTCATCATGATCGCCGAGCCGGCGGTCATCATCAGCATGAAGGGCACCACGAAGTCGGCGGGGATCAGCAGCGCGCCCACGCCAAGGAAGGCCAGCAGCATCGCGCTGATATGCGCGGTGGTACTGGCGAACAGGTAGTGCGAGAACACGAACGCCAGCACCAGCACCGCGGCAATCGCCTCCCAGCCCATGCCGCTGGCGACGATGGCGTTCTTCATGCCTTCGGAGAACCAGCCAATCACACCGAGCTTGTTGAGCTGCTCGGCCATCATCACCAGCGCGCCAAACCACACCAGCGTGTCCCACGCGCTCTTTTCCGACAGCACGTCGTCCCAGTCGATGGTGCCGGTGATGATCAGTACGAACAGGCCCAGGAAGGCGACCACGGTAGGGTCGAGCGTCCACGCCGGCCCGAACAGCATCGCCGGCACATTGGCCCACAGCACCAGCAGCAGCCCGAAAGTGCCCATCATCACCTTCTCCCTGGGCGCCAGCGGTCCCATGCGTGCCAGTTCACCGCGGGCGTAGTCCACCGCGTTCGGCGTGGCCTTCAGCTGTGGGGGCGAGAGCAGGTAGATCACCAGCGGCATCAACAGCAGGCACACCAGCCCCGGCACCAGCATGCACAGCGCCCAGGTGGTCCAGGTGAGGTGGAACTGCTGGCCGGTCGCCTTGGCCACGTAATCGACCACCAGTGGGTTGGGTGCGGTGGCGGTGAGGAACATCGCCGAGGTGATCGGGTTGGCGTGGTAGTTCACCAGCGCCAGGTAGGTGCCGACCCGGCCTTCGGTGCCCTTGGCCGGGTCGGAGTCGAACGCATTGGCGATCGAGCGCATCACCGGGTGCACGATGCCGCCGCCACGGGCGGTGTTGCTGGGCGTGAACGGGGCCAGCACCAGCTCGCACACCGCCAGGCCATAGCCCACGCCAAGCGTGCGCTTGCCGAGCAGGGCGATGAACATCAGGCCGATGCGGCTGCCCAGCCCGGTCTTCTTCAGCCCGCGCGAGATCAGGATCGCCACCACGATCAACCAGATCAGCGGGCTGGCAAAGCTACTCAGCGCATCGGTGATGGCGCCCTTGGAGGAGGCCGAGGTGACCTGCGACAACGAGACGATGACGATGGCCATCATCGCCATCACCCCGATCGGCATCACCTTGAGGATGATCGCCACGATGGTGGTCAGGAAGATCGCGACCAGGCCCCAGGCCTTGGGCGTGAGCCCCTCGGGGCAGGGCAGCACCAGCAGGGTCACCAGCACGGTGGTGGCAACCAGTGCCGGCACCAGCCGGAACGGCACCGCACTGTTGAAGTAGCGGAACAGGTCCTGCACGCGCTTGAGCATCGCGATGTCCTTGCGGAAAGAAGGGAGGCCGGGTCAGCGCTGGCGCAGCTGCTGGCTGCGCAGCCAGGCCAGCTCCGCATGCACCCTGGCGTTGTCCGGGTCGGTCAGGGCGGCGGCCATCGGCGCGCTGGCGGCCTCGCGCGCGGCGCGCGCACGCGCCTCGTCGATGTCTTCGCTGCGCAGGCCGAGGTCGGCCAGCACGATCACCCGGCCCGGCTGCACTTCCACGTGGCCGCCGGACACATACACGTGCAGCGGCGGTTCGGCGCCCACCGGGAACACCGAGATCATGCCTTCGCGCAACGTCGCCAGCAGCGGTGCGTGCTGGGCCAGCACCCCGAACCGACCCTCGCTGCCGGGCAGGCTGATCTCGCGCACGTCGCCGCTCCAGATATCGCCGGTGAGGCTGATGATCTGCACGGCCAGGCCGTGGGCAACGTCGGCGACGATGCCGGGCAGTGCGGTTGCGGGGGGGAGCAAAGCCATTGCGTGGCGCCGGAGTGGGGTGGCGCCAGCTTAGCCGCGTGGATGTAAGCGCTGGTTGATCGACATCAATCCAGAGCGTGAGGATGAACGCGCCACGCAGGTCGCGGACACGCTGCGAATGCGACCTGTTATCATTTGCGCGGATAGCCACGTCGATTCCATCGTCGAAGCCGATCGATCCGACGCGCCGCGCCCTGCGCCGCGCGACCTTTCCCTGATTGGCGTGGTGTCGCATGCGTGAGCGTTCCGTAGTTCCTGGTTTACCGGCCCTGGTGTTTGCGGCATTGACCGGCACCATGGCGATGATGGCCTTCGTGGCGGTCGTCGGGCCGGTGGTGAGGTTGCTCGGGCTGGCCGAGTGGCACGCCGGGTTGTCGGTGACGGCCGCAGGGGTGTTGTGGATGCTGTCGGCGCGCCGCTGGGGGGTGCTCAGCGACCGCATCGGGCGCAAGCGCGTGCTGATGATCGCGCTCGCCGCCTACGTGGTGATCTACGTGGCGATGGCGGTGTTCGTGGATGCCGCATTGGCGCGGCCGCCGGCGCTGTGGCTGTCGGTGGCGGTGCTGGTGGGCACGCGGGCGCTGGTCGGACTGTTCTACGCCGCCGTGCCGCCCACCGCGGCGGCCCTGGTCGCCGACGGCGCCGCCCCTGGCCAGCGCGC
>DJBL01000079.1 GCA_002435595.1 Stenotrophomonas maltophilia
CCGCTCTTCCGATCTCCAGCATGGCCGGCACGAACCAGGCTGCCTCGCCGGCGGCCACGCCCAGCCCGGCCAGTGCCGGGCCCGGGCAGTAACCGGCCAGCCCCCAGCCCAGGCCAAACACGGCCGCCCCTGCCAGCAGCGGCAAATCGATGGCCGTGGCGGTGGGCAGTTGGAAGCGCATTTCCAGCAGCGGCGCCGGGCGGCGCAGCACGAAGCGGAACAGCAGCGTGCTGGTCAGCACTGCGCCGCCCAGTACGAACAGCAGGCGCGGGTCGAACTGCCCGGTGACATCCAGGAAGCCCTGGATGCGGCGTGCATCGGTCATGCCCGACAGGGCCAGGCCGGTGCCGAACAGCGCGCCGCAGCCCAGCGCGGCCCACAGGCGCGGGCTCATGCCAGCAGCCCCAGATGGCGCACGGCGTAGGTGGACAGCATCGCGGTAAGCATGAACACCGGCACCGCCAGAAGCGAGCGCGGCGAGAAGCGCGCCAGCCCGCACACACCGTGACCACTGGTGCAGCCGCCGCCCATGCGCGCCCCGACACCGACCAGCAGGCCGGCGGCGATCAACAGCAGTGGTGGGTGACCGCTGCGTGGCACCGCCGCGCCGGGCACCCAGGCCAGCCAGGCGCCGGCGGCCGCAACCAGCCCGACCAGGAACGCCCAGCGCCAGGCGCGATCGCCACGCGGGCCAGACAGCGCGCCGTCGACGATGCCGCTGATGCCGGCGATGCGGCCGTTCAACCACAGCAGCAGGGTGGCGGCGAGCCCGATCAGCACGCCGCCGAGCAAGGCGCTTTCCCAGCCGGACGGCATCATCGTGTCGCCCCGTGGTGCGCCCGCCGGGCGGCGATGAGCGGGGCGGGGCCGGAGAAACGTTGCGGGTGCATCGGCGCGCCTGTAATTTAGATAAATCTAAATTAACGGCGGGGCCGATCCCGTGCAAGCGATGCTGCCCTCTGATCCTGAACGTTCCGCAGCGGCTGCGGCCATGGCCGCACAGGCCGACGCGGCCGCTGCGCTGCTCAAGGCGCTGGCCCATCCCGCACGGCTGCGCGTGCTGTGCCGGCTGGTGGAGGGCGAGGCGTCGGTGGGGGAGTTGCAGGCGCTGAGCGGGCTGGGGGCCTCGGCGCTGTCCCAGCACCTGGCCGTGCTGCGCGCGATGGCGCTGGTCAGTACCCGTCGCCAGGGCCAGAGCATCTTCTATGCGTTGGCCGAGAGCCCGGCGCGCGGCGTGCTGGCGGCGCTGCACGCCGCCTATTGCCCGCCGCCGCAGTCGCCGTAGCGCAGCGCGACGCCGGATCGGCATCGCCGCTGCAGGGGGGTATCAGGCGTCGCGGTTGTGGCGGCGCATGGTCCGCGACTTCTCGCGGGCCCAGTCGCGGTCCTTCTCGGCGTCGCGCTTGTCGTGGGTCTGCTTGCCCTTGGCCAGCGCGATCTCGAGCTTGATCTTGTTCTTGCTCCAGTACATCGCGGTGGGCACGATCGTGTAGCCGTCGCGCTGCACCTTGCCGATCAGCTTGTCGATCTCGTTGCGATGCAGGAGCAGCTTGCGCTCGCGACGGTCGTTGGCCACCACGTGGGTGGAGGCCTGGATCAGCGGGGTGATCTGCGCGCCGATCAGGAAGATCTCCCCGTCACGCACGTAGGCGTATGCATCGATGATGTTGCCGCGCCCGGCACGGATCGACTTGACCTCCCAGCCCTGCAGGGCCAGGCCGGCTTCGAAGCGATCTTCGATGTGGTACTCGTGGCGGGCACGCTTGTTGAGCGCGATGGTTTTGTTGGCCGTCGCGTTCTTTGCTTTATCCTTGCCGCTGTTCTTGCTCATGTCCGTATTGTCTCCGATTCGGGCCTCCCCGGTCGATTCATCAGCACACTGTATTGCCGTATGCCAACTATCCGCCGTAGTGCCCTGGTCGAACATTCGGCTGCCCGCATGTTCGACCTGGTCAATGATATCGATGCCTATCCGCGCCGGTTCCGCTGGTGCTCGGCGTCGCAGATCCTGGAATCCGGTCCGGACCGCCTGGTGGCGCGCCTGGACCTGGGGCTGGGGTCGTTCTCGACCTGGTTCATGACTGAAAACACCCTGCAGCGCCCGAGCAGCATCGACATGCAGCTGCGCGACGGCCCGTTCAAGCGCCTGCACGGGCGCTGGGAGTTCCATGCGCTGGCCGAGGATGCCTGCAAGGTGACCCTGACGCTGGAGTTCGAACCCAACTCGCGCCTGCTGGGGCCGGCGCTGGCGCTGGGTTTCCAGGGCCTGGCCGACCGCATGGTCAACGATTTCGTCCGCGTCGCCGATGCGCAGGACTGAGCCGTGATTGGCGTGGAGGTGGTTCTGGCCTGGCCGGATCGGGTCGCCTCACGCCAGCTGCAGCTGCCGGACACCGCGACCGTGGCCGATGCCATTGCCGCCGCCGCGCTGGAGGGCAGTGACCGCTGCCCGGCGGTGGCCGTGCATGGGCTGCTGGCCCGGCCCACCCAGCCGCTGCGCGATGGGGACCGGGTGGAGCTGCTGCGGCCATTGCTGGCCGACCCCAAGGACAACCGCCGCCGACGCGCCCGCGCCGGCAGCTGAATCGTGCTGCCGCCTCAGCGGCCGCCGCGCTTCTTCTTGTCCTTGGCCAGGTTGCGGCCGAACTGGCGCACCGTGGTCTTGGCCAGGTCGGCGTCGTTGTTGGCGAAGTACTCGCCGTCCCAACGGGTGACCAGATCGTTTTCGAAATACACCGTGAAGTTCTTCACTTCGGTCTGGCCCAGGCGGTTTACGCGCTGGCTGGCGGTGTAGTCCCAACGCTGGGCGTGGAACGGGTCCGGGATCGAGGGGGTGCCGAGCAGAGCGTTGACCTGCTGCTTGCTCTGGCCCACCTGCAGCTGACCGACGGCCTGCTCCCGGATCAGGTTGCCCTGATAGATGGGTTGCTTATAGATGATGCCGCAGCCCGTGGTGGACAGGGCAACGGCGGCGACCAGCAGGAGATTGCGCATCGGGAATGGCGTTTGGGGAAATCCAGTCGATGATACACTCAGGACGCGTCGCCGCGACCCAATCCGAGGCAGCTGGCGCTAAATCGCCAATGAACGGAGAACTATGGAAACCCACGACCTGCGCAAAGTCGGCCTGAAGGTGACCCATCCGCGGATGCGGATCCTGGCGTTGCTCGAGCAGCGCAATGCCCAGAACCATCAGCACCACATGACCGCCGAGGACATCTATCGCCAGCTCCTGGAGCACGGTGACGAGATCGGCCTGGCCACGGTCTACCGGGTGCTGACCCAGTTCGAGGCCGCCGGCCTGGTGCTGAAGCACAACTTCGAGGGCGGCCAGGCCGTCTACGAGCTCGATCGCGGCGGCCACCACGACCACATGGTGGACGTGGACAGCGGCAAGATCATCGAATTTGAAAGCCACGAGATCGAGGAGCTGCAGCGCAAGATCGCGGCTGACCACGGTTACGAGCTGGAAGAGCACTCGCTGGTGCTGTACGTGCGCAAGAAGCGCAAGTAACGGCCCATCGGGCGGCCGTGAGGCCACCCTTTGCCAGGCACTGTGCGTGATTCAACCCCGGGCCCTGGCCCGGGGTTTTTCGTTGTCAGCGCGGTGCCACCGGCTGCGCCCCGGGAAGCAGCATCTGCAGATCCACCGCCGCGGCCATCGCCCGGTTGCCCGCGTCGCCCGGGTGCAGGTGGTCGCCGGAGTCGTAGGCCGCTGCCATCCGTGAGGGATCGACCGGGTCGCGCAGGGCCGCGTCCAGGTCGATCACTGCATCGAACGGGCTGTCGGCAAGCAGCCAGCGGTTGAGCTGCTGGCGCAGGGTGTCCTTGCCCGGCTGGTAGTAATCGTCCAACGGCGTGTCGGGCAGGGCGCCGGCGAAGGGCGGCAGTGTGGCGCCGACGATGCGCAGGCCCCGGCGGTGGGCCTGTTCGACCAGCGTGCGGTAGCCCGCCTGCAGCTCGGTCAGGCGCGGCCGGGCCTGATCGCGGGCAAACGCGGTGCCCGGCCAGGCGATGTCATTGATGCCGATCAGCACGATCACGCTGGCGACGCCGGGCTGGTCGAGCACGTCACGCTGGAAGCGCTGGAGGGCCGATTCCCCCATGCCATCGCGCAGCAGGCGGCCGCCGGAAATGCCGGCGTTGACCACCGCCACCCCGCGCGGGGCCAGCCGCGCGGCCAGGTGGTCGGTCCAGCGCTGGTCCCGATCCAGGCTGGCGGTGGCGCCATCGGTGATGGAATCGCCGATCACCACCACGCTGCGGGCGCCGGCGGCGGCCTGCACCTCGATCCCGGTCACGAACAGGCGCGCGCTGGTGGTGGATACAGGGTCCATCTGCAGCGCCAGGGTCTGGTCGCCGGCGCCGATCGATGCCGTCTGGCGGCCATCCCAATGGAAGGTGTGCAGCGGCGTGTGCGCGGGAACGTAGACACTGACCTGCACGGCCTGCAGGTCGCCGGTGGGCAGCTTCACGGGGTCGCTCAGGCGCGCCTGGCCCGGGGCGATCTCGGTGTCGGCGTGGCCCTCGAAGGTCAGCGCACGTGGGGCCTGGCCGTCGGCGCCGGTCACGCTGGCCGCGCCGATCCGCAGCGGCGTCGTGCCGTAGGCGTTGCTCAGGCGAATCCGCAGTTGGTCGCCGCCGAGGCTGAGGCGGGCGGTCTGGCGGAAGGTCTGCCCGTGCAGGGCGGGCGGGATCAGGGTGGGAAACAGGAACGACGCGTCCCAGACCGGCTGTGGGCTGGCCTGCCAGCTGGCCACCCAGGGCGCAGGTGCCTGGGCGAATGCCGGGGTCGATGCAGCGAGCAGGGCGGCGGCGGTGAGGCGGGTGAGCACGTTCATCGGGCGATCCGTTGGAGGGGACGGCCATCGTGACCTTCGGTGAATCTGTGAACTAGACTGCTCACGGACAATCATCTGTGAACTGGATTCACCTCATGGCAGGCACCGACATCAACCGCTCCGGCGAACTGGAAGTGTTCGTCCGGGTCATCGAAACCGGCGGCTTCTCGGCCGCGGCGCGCTCGCTGGAGCTGAGTCCTTCGGCGGTCAGCAAACTGGTGTCCCGGCTGGAGCAGCGGCTGGGCACGCGGTTGCTGCAGCGCTCCACCCGGCAGTTGCAGCTGACCCCGGAGGGCTGTGCCTTCTACGAGCGCGGGCTGCGTGTGCTGGCCGATCTGGACGAGGCCGAGCGCTGTGCCAGTGCCCACGCCGAGCCGCGCGGGCGCCTGCGGGTGAATGCGAATGTGCCGTTCGGGCACCACTTTCTGTTGCCGTTGCTGCCCGGTTTCCTGGCCGCGCATCCGCAGGTGGGCGTGGACGTGGTACTGACCGACGAGGTGATCGACCTGCTGGAGCAGCGTACCGACGTGGCCGTGCGCGCCGGGCCGTTGAAGAGCTCCAGCCTGGTGGCGCGGCGGCTGGGGGCTACCCGGATGATGATCGTGGCCGCGCCCGCCTACGTGGCGCGGCACGGGATGCCGCAGGATGTGGATGCCCTGCTGGCGCACAACCGGCTGGATATCGCCCACCCGCGTGCACAGTCCGGCTGGCCGCTGGTGGTCGATGGCGAGCGGCGGGTGGTGCAGACCGGCGGCAGTGCGCGTGCCAGCGACGGCGAGGCATTGCGTCGGCTGGTGCTGGGAGGGGTCGGGCTGGCGCGGCTGGCGGCGTTCCAGGTACAGGCCGATGTGGCGGCCGGGCGCTTGCTGCCGGTGCTGGAGACGGCCAATCCGGGCGATCTGGAAGAAGTGCACGCGGTGTTCCAGGGGCAGGGCGGTTACCTGCCGCTGCGGGTGCGTGCGCTGCTGGATTTTTTGGTGGCCCAGGTGGATCTGGCCAGGCCGTTGGGGTGAGGGATCTGGGGGGATCCAGCGGGCGGAGCCGGGTCCGCGCAGAGCCGGCCAGCGGCCGGCGCCACCGGGTCGGGGCCGGTAGGCACCCACCGGTGGCCGGTACGTTGCGGGGAGGTACCGGCCGTTGGTCGGTACGGCCGCTCAGACCTGCAGCAGCTTGCGCGCCGCCGCGCGGGCTTCCTTGCTGACTTCCACGCCGCCCAGCATCCGGGCCAGTTCTTCTTCGCGGGCCTTGGTGTCCAGCTTTTCCACCGCGCTCTGGGTCATGCCGTCCACCGGTGCCTTGCTGACCCGGTAATGCGCGTGGCCCTTGGAGGCGACCTGCGGCAGATGAGTGACGCACAGCACCTGGCGCTTCTCGCCCAGGGCGCGCAGCTTGTGCCCGACGATGTCGGCCACGGCGCCGCCGATGCCCGAATCGACCTCGTCGAAGACCATGGTAGGCACTGCATCCAGGTCCAGCGCGGCCACCTCGATGGCCAGCGAGATGCGCGACAGCTCACCGCCGGAGGCGACCTTGCGCAGCGCCCGCGGCGGCTGGCCGGCGTTGGCCGCGACCAGGAACTCGACCCGTTCGGCGCCGTTCGGATCCGGTTTGAGCACGGTCTGCGGCTCGATCTCGATCAAAAACTGCCCGCCGCCCATGCCCAGCTCACCGATCAGCACGGTGGTGGTCTCCGACAGGGCCTTGGCGGCCTTGCGCCGGCTGTCGCTGAGCCGCTCGGCCACGGCCTGCCACTGGTCGGCGGCACGCGCGATCTCGCCCGCCAGGGCCTGCAGGCGCACGTCGGCGCCGCGCAGTTGTTCGACCTCGGCCTCCAGCGCATCGCGGTGCTCGCCCAGGCCTTCCATCGGGACGCGGTGCTTGCGTGAGAGGTCGTGCAGGCGGCCCAGCCGGCGTTCGATGTCTTCGAACTGCTCCGGATCGGCATCCAGGTCGTCATGCACCCGGTCCAGCAGGACCAGCGCTTCGTGCAGCTGGATGGTGGCGCTGTCGAGCAGGGCATCCACCTCGCCCAGCCGCGGGTCGTGCTCGGCCACGCGGGCCAGGTCGTGGCGGGTCTGCTGCAACAGTTGCAGCGCCGAGGTGTCGTCATCGCCATTGATGCGTGCCACGGCCACGTCGCAGGCGGCAATCAGCGCGCTGGCGTGGGCCTGGCGGCGATGGCTGCTGCCGAGCTGGGCGATCGAGGCCGGCTCCAGGTCTTCGCGCTGCAGTTCACCCAGCTGGTGTTCCAGGAAGCCGATGCGATCGCTCACATCGCCTTGGCGCGACAGCGCTTCGGCTTCGTCGACCAGCGCCTGCCAGCGGGCGGCAGCCTGGCGGACCTGGCCGCGCTCGGCCTCGTTGCGGGCGAAGGCATCCAGCAGCGCCAGCTGCGAGGGCCGCGCCAGCAGGGCCTGTTGTTCGTGCTGGCCGTGGATCTCCACCAGGGTGCCAGCCAGTTCGGTCAGCTGGGTCAGGGTGACCGGGCGGCCGTTGATCCAGGCACGCGAGCCGCCGTCGGCGCGGATGATCCGGCGCAGCTGGCACTGGTCCTCGTCGTCCAGTTCGTTCTCGCGCAGCCAGCGCCGCGCCGGGGCGTCCTGCGCGGGCGCGAATTCGGCCGAGAGCTCGGCGCGCGCGGCGCCGTGGCGGACCACACCGCTGTCGGCGCGCAGCCCGGACAGGAAGCCCAGGGCGTCGACCATCAGCGACTTGCCGGCGCCGGTCTCGCCGGAAACCACGGTCATGCCCGGGCCGAATTCGAGTTCGGTGGCGCGGACGACGGCAAAATCCTTGATCGATAGATGTCTGAGCATGGTTGTCTGTTCTCGAGCCGCGCAAAGCTAGCATGGGAGGGCGGCTGCACCAATGACTTGCCTTCGCCCCCCGCAGCCATTATCTAAGGTGGCGTCTCACAGGCTGATTCCATGCACCCATCCGCGTCACATCTTGCGCCGCGCGCCCGCCATCTGCTGCGGACGCTGATCGCGCGCCACATCCAGGATGGCGAGCCGGTCGGTTCGCAGACGCTGGCGCGACTGGCCGGGCTGGATGTCAGTCCGGCCACCATCCGCAACATCCTCGGCGACCTGGAGGACCTGGGCCTGCTCAGTTCGCCGCATACCTCGGCCGGGCGGGTACCCACCGCGCACGGCTACCGGGTGTTCGTGGACAGCCTGGTCAAGATGCAGCCGCCCGGCGAGGGCGAACTGACCCGCCTGCGCAGCGAGCTGGCCACCGGCAACGGCACCCAGGCCCTGCTGGGCAGTGCCTCGGAGCTGCTCTCGGCGATGAGCCACTTCGTGGGCGTGGTGAGTGCCCCGCGACGGGAGCAGTTTGCCTTCCGGCATATCGATTTCGTGGCGCTGGATGCGCGCCGGGTGCTGGCGATCCTGGTGTTTGCCGACAACGAAGTGCAGAACCGGGTGATCGAGCCGCGCCGGGCGTTCGGCCCGGGCGAGCTGGAGCAGGTGGCCAACTACCTCAACGCCAACTGCGCCGGCCGGCCGCTGGCCGAGATCCGCCGCCGCCTGCTGCTGGAACTGCGCGATGCGCAGTCGGAGATGGAGCAGCTGCTGGCCCACGGCATCGAGCTGGCCGAACAGGCCCTGGTGCCGCCGGCCGATGACATGGTGCTGGCCGGGGCGACCCGGCTGATGGGCGTGCAGGACCTGTCCGACCTGGAGCGGCTGCGCGAGCTGTTTGATGTGTTTGCCAGCAAGCGCGAGATCCTGCAGCTGCTCGAACGCACCATCCAGGCCCCGGGGGTGCGCATCTTCATTGGCGAAGAGACCGGGGTGATGCCGCTGGAGAGCGTGTCGCTGGTGACCGCGCCGTACTCGGCCGGGGGCCAGGTGCTGGGCGTGCTGGGGGTGATCGGCCCCAAGCGGATGGCCTACGACCGCATGATCCCGCTGGTGGAGGCCACCGCCCAGGTGCTGGGCGCGGCGCTGGCCGACCCGGCCGGCGGCGGATTGTCCCGTGATCGGGCATAAACCGGCCCAGCACTCTTGAAACCGGGAGCGCCGCCCACATAGGGGTGGGTGGAGGCGGAGAGTCACCGCCAAGGATCCGGAAATGAACCAAGATCAGCCCGATATCGCATCCCAGAATCCCGCCGGTGAACCGGCTGCCGAGCCGTCCCTGCAGCAGCAGCTGGACAGCCTGCACAACGAGGTGGCCCTGCTGCGCGCCGAGTCGCTGCGCGAGCGCGCCGACCTGGACAACCAGCGCAAGCGCGTGGCCCGCGACGTGGAACAGGCGCGCCGCTTCGCCAATGAAAAGCTGCTGGGCGAACTGCTGCCGGTGTTCGACAGCCTGGACGCCGGCCTCAACAGTGCCGGCGCCGAGCCCAGCCCGCTGCGCGAAGGCCTGGAGCTGACCTACAAGCAGCTGCTCAAGGTCGCCGCCGACAACGGCCTGACCCTGCTGGACCCGACCGGCCAGGCCTTCAATCCGGACCACCACCAGGCCATCAGCCAGGTCGACGCACCCGGTGCGGCCCCGGGCAGCGTGGTCCAGGTGTTCCAGAAGGGCTACCTGCTCAACGACCGCCTGCTGCGGCCGGCCCTGGTCGTGGTGGCCCGCGACTGATTGCCAGCCGACGCTGAACGCGTTTGGCCGGTATCGGACGCTGTGTTTGATGGACCGCTTGAAAGTCCTCCCGGCGTCCCACACATCCCATTCATAACCCGGCAGCTGCCGGATGTTCCCAGAACTTTCAGGAGTCTCCCTCATGGGCAAGATCATTGGTATCGACCTCGGCACCACCAACTCGTGTGTGGCGATCATGGACGGCGGCAAGGCCCGCGTCATCGAAAACGCCGAGGGTGACCGCACCACGCCGTCCATCGTCGCCTACACCAAGGACGGCGAAGTGCTGGTGGGTGCCTCGGCCAAGCGCCAGGCCGTCACCAACCCGAAGAACACCTTCTACGCCGTCAAGCGCCTGATCGGCCGCAAGTTCACCGACGCTGAAGTCCAGAAGGACATCGCGCACGTGCCCTACGGCATCCTGGCCCACGACAACGGCGATGCCTGGGTGCAGACCAGCGATGCCAGGAAGATGGCCCCGCAGGAAATCTCCGCGCGCGTGCTGGAGAAGATGAAGAAGACCGCCGAAGCCTTCCTGGGCGAGACGGTCACCGAGGCGGTGATCACCGTCCCGGCCTACTTCAACGACAGCCAGCGCCAGGCCACCAAGGACGCCGGCCGCATCGCCGGCCTGGACGTCAAGCGCATCATCAACGAGCCGACCGCCGCGGCGCTGGCCTATGGCCTGGACAAGGGCGACAACAAGGATCGCAAGATCGTGGTGTACGACCTGGGCGGCGGCACCTTCGACGTCTCGGTGATCGAGATCGCCAACGTCGACGGTGAGAAGCAGTTCGAAGTGCTGGCCACCAACGGCGACACCTTCCTGGGCGGCGAAGACTTCGACAACCGCGTCATCGAATACCTGGTGGACGAGTTCAACAAGGACCAGGGCATCGACCTGCGCAAGGATCCGCTGGCCCTGCAGCGCCTGAAGGATGCGGCCGAGCGCGCCAAGATCGAGCTGTCCAGCGCCCAGCAGACCGAAGTGAACCTGCCGTACGTCACGGCCGATGCATCCGGCCCGAAGCACCTGAACATCAAGCTGACCCGCGCCAAGCTGGAAGCGCTGGTGGAAGAGCTGATCAAGAAGTCGATCGAACCGTGCCGCGTGGCGCTGAACGATGCCGGCCTGCGCTCGAGCGACATCAGCGAAGTGATCCTGGTCGGCGGCCAGACCCGCATGCCGAAGGTGCAGCAGGCGGTCACCGAGTTCTTCGGCAAGGAACCGCGCAAGGACGTCAACCCGGACGAAGCCGTGGCACTGGGTGCGGCGATCCAGGGCGGCGTGCTGGGCGGCGACGTCAAGGACGTGCTGCTGCTGGACGTGACCCCGCTGTCGCTGGGCATCGAAACCATGGGCGGTGTGTTCACCAAGATCATCGAGAAGAACACCACCATCCCGACCAAGGCCTCGCAGGTGTTCTCCACCGCCGAGGACAACCAGTCGGCGGTGACCGTGCACGTGCTGCAGGGTGAGCGCGAACAGGCCCGCTTCAACAAGTCGCTGGCCAAGTTCGACCTCTCCGGCATCGAGCCGGCCCCGCGCGGCATGCCGCAGGTGGAAGTGTCCTTCGACATCGACGCCAACGGCATCCTGCACGTGTCGGCCAAGGACAAGAAGACCAACAAGGAACAGAAGGTCGAGATCAAGGCCGGTTCGGGTCTGTCCGAGGACGAGATCGCGCGCATGGTGGCCGATGCCGAAGCCAACCGCGAAGAAGACAAGAAGTTCCACGAGCTGGTCCAGGCCCGCAACCAGGCTGACGCGCTGATCCACGGTACCCGTACCGCGATCACCGAGCACGGCAGCAAGGTCGGTGGCGATGTGATCGGCAAGGTGGAGTCGGCCCTGGCCGACCTGGAAACGGCCATGAAGGGCGACGACAAGGCGCAGATCGAAGCCAAGTCGAAGGTGCTGGAAGAAGCCGGCCAGGCCCTGTTCGCTGCCTCGGCGGCGGCAGAGCAGGGTGGCCCGGCCCCGGGCCCGGACGCCGGTGCCAACAACGGCGCGCACGACGATGTGGTCGACGCCGAGTTCACCGAAGTCAAGGACGACAAGAAGTCCTGATCCGGACCATGACGCGGGACGTTGCGCAGGCAGCGTCCCGTCGTCGTTTCCCTTGGGTCCTGGCAGCTGCGTTGCGGCTTGTCGGGGCGCCCCGGCGCAAGAGCGGACCTGGTTCCGCTCTTCCGCTTTGACGAATCCCGACTTCCGGAACCCGATTCAAGACCATGAGCAAGCGCGATTATTACGAAGTGCTGGGCGTGTCCCGCACCGCCACCGAAGAAGAACTGAAGAAGTCCTATCGTCGCTGCGCGATGAAGTACCACCCGGACCGCAACCCCGGCGATGCGGCGGCCGAAGCCTCCTTCAAGGAGTGCAAGGAAGCCTACGAAACCCTGTCTGACAGCAACAAGCGGCGCATGTACGACGCCCACGGCCATGCGGCGTTCGAGCACGGCATGGGCGGCGGTGGCGGCGGCGGTGGCCCGGACATGGGCGACATCTTCGGTGACATCTTCGGCAACATTTTCGGGGGTGCCGGCGGCGGCCAGCGCCAGGCCCGTCGTGGCGCCGATGTTGGCTATGTGATGGAGCTGGACCTGGAAGAAGCGGTGATGGGCGTGGAGCGCCGCATCGAGATTCCGACCCTGGCCGAGTGCGACGACTGCAACGGCAGCGGCTCCGAAGACGGCAAGGTCGATACCTGCAGCGTGTGCCACGGCCACGGCCAGGTGCGCATCCAGCGTGGCATCTTCGCCATGCAGCAGGCCTGCCACAACTGCAACGGGCGCGGGAAGATCATCCAGACCCCGTGCAAGACCTGCCACGGCAACGGCCGTGTGGAGGAAGACAAGGTGTTGTCGGTGAAGGTGCCTGCGGGCGTCGACAGCGGCGACCGCATCCGCTTGTCCGGCGAAGGCGAGGCCGGTCCGGCCGGCACGCCGCCGGGCGACCTGTACGTGGAGGTGCGCGTGCGTGAGCACGCGATCTTCCAGCGCGACGGCGACGACCTGCATTGCGAAGTGCCGATCCGGATTTCGCAGGCGGCCCTGGGCGACACCATCCGCGTGGCTACCCTGGGTGGCTATGCGGAAATCCGCATCCCGGCCGAGACCCAGACCGGCAAGCTGTTCCGCCTGCGCGGCAAGGGCGTGCGTTCGGTGCGCAGCCGCAGCGAAGGCGATCTGTACTGCCGCGTGGTGGTGGAGACCCCGGTCAACCTGACCACCGAGCAGCGCAAGCTGCTGGAGCAGTTCGAAACCACCTTCACCGGCGAAGAGGCACGCAAGCACTCGCCGAAGTCGGCGACCTTCATCGACGGCGTGAAAGGCTTCTGGGACCGGATGACCTCGTAAGCGAGGCCGGTTGCTGCGATGTACCGAGGGCCCGCTGGCAACAGCGGGCCTTTTTTGTGTGGCCCGGGTAGAGCCACCCCATGG
Source organism: Stenotrophomonas maltophilia (assembly GCA_002435595.1). Taxonomy (GTDB): domain Bacteria; phylum Pseudomonadota; class Gammaproteobacteria; order Xanthomonadales; family Xanthomonadaceae; genus Stenotrophomonas; species Stenotrophomonas maltophilia_AC. The sequence goes on from DJBL01000079.1 coordinate 12,882, forward strand.
GTGGCTGCGCGCGGTGTCGGCCGGGTCGACAGCCACCCATGGGGTGGCTCTACGTGGCGGGCACCGGGCGTAAAATGGCGGGATGAACGAATCCCTCGAAAGCCACCTGGTCCATGGACGCCGCCAGCGCCCGGACGGTCCGTCGCCGGTCGACGTCATCTCGGTGCAGTCGCAGCTGGTGTACGGCTATGCCGGCAACAGCGCGGCGGTGCCACCGCTGCGCGCGCTGGGCGTGCGCGTGGCCGAGGTGCCGACCACCCTGCTCAGCAACGCGCCGTTCTACGAGACCACGCGCGGCCGCGTGCTGCCCTCGGACTGGTTTGCCGACCTGTTACGCGGCGCCAGTGAACGCGGCCTGCCGCAGCGCGCGCGCATGCTGGTGTCCGGCTACTTTGGCAGCGTCGGCAATGGCGCGGCCTTCGCCGACTGGCTGGATACGGTGCTGCCGGCCTCGCCGCAACTGCGCTACTGCCTGGACCCGGTGATCGGCGATACCCACACCGGCCCCTATGTGGAACCGGGCCTGGAAACCATTTTCGCCGACCGGCTGCTGCCGCATGCGTGGCTGGTCACCCCCAATGCCTTCGAACTGGGCCGCCTGACCGGCATGCCCAGCCTGGCCGAGGATGATGCCATTGCCGCCGCCCAGGCGCTGCTGGCGCGGGGGCCGGCATGGGTGCTGGCCCACAGCGTGGGCGGCGAGCCGGGGCAGCTGGTCACCCTGGCGGTCAGCCGCGATGCGATCTGGCGCTGGTCCTCGCCGCACCTGCCGGTCGACGTGGCCGGCACGGGCGATGTGCTGATGTCGTTGCTGGTGGCCTTCCTGCTGCGCGGGCAAACCTTCGAACAGTCGATTTCGCGCGCCATCGCCGGCGTCCACGTGGCGCTGGAAACCACGCTGGCCAATGGCCACGAGGAGTTCGACGTGCTGGCGGCCGCGCCCGCCGCGCTGGCCCAACCGCTGCGCTTTCTGCCCGAGCGCCTGGCGTGAGCGCAGCGCCGGTTGTTGGCATCGTCGGCAGTGCCGGCGCCTACGGGCGCTGGCTGCGCGGTTTCCTGCAGCAGCGCATGGGCCTGGAGGTGATCGGCCACGATCCGGCCGATCCGCATTCGGAGGATCCCGAGCAGCTGCTGCAGCGTGCCGACGTGCTGATCTTCTCGGCCCCGATCCGGCACACCCCGGCACTGATCGCCGACTACGTGGCGCGTTCGGCCGGGCGCGAGGCGGGCCGGTTGTGGCTGGATGTGACCTCGGTGAAAAGCGCGCCGGTGGCGGCCATGCTGGCGTCGCAGGCCGAGGTGGTGGGGCTGCACCCGATGACCGCGCCGCCCAAGGCGCCCACGCTCAAGGGCCGGGTACTGGTGGTGTGCCAGGCGCGGGTGTCGCGCTGGCAGCCGTGGGTGCAGCAGCTGTGCGCCGCGCTGGAAGCCGAATGCGTGCATGCCACCCCCGAGCACCACGACCAGGTGATGGCGCTGGTGCAGGCGATGGTGCACGCCACCCACCTGGCCCAGGCCGGCGTGCTGCGCGAGTACGCCCCGCTGCTGGGCGCCTTGCCGGCGCTGATGCCGTACCGCTCGGCGTCCTTTGAACTGGACACGGCGATCATCGCGCGCATCCTGTCCTTGAACCCGGCGATCTACGAGGACATCCAGTTCGGCAATCCGCACGTGGCGCCGATGCTGGACCGGCTGCTGGCCCAGCTGCAGCACCTGCGCGCGCAGGTGGGGCAGGGCGACGACGCCGCGCGCGCCGCGTTCCGCCAGCACATGCTGCTGGACAACCGCGACAGCCAGGGCGAGACGGTACTGGCCGAGGGCAACTACACCTTCGAGCGGGTGGGCTACCTGCTGGCCGACCTGACCGAGCGCAACGCGATCAGCGTGCACCTGCCTGAGGACCGGCCAGGCTCGCTGCGCGAACTGCTGCACGTGTTCGAGCGGCATGCGGTGAGCCTGGCCTCGATCCACTCCTCGCGCACGCCGGGTGGGGAAGTGCATTTCCGTGTCGGTTTCGTGGCCGGCAGCGATGCCGCCGCGCTGCAGCGCGCCGCCGAGGAAATCGATCGCTCGGGCATTGGCCGGGTCCTGCCGCGCTGACCTGCTGCAGCGCCGCATTCATCCACAGGGGGTGTGGATGAGTTGCGCACAAACATGTGGATAACCGCGCGCAGCCCTTGCCCGGCAAGGCTGTCAAGATGGCTGGTCAGAAAATGACCAGCCTTTTTTCAACTATTTTGCTTGACCTTTACCGGATCACCGCGCGTGCTCAGGTGGTGAGCGTCAACTCACCGCCAGCGGTACGGAACTGGCGTCCGTCGCGGACCAGATGGCGGCCGTCGGCCAGCTCGTAGCGGGCCGTGGCCGCGGCCGGGTCGGTCTGCCCGGGCTGTTCCTGCTTGAACTCGATGATGACGTAGCTTTCGCCGTTGGCGTCGGTGGCGGGGAACTGTCGGAACGACATGAAGCACCTCCTTGCAGCACGGGTCGATGACCCGCGCACCATGCAACGCGCCACGTTAGCGACGCGTCATCAATCGATGAACTGCAGCCGCGCCAGCTCGGCGTACAGGCCGCCTTCGGCCAGCAACTGGGCGTGCGTGCCCTGGGCGACGATCCGGCCGTGGTCCATCACCACGATGCGGTCGGCCTTGAGCACGGTGGCCAGGCGGTGGGCGATGACCAGCGTGGTCCGCCCGGCCATCAGCCGCTCCAGCGCCTGCTGCACCGCGCGCTCGCTCTGCGCGTCGAGCGCACTGGTGGCCTCGTCCAGCAGCAGGATCGGCGCATCTTTCAGCAGCGCCCGGGCGATCGCGATGCGCTGTTGCTGGCCGCCGGACAGGCGCGCGCCGCGCTCACCCAGCTCGCTCAGGTAGCCCTCGGGCAAGGCCTGCAGGAACTCATCGGCCTCGGCGGCCGCGGCGGCACGTTGCACCTCTTCGTCAGTGGCTTCCAGCCGGCCGTAGCGGATGTTGTCCAGTGCGGTGCTGGCAAACAGCGTGGGCTGCTGCGGCACCAGCGCCATCTGCGCCCGCAGTGCGGCCGGGTCCACCTCGCGCACGTCCACCCCATCGACCCGGATGCAGCCGCTGGCCGGGTCGTGGAAGCGCAGCAGCATCGACAGCACCGTGCTCTTGCCGGCACCGGAGGGGCCGACCAGGGCGACGGTCTCACCGGGGCGCACGTGCAGGTCGAAATGTTCCAGCGCGGCGGTATCCGGGCGCTGCGGATAGTGGAACACCACATCCTCGAAACGGATCTCTCCGCGCAGCGGCTGCGGCAACGGCTGCGGGTCGGCCGGGCTGGTGATCTCGATGTCTTCCTGCAGCAGTTCGGCGATCCGGCCCATGCCGCCGGAGGCGCGCTGCAGTTCGTTCCAGACCTCGGCCAGGGCACCGACCGAGCCGCCGCCGATCAAGGCATACAGCACGAACTGGCCCAGCGTACCGGCGCTCATGCGGCCGTCGATGACATCGTGCGCGCCCAGCCACAGCACCCCGACGATCGCGCCGAACACCAGCACGATGGCGGTGGCGGTGACGATCGACTGGGCGCCGATGCGCCGCCGCGCGGCGCGGATCGACTCGCCCAGCGCTGCATTGAAGCGGCCACGTTCATACGGCTCGCGCGCATGCGCCTGCACCGTGCGCACCGCGCCCAGGGTCTCGGCGGCCAGGCTGTTGGCATCGGCGATGCGGTCCTGGCTGGCACGCGAGATGCTGCGCAGCCGACGTGCACCGATGATGATCGGCAGCACCGCCAGCGGGATGCCCACCAGCGACCACGCGGCCAGGTGCGGACTGGTCACGAACAGCATCACCAGGCTGCCGACCACGGTGACGCTGCTGCGCAGGGCCACCGACATGGTCGAGCCGATCACGCTGCGCAGCAGTTCGCTGTCGGCGGTCAGGCGCGAGACCAGCTCGCCGCTGCGGCTGCGGTCATGGAAGCCCGCGCCCAGGGCGATCAGATGCGCATACAGACGGCTGCGCAGGTCGGCCACGACCTTTTCACCCAGCAGCGAGACGAAGAAGAACCGGGCGGCAGTGGCCAGCGCCAACAGGACCGCAACCAGGAACAACAACGCGAAGGCGCGGTTGATCTGGCCGTTGTCGTTGAAGCCATGGTCGATCATCAGCTTGACCGCCGGCGGCAGGCTCAAGGTGGCCACCGACGACAGCGCCAGTGCCACCAGCCAGGCCACGAACAGCCCGGTATGGCGACGCACGAACGGCCACAGCGTGCCCAGGCTGCCGAGGCGGCGGACCGCCGTAGCCGGCGGGGGAGGGGTGTCAGTCATTCAAGGGGCCTGGTCGGTGCATGTTTCGATGCGGATACGATCACGGGTGGCGTCGCGCAGGCGGATTTTCAATGCGTCGGCCTGGTCGGCGGGCAACTGCAGCACCAGTTCCACTCCGTGGGCGGTGAAGGTTTCGCCCTGCTTTTCGGCGCCGTGGGCGGCCAATGCGGCGTGCAGCACGCCCAGGTCGTCGAAGCCGGCGCGCACGCGCAGCGCGGTCAGCGCCACCAGCGGCAGGCGTGGCGCGGTGCGCAGGCACTCGGCCGCGGTGCCGCCGTAAGCGCGCACCAGGCCGCCGGCACCCAGCTTGATGCCGCCATACCAGCGGATCACCACCACCATCACCCGGTCCAGGCCCTGGCCATCGATCGCGGCCAGGATCGGGCGACCGGCGGTCCCGGCGGGCTCGCCATCATCGCTGGAGCGGTAGTCGCCGCCGTAGCGGTAAGCCCAGCAGTTGTGGGTGGCCTCGGGAACGGCCACCTGCTGCAGGAAGGCCAGCGCGGCGGCGGCGTCGTCGATCGGCGCGGCGTGGGCGATGAAGCGGCTGTGCTTGATCTCCAGGCTGTGGCTGACGACGGTGGCGAGCGTATCGGGCATTCCCACCATTGTAGGTGACGACCGTTGGTCGTCGCCTGCCCTCAGTTGTCCAGCAGCTGGCGCACGTCGCGCGGCACGCGCGCTTCCGGGTACTGCTGCAGGTAACGCTCCAGGCTGGCGCGCGCGGTGTCCAGGTCGCCGGCGTCGCGACGCTCGCGGATGCGCTTGAGCCATTGCTTGCGCGGCAGGAGCGCGTCGGCCTCGACAGCGGCCGCCAGGGCGTCGGCGGAGAAACCGCCCAGCGCCGTCGGTGCCGCCGCCCGTCGCATCACCCCCGGGGCGCTGCGCGCCGCTTCGGCGGCTGGCGTGGGCGCGGCCTTGAACGGGCGCGGTGCGCTGGTCGTGGTCACCGTGTCCAGCGCAGGTGCCGCGTTCGGCGCCTGGGCGTCCTGTCGGGGCGCGGCCGACGCCGGCGCCGGTGGCGCGGGCGGGGTCACCATCGGTGCAGGCCGGGGTGGGGCGGGGACTGCCTGGGGCCGGACCGGCGCGCGGGCCGG
>DJBL01000081.1 GCA_002435595.1 Stenotrophomonas maltophilia
TCCGATCTCCGGCCAGGACGGCACGGCGGTGTCGCTCCGTCGGCTCCGCGTCCGCGTCGGCTCAGCGCGGCGCGGGCGTGCCGGCGGTCGGGGTCACCCGCCAGATGGTGTTGGCCAGATCGTCGGCGACGATCAACGCACCGCGCGGGTCCACGCTCACGCCCACCGGGCGGCCGCGGGTCCTGCCATCCTCGCCGCGGAAACCGGACACCACGTCCACCGGCTCACCGGCCGGGCGACCATCACGGAACGGAACGAATACCACCTTGTAGCCCACCGGCGGGTTGCGGTTCCAGCTGCCGTGTTCGCCGACGAACACACCGTCGGCAAACGCCGCGCCCATCGCCGGCGTGGAAAACGCCACCCCGAGCGCGGCCACGTGCGAGCCCAGCGCGTAGTCCGGGGTTATCGCCGACGCCACCTTCCGCGGGTTCTGCGGCATCACCCGGGTATCCACGTGCTTGCCCCAGTAGCTGTAGGGCCAGCCGTAGAATCCGCCCTCGCGCACCGAGGTGAGGTAGTCCGGGACCAGGTTGGGCCCGATCTCGTCGCGTTCGTTGACCACCGCCCACAGCGTGCCGCTGCCCGGCTGGATCGCCAGCGCCGTGGGGTTGCGCAGGCCGGTGGCGTAGACCTTGTGCGCACCGCTGCTGGCGTCGATCTGCCAGACCTGGGCCCGGTCGATTTCCACCGCCATGCCACGCTCGGTGATGTTGCTGTTGGAGCCGATGCCCACGTACAGGAAGCGCCCGTCGGCGCTGGCCGCCAGCGACTTGGTCCAATGGTGGTTGATTGCCGCCGGCAGCTCGGTGAGCGTGGTCGGTGCCGCACTGGCCTTGGTCTGCCCGACCTGGTAATCAAAGCGCACCAGCGCGTCCTGGTTGGCCACATACAACGCGTTGCCGATCAGCGCCAGGCCATAGGGCGCATTGAGCTTGTCGGCAAACACGGTCTTGAGTTCGTACACGCCGTCGCCGTCGGCGTCGCGCAGCAGGGTCAGCCGGTTGCCGCTCTTGACCGCCGTGTTGCCCTTGGCCTTGATCTTGCCGGCGATCACGTCCTTCGGCTTGAGATTGGGGGCGCTGCCGCCGCGCCCTTCGGCCACCAGGATGTCGCCGTTGGGCAATACCAGGGTCTGGCGCGGGATGGCCAGGTCGGTGGCGATGGCGGTGATGCTGTAACCCTTGGGGACGGTGGGCACGCGATCACCCCATGCGGCCGGCTTGGCGATGGTCATGTCCGGCATCACGCCACGGTGCGGCGCGGGCAGCTCGGGGGTGTGGCCGGTCTGGTTCAGCGGCGGAGCCTTCTGGCTGCACGCGGCCAGCGCGGCAGCCAGCACGGAGACGGCAAGGATCCGAACAGTCCGGCGGCTCATCGCACACCTCCCACGCGCAGGCTGGCAAACCCGATCCAGGTGGCCAGCAGGGCCAGTACGGAAACGATCACCGACCACACCAGCGCACCGGGCATGATCGCCCAGGCGTCGCGGGCGTGATGCAGTGCGTTGATGAAGCCGACCCCCCAGGTGGCGGCCAGCACCAGCACATAGCCAAGGCGGCGCGTGCGCCGGACCAGGCCAACGATGCCGCACAACAGCGCGATCGTGGTGAGCACCATCGCACCCACCAGCAGCCAGGCGGCGAAATTGGCCCACTGGATCTCGTAGCTGCTCCAGTAGGCGTAATCGGCCAGCAGCGCACCCAGGAACAGCGGCAACACGCCGCCCAGCACCGCAGCATGGAACGGGTGGATGGCCCAGGGTCGGGGCGGGACGGCAGTGGACACCATGGCTGTCACCTCGGGAACGCGGATACGGAAGCCTGGATGCTGCCAGCGCCGGCGGCTGCATGGCGTGATGCTGCCGCCTCACGGGGCCCGGGCGTCCCCAGCCGCAGCATGGGCACCCCCCACACCCGGCATCGCCGCGCCCAACAGTGCCGTGCAGGCGCCAACGAACACGCGATCGCCCCACGCCGCGTCGTCCGCGACGATCAACGCCGGCGCGACGCGGCCGGCCGCTACCCGCTGGCCGGTCTGCAGGAACGATCCGCCCACGAACGCGAAGAACACCACGCCCACCCGCGCGCACAGCGCACCGAACGCGCGCGACGCGCGGCGGCCGACGGCGGGCATCGCCTTGCCGGCCAGAGGGACCACCACCGGCAGCACCAGCAGCGCCACGACGCGCCGGGCGACCGCGTGCTCGCTCAGCGTTGCCGCACCGCGCATGTGGCCAGATGGCGTTCGGCCTCGGCCACCGACGCCACCCGGGCCACCGTGACCACCGACCACACCGGCAGCTGCCATTGCGGGTCGGCCACCTTGTGCAGCAGCGCCACCTGCACGCCGCCGTCGGCGTGCTGCACGATCCGCTCCAGCCGCTCCGTCCCGGCGCGGTAATGCTCGGCCACCACCACCTCGCCCGCGATGGGCGCGAACATCCAGATGCCGCCGTGCTTGTCTTCCATGCGCGTCCTTGTGCAGTGCCGACGCCGAGGGCCGGATCGCTCGTCTGTACCTGCATTCTATCCTGCAGGGCGACCGCTGCCGGCAGGCCCGCGCTTCACCTCGTTCTCATGCCGCTGCGCCGCTAATAGGCGAGTGCTGCATCGCCCCTCTCTCTCACGTCAGGAACGCGTATGTACATCCGACTCCCGGGCGTCACCCTGGTGCTCCTCGCCACCCTCTCCGTCACCGGCTGCGGTACCGCCCAGATCAAGGGCTGGAGCAAGCCCGGCGCAAGCGATGCCCAGAAGCAGCAGGATCTGGCCGAGTGCGACTATGACGCCTCCAAGGCCACCACCGGGGACGGCAAAGCGCCGCAGAACACCGGCGCGGCGGTCGGCGACGGCGTGGTCGGCGGCATGGAAACGTCGGACCTGATCAAGAAGTGCATGCGTGTCCGCGGCTACAGCGGCTGAGCGGAGAGCGCGATGAAATCTCTCCTGATCCTGCTGGCCCTGACCGCCTGCATGCCGGCGGTGGCCCTTGCCGACGCGGTGCCCAGGACGTCCGACGGCATGGCCTGCGACAGCCCCGACCAGTCGCAGGCCGGGCTCAACCAGTGCGCGGGGATCGGCGCCACGGCCGCCGACGCGGAACTCAACCGCGTGTATGCCAGGGTGCTGGCGGCCAATGCCGGCGACACCGCGTTCGTGACCCGGTTCAAGGCCGCGCAGCGCGCCTGGGTTGCCTTCCGCGATGCGCAGATCGCGGCGCGCTTCCCGGACCCGCAGAATGCCGGCAGCGTGCTGCCCATGTGCCAGAGCAGCGAATACGAGCAGCTCACCCGCGCGCGCGTGGCCCAGCTGAAGCAGTGGCTGGACGGCACCGAAGAGGGCGATGTCTGCGCCGGGTCCTACCCCATGCGCAGTCGTTGACCCGGCGGCGACCGGTGGCTGCGTGGCGATGCCCGCCACGCAGCCCCGCGCCGGCTACTTGCTCGCCACCGCGTCCTGCAGCTTTTCGATTGCCTGGTCGGCGGTGAAGGTGTTCGGCTTCTGGATCTTGGGGAAGTTGATGAAGGTTTCGTTGAACTTGGTCAGCAACGCGATCGCGCCATAGACGATGTACACGTGGTTGATGTACCAGTCCCAGTAGGTATTGGAGGTGACATCGGCGAACTCGTACGGGTCGGTGCGCAGGTTGTAGATCTTGGGAATGCGCATGGCCGTGAACGGTTCGCCCCAGAGCTGCATGGTGCCTTTGCAGCGCTGTTCCATGAACGTCACTTTCCAGTTGTCGTAGCGGATGCCCAGCATGTCGCCGTCATCGGAGATGTAGACGAACAGGTTGCGCGGCGATTTTTCCGCCTTGCCGGTCAGCCGCGGCAGCAGGCTCACCCCGTCGATGTGGTTCTTGTAGGTGCGCCCGATCGCCTTGACGCCCTTCTTGAGGTCCTCCACGACGGTCTTGTTGCCGGCCAGCTCCAGGAAGGTGGGCAGCCAGTCGTGGTGCTGCACGATGTCGTTGGAAATCGTGCCCGGCTTGATCTTGCCCGGGTAGCGCACCACCAGCGGGATGCGGAACGCGCCCTCCCAGTTGGTGTCCTTCTCGCTGCGGAACGGGGTCATGCCGCCGTCCGGCCACGAGTTGCGATGCGGGCCGTTGTCGGTGGAGTACACCACCAGGGTGTCCTCGGCGATGCCCAGCTCGTCAAGGTAGTCCAGCAGCGACCCCACGTTCCTGTCATGGTCGATCATGGTGTCGTGGTACGGCGACTGCCAGCGCCCGGCCTGGCCCAGGCTCTCCGGCTTGGTGTGGGTATACAGGTGCATGTGGGTGAAGTTGACCCAGACGAAGAACGGGGTGTCCTCGTCGGTGGCCTGCTTGATGAAGCCCTTGGCGCGCTCGGCGAAGTCGTCGTCGCAGGTGAGCATGCGTTTGCGGTCCAGCGGGCCGGTATCCTCGATCTTCTGCTTGCCCACCTTGCCCCAGCGCGGCTGCTCGGTGCTGTCATCGGTCTCGGTGGCGAAGCTGTGGATCACCCCGCGCGGCTTGATGGTGTCGATGAACTTGCCGAACTCCTTCTCGGGGAAGTAGTCGTACATCTCCGGCTCTTCCTCGGCATTGAGATGGTAGAGGTTGCCGTAGAACTCATCGAACCCATGGTTGGTGGGCAGCATGTGGTTGAGGTCACCGAGGTGGTTTTTGCCGAACTGACCGGTGGTGTAACCCTCGTTTTTCAGCAGCGCGGCGATCGTGACGATTTTCTCGTTCATGCCCACCGGCGCGCCGGGAATGCCGACCTTCGACAGGCCGGTGCGCAGCACGCTCTGGCCGGTGATGAACGAGGACCTGCCGGCGGTGCAGGACTGCTCTCCGTACGAATCGGTGAACAGCATGCCCTCGCTGGCCAGGCGATCGATGTTCGGGGTCTGGTAGCCCATCAACCCGTGCGTGTAGCAGCTCAGGTTGGATATGCCGATGTCGTCGCCCCAGATCACGAGGATGTTGGGCTTCTTTTTTTTGGATGCGCTGGCCATGCAAGTCTCCGGGGTCGGGGTCGCTTGATGGTCGCCGTCACCCGCCGCCGCAGCCAGCGTGTTTCTACTTAGCCAGCCTCAGTAAGTCTTCTTCCGCGCCGCGACCGCAGCCGGGCCTGGGCCCGCGCATTCAGTGCTCAGTGCTCCAGCGGCCCCGCGTCCGAGCTGCGTCCGAGCCGCTGGTAGGCGCCCTCGAAATCCAGGTAGTCCTCGTGCAGGCCCTGCACCAGCCGACCGCTGGGCGCGCCATCGGCATCGGTTTCCATGAGCTGCCAGCCGGGCCAGTCCGGCCCCTGCCCGGCTGGGCCGTGATCGAGCGCCATCACCCACCCGTTGCCCAGCGCCCGGCCGTAGGCCAGCAGCAGCGCCTCCAGCGCCGCAGGCGCCACGGCCTCGTGCAGGGCCTTCAGCGTGTCCTGCAGGGCGGGCTGGTCGTACACCGCCTCGGCGAGGGTGTCCTGCACGGCATCGGTCAACTGGTACACCTCGCGCAGCAGCAGGAACCGCGCGAACTGCGGAATGTCCTCGGCCAGCTCACTGCCCACCCAGTCGCGCGGATCGAGGCATCCGGCAGCGTGCATGGCCCCGGTCAGCTGCGCGCGGCGGTCCGGGGGTGAGGAAGGAACGGTCATGCTGGCATCCTGTGCGTCGGGCAACGATCTCGGGGCGGGCAGTCTACCCGCCCGGTCGGTGCCGACGGATCAGCGCGGTCGCCGGGCCAGCATCCGCGCGTCCAGCATCGCCTCCACCGAACGCCCGGTGTCCAGCTGCGCACGCAGCGCCTGGACCACGACCAGGAAGCGCCGTCGCTGGAACACATGGCTCACCCAGAACAGCGGCAGCACCAGCAGCAGCGCGGCCGATGCGGGGTGAAGCATCGCCACCGGCAGCGACGACAGCGCGATGGCCAGCACGTTCCAGTTGCACAGCCCCAGCACGCGCACCTCGCGACGCCGGGCATCGACCACGATCCGGCCGCGCATGACCGGGTAGTAGCGCCGCGCAACACTTGCGCCCCAGCGTTCGCGGAAGGCCAGGCTGCCATCGGGCAAACGATGGAATGCCAGCGGCAGCCACCCCGCCGGGTCGACATCGTGCTGCAGGCTGCCCAGCGCAAGCTGGTTGCGCGCCGCCGCCGAGGCCGGCAGGGTCTGCGTGAACACCACGATGCCCACGCACCAATAGCGGGCATTCCAGGCCAGCTGCAGGACCAGCTCGAGCAGGAGCAACGCGATCAGTGCAAGGGCCATGGGCTCACCGTGGGTCATGGCGCCTTCCCCGCGCCCAGTGCTCGAGCTTACCGCGAGGTCGCCGGGCCGCGCTGGGGCCGGCACCTCGTCCCTGCCCGCCCACCACTCGTCCCTGCGCCCCTCCCTCCGTCCCCACGCCAATGACGCCGGGCCTTTCGCGGCGCACAGTGACGCTCATCGCCCCGGCCACCCACCAAGGAATGCCCCCGATGAAACGACGCGACTGCCTCAAGGCCGGCCTTGCCCTGCCGCTGATGCCCCTGGTCCTGAAGGCGGCCGCGGCCCCGGCCAGGGCCGGCTCGCGGGTCCGCCCG
>DJBL01000080.1:0-14250 GCA_002435595.1 Stenotrophomonas maltophilia
CCGGGGCGTCGATGGCGGGGCAGGGGCTGGAGCCGGGCGGCGGATGCCGCCGCCCGCGGGGATCAGGCCACGAACGGGCGGAACTGCACGCCCAGGCCGGCCATGCCGTCGGTTTCGCCGATCAGGTCGGCGCGCAGCAGGGGCCGCGCATCGATGTAGGCCTGCGGCAGGATCAGCGACAGCCGGCTGTCCTCGGCGGTCAGTTCCAACGCCGGCATCGGGGTGTCTTCGTGCGCACGGTTGAGCAGGACCGCCAGCCGCAGCAGGGCGGTCATCCGGCGGGCGGGCAGCAGCAGGCGCTCGGGCAGGGCCTCGAAGGCCGACTTGGAGACATTGCGCCGATGGCTGCGCACCAGCGCCGCCAGCAACTGCTGCTCCTGCCGCGAGAAACCGGCGATATCCGAGTTTTCCAGCACGTAGCTGCCATGCACGTGATAGCCGCTGTGGGCGATCATCAGCCCCAGCTCGTGCAGGCGTGCGGCCCAGCCGAGCATGCGCGCATCGTCCGGGTCCAGCTGCCAGCTGTCCTCGACCTGGCCAAGCAGGTTGATCGCGGTGCGTTCGACGCGGTCGGCCTGGGTGGTATCGATGCCATACCGCTGGGTCAGCGCGGCCACCGACTCATCACGCAGGTCGTTCTCGCTGGCGCGGCCGAGGATGTCGTACAGGATGCCTTCGCGCATCGCCGCCTTGCTCACCAGCAGCTTCTCCAGGCCCAGGGCCTGGAACGCCGCTTCCAGCACCAGGATGCCGCCGGCGATGATCGGGCGGCGATCGGCCGACAGCCCGGGCAGGTTGATGTCCTCGATGCGCTTGGCCTTGAGCAGCTCATCGCGCAGCTGCGGCAATGCCTCGGCGGTGATCGCGCCTTTGCTCAGCTTCATCGTGGCGCAGATCTCGCTGATCGCCTTGTGCGTGCCCGACGAACCCAGCGCTTCATGCCAGCCCAGCGCGCGGTACTTGGTGGCGAACTGCTGGAACTCCGCGCCGATCTCGGTCAGCGCGTCCTTCCAGCGCTTGCGGCTGAGCTTGCCGCCCGGGAAGAAGCGCCGGGTGCTGGCGATGCAGCCGGCCTGCAGGCTCTCGCGTTCCAGGGTCTGCATGCCCTGGCCGATGATGAACTCGGTGGAGCCGCCGCCGATGTCGATCACCAGCCGGCGCTGGTCCGGCTTGGGCGGCTGCGCATGGGCCACGCCGAGGTAGATCAGGCGCGCTTCCTCGCGCCCGCTGACCACTTCGATGGCATGCCCGAGCGCGGTTTCGGCCGGCATCAGGAAGGCCTGTGGCGAGCGCAGCTGGCGTACCGTGTTGGTGGCCAGCGCGCGCACCCGCACCGAGGGGATCGCGCGGATGCGCTGGCCAAACCGGGCCAGGCATTCCAGCGAGCGCTGGCGGGCCTCGGCGGACAAGCCGCCCTTGCCGTCCAGCCCGTCGGCCATGCGCACGGTCTCGCGCAGGCGATCGACCACCCGCAGCTGCCCGAGCGTGTAGCGCGCGATGACCATGTGGAAACTGTTCGAGCCCAGGTCGATGGCGGCGAGCAGGTCGCCATCCTGCAGGGCGGGCGGAGTCGTAGAGGTGTGCGGCATGGACGAATGTTAGCCGAAGGGTGGGGCGCGAAGTCACCGCGCGGCCTTCACATCGGCTGCGACGGGAGGTCGCAGCGCATGGGGCCCGGTGGATGCGCACCGTTGGCGGGGGAGATGCCGGCCGTGGGCCGGCACGCACGGGTGTGCCGACCCACGGTGGTTGGCTACAGGCCCTGCATCAACGCCATCTGCGCCGAGTGCGGTGGCTCGTCATGGCCAGGGCTGCACTTGACGTACTCGCCGTCGGCGCGCAGCTCCCACGCATTGAGGTTGTCGTCCAGATAGTTCTGCAGCACGTCGCGGTAGACCTTGCGCGCCAGTTCCGGATCCAGGATCGGGAAGCAGGTCTCCACCCGCCGCAGCAGGTTGCGCTCCAGCCAGTCGGCGCTGGCGCAGTACAGCTCGGCGGCGCCGTCGTTGCCGAACCAGTAGACCCGGCTGTGCTCGAGGAAGCGCCCCACGATCGAACGGACCCGGATGTTGTCCGACACCCCCGGCACGCCCGGCCGCAGGGTGCAGGCGCCGCGCACGATCAGGTCGATCTGTACCCCGGCCTGCGAGGCCGCATACAGCGCGCGGATCATCTGCGGCTCGTTGAGGGCGTTCATCTTGGCGATGATCCGGCCCGGGCGACCGCTGGCGGCCAGCCGGGTCTCGCGCTCGATCCGCTGCAGCAGGCCCGGGTGCAGGGTGAAGGGCGACTGCAGCAGGCGCTTGAGCTTGGTCCGCGGCGCCAGGCCGGAGAGCTGCTGGAACAACAGATGCACATCGTTGCCGATGTCCGCATCGGCGGTGATCAGGCTCAGGTCGGTGTAGGCCCGCGCGGTGCCGCTGTGGTAGTTGCCGGTGCCCAGGTGCACGTAGCGGCGCAGCTTGCGGCCCTCGCGGCGCACGATCAGCAGCATCTTGGCGTGGGTCTTGTAGCCCACCACGCCGTACACCACCTGGACCCCGGCCTCCTGCAGGCGGTCGGCCAGGCCCAGGTTGGCTTCCTCGTCGAAGCGCGCGCGCAGCTCCACCACCACGGTGACGTCCTTGCCGTTGCGCGCCGCCTGGATCAGCGCATCGACGATCTGCGAATCCTTGCCGGTGCGGTACAGGGTCTGCTTGATCGCCAGCGCGTTGGGATCCACCGCCGCCTGCTTGATCAGGTCCAGCACCGCGGTGAACGCATCGAAGGGATGGTGCAGCAGCACGTCGCGGCGCGCGACCACCTCGAAGATGCCATCGCCGTCGCGCAGCACGCGCGGATTGAGCGGCGGGTACTTCAGTTCCGGCCGCGCCAGCAGGTCGTACAGCTGGATGACGCGGTTGAGGTTGACCGGGCCGTCGATGCGATACACCGCGTTCTCGGTCAGGCCGAAATTCTGCAGCAGGGTGCGCACGATGTCGCGCGGGCAATCCTGGGCGATCTCCAGCCGCACCGCCGGCCGGTAGCCGCGGTCCACCAGCTCGTCGCGCAGGGCCAGCGCCAGGTTCTCCACTTCCTCCTCGTCCACCACCAGTTCGGAATTGCGGGTCACGCGGAACTGGTAGGCGCCTTGCACCTCCATGCCCGGGAACAGCTCGTCGACGAAGGTGGACAGCACCGAGGACAGGAACACGTAGGTCTGCGCGCCGCCGAGTTTTTCCGGCAGCTGGATGATGCGCGGCAGCGAACGCGGCGCACGCACGATCGCCAGGTGGCCGGCGCGGCCGAAGGCATCGGTACCCTTGAGCACCACCACGATGTTGAGCGACTTGTTGAGGATCTTCGGGAACGGATGCGACGGATCCAGGCCCAGCGGCGACAGCACCGGCATGATCTCGTTGCGGAAGTAGGCGCGCAGCCAGCGCTTCTGGCGGTGGTTCCAGGAGTGGCGGCCGAGCACGTCGATGCCGGCCTCGTGCAGCGCCGGGCGCAGGGTCTCGTTCCAGCAGCGGTACTGCTGATCCACCAGCTGCGCGGCACGATCATGGATGGCGTTGAGGATCGCCTGCGGGGTCATGCCGTCCGGCGCCGGCGGCAGCCCGAACTCCTGGGCATGGCGCACCGCGGCGGCGCGGATCTCGAAGAACTCGTCCAGGTTGGTGCAGGAGATGCACATGAAGCGCAGGCGCTCCAGCAGCGGCACCTGGGTGTCCATGGCCTGGGCCAGCACGCGGAAGTTGAAGTCCAGCTGGGACAGCTCGCGGTTGATGTACAGCGCCGGGTCGCGCAGCGGATCGTTGTCCACCGGCACGGCGATGGGGACGAGAGTGCTCATGCGGAGGAGTCTTCTGCAGAAGGAAGGGAGGCCGTTTCGGTGCGTGCACGCACGTGGTCGGCATCGAAGTGGCACGCGAACACGCTGCCCTTGCCGACCTCGCTCTGGATCTCCAGGCGCGCGTGGTGCAGGCCCAGGATGTGCTTGACGATCGACAGGCCCAGCCCGGTGCCGCCGCTTTCACGCGACCGGCTGCTGGAGACGCGGTAAAAGCGTTCGGTCAGGCGCGGCAGGTGCGCTGCGGGGATGCCATAACCGGTGTCGCGCACGCTGAGCACCACGCCCTGGCCTTCGCGGGCCAGTTCCACGTCCACCCGGCCGCCGGCCGGGGTGTAGCGCACCGCGTTGGTGACCAGGTTGGAGAAGGCGCTGTGCAGTTCCTTGTTGGAGCCCTGCAGGTCCACCCCGGCGTTGTCGATCACGCTGATCTGGTGCCGGCCCTGGCTGTGCGCCTCGGCCTCGCGGCGCAGCGTGGCCAGCATCGGCGCCATCGCCACCGCTTCTTCCTCGGTGTGCTCCTGCGATTCCAGCCGCGACAGGGTCAGCAGGTCTTCGACGAGCTGGGCCATGCGCTGGGACTGCTTGCGCATTTCCTCCAGCATCGGCCCGGTGCCGGGGAAATCCTCCGGTTCCATCATGTCCAGGTAGCCGTGGACCACGGTCAGCGGGGTGCGCAGCTCATGGGATACGTTGGCCACGAAGTCGCGGCGCACCTGCTCCAGGCGCAGCAGCTTGCTGACATCGCGCGCGATCAGCAGCCAGTAATCGGGCGAGTAGGGGATCAGGCGCAGGTTGAGCCGGATCGCCGGATCGACCGGCGAGGGCACGTCCAGGATCGGTTCGGCGTTGCGGCCGCCTGCCAGCCAGTGCGCCAGCGGCATCGGCTGCAGGCGTTCGACCAGCGCCTCGCCCAGATCGCCCGGGTGGTGCAGGCCGAGCAGCGAGGTGGCCGCCTCATTGAACCACTGCACCCGCTGGCTGTTGCGGTCCACCACCACCACCGCATCGGGCAACGCCGCCGCGGCGGCGCGATAGCTGCGCAGCATGTCCAGCAGGCGTCGCTTGCGCGTGCGCATCTCCAGCTGGTTGCGATACAGCAGGCGGTCCAGTTCGTTCCAGACCCCGGCGGCGTCGCCGACGTCCCAGCGGTGGCGGGCGGTCAGCCGGCGCAGCACGCGGCGCAACCGCCAGTAGTGCCAGGCCAGCGCGCCGATGGATGCCAACGCGATGCACATCCAGACATGCCCGGTGAGCAGGCCCAGCACGCCGGCCGCCAGCAGCAGGAGGGCGAGGGTGGCCAATGTCTTCAACCAGGCAGAGCGGATGTGGCGGGGCATTGCGGTCTCGCAGAAGGTGCGGTCCTCGGACGCGATCCAAGGTTATAGCAGGAGTGGCCGCCGCCGGCGCAGGCGCCGGCAGAGACTCAGGTCGAGGTCGAGAAGCGGTAGCCGGCGCCGCGCACGGTCTGCACCATGTTCTCCGCGCCGAACGGCTCCAGCGTCTTGCGCAGGCGGCGGATGTGCACGTCGATGGTGCGCTCCTCCACGTACACGCTGCCGCCCCACACGTGGTCCAGCAGCTGGGCACGGGTGTAGACGCGTTCGGGGTGGGTCATGAAGAAGTGCAGCAGGCGGTATTCGGTGGGGCCGATCGGCACCGGCTGGTCGCCGGCGAACACGCGGTGCGCGGCGCCGTCGATCCGGATCGCACCCACCGCCACGCTGCCGTCTTCATCATCGTCGCGGGCGCGGCGCATGACCGCACGGATGCGGGCCAGCAGCTCGCGCGCCGAGAACGGCTTGACCACGTAGTCGTCCACGCCGGCTTCCAGGCCGCCCACGCGGTCGTTTTCTTCGCCACGCGCGGTCAGCATGATGATCGGCACCTCGCGGGTGAGGGCTTCCTTGCGCCAACGCCGCGCCAGGTCCAGGCCACTGGTGCCGGGCAGCATCCAATCCAGCAGGATCAGGTCCGGGACCCGGTCGGCGATCGCCGTCTGCGCCTCGCGGGCATCGCCAGCGTGGATCGGGTCGTAGTCGCCCTTGCGGAGGGCGAAGGCGACCATTTCGCGGATCGCGGGCTCGTCATCGACGATCAGAATGCGTTTCTGCACGTGCGCACCGTATTGCTTATCAGACCGGGATTGAGCCCAGTAGACTACGGTTTCATGACATGTTTGTGACGACCTGGACCCACATTTCCCGCCACTGCCATGCAGCGGTCATCCCGGGCCTGGCCCTGGGCGCACTCAGCGCCGCTCCAGCTCCGGATCGCGGATGCCCTGGCGGCGCATCTCCAGCACGGTCGGGGTAATGCTTTCGATCCGTGCATCCACCCGCGCCCGGCCCACGTAGTCCAGCGCCGGCTGCTTCTTCAGGGCCTGCAGCTGGATCAGGGCCTGCTCCGGCCGACCGTTCAGGAAGGCGGCCTCGGCATAGGCCTCGCTGGCCCGCACCGTATCGCCGGCCAGCTCGCTGGCGCGGGCAAAGCGAAGCTGGAACACCGGATCATTGCCGCTTTGCGACAGCAGCGGGCGCAGCATCGCCTGCGCGCGCTGGCCGGCCTCGCGCCCGCCCTGCTCGTTCAGGATTTCGGCGAATGTCAGCGCCACCGGGCGGCTGCCCGGATGCTGGCGCAGCAGGGTCTCGAAGCGGGCATTGGCCTGGGCCGGCTGGCCCGAGCGCGACTCGGCCTCGCCCAGCGCCAGCGCCACCCACAGGTTGTCCGGATGGTCGACCAGCAGTTCGCCCAACATCCGCCGCGCCTCGCCGGCACCGCTGTTGCGCAGCCGGGCCAGGGCCAGCCCATAGCGCTGCGGCGCGGTCAGGCCACCCTTCTGCGCGCGCTGCAGGTTTTCGTACTCGCGCGCCAGGTCGCTCGGGGTGTCGGCGCTGAGCACGCGCAGGCGCTCGCGGGCGTATTCGAACTGGCCGCTGGCGCCGCGGCTGAGGCTGTTCACCGAGACCTGCATCGAGGCCGGCAGCAGCGGATTGCTGCGCCGGACGATCGGCTCGGACAAGGCCGGGTCGGATGGATTGACCCGCTCCTGGCGGATCCCGCCGGGAACCTCGGTGGTGAGCAGCACGGTGTCCTTCTTCATCTGCTCGGCGCGCGCCTTGGCCTCGCTGATCCGGGTGGTGTTGACCGGGTGGGTCTGCAGGAAGTCCGGCACCGAGTAGCCGCCGGCGTTGCCGCGCATCGAGGCGGACATGCGCTCGAAGAAGCCGGCCATGGCGTCCACGTCATAGCCGCTGCGGGCCAGGGTGCGGATGCCCAGGCGGTCGGCCTCCGATTCGTTGCTGCGGGTGTAGTTGATCTGGCGCTGCTGCATCAGGCCCATGCCCGAGGTGATCGCGGCCATGGTCGCATCGCCCGAGGAGTTGCCCCCGGCCTGCTGGGCGGCGATGACCGCCGCCAGCATGCCGAGCAGGATCGGGATCTGGTCGCGCTGGGCCCGTTCCACCCCGCGCAGCACGTGCTGCTGGGTGACGTGGGCGATTTCATGGGACAGCACCGCGGCCACCTCGTCCTCGCGCTCGGCGGTCAGCACCAGCCCCGCATTCACCCCGATGTACCCGCCCAGGGTGGCGAAGGCGTTGATCTGGCGGTCCTTGAGCATGAAGAAGGTATAGGACTGGCGCGGTTGGGCGCTGTTGGAGCCCAGGCGCGTGCCCATGTTCTGCAGCCAGTCGTCCACCAGCGGGTCGTCCAGCAGGTAGCCGTAGTTGCGCAGCTCGCGCAGCATCATCCCGCCGTACTCGGCCTGCCGGGCCGGGGTAAGCAGTTCGCCGGCCGACGAGCCGATGTCCGGCAGCTTGGCATCCTGGGCCGAGGCCAGCGGCATGGCCAGGGCCAGGGTCAGTGCGGCGGAGAGCAGCAGAGGGCGCAATCGAAGCTCCAGGACAGGTGGGGCGGGCAGGCCGGGGCGGCCACGTGGCCGGGGTCAGGCGGTGCTGCGGTCAATCCACAGTGTTGCGGTGATGACATGGAAAATCCAGCAGGCGGCTACCATATACAGACACTCGTTTGTCCGTGGAGTTTCCCGTGAGCCAAGATGTTGCGTCCCACCCGGGTGGCGCCCCCGCCATCACCATCTATTCCACTGCCGTCTGCCCGTACTGCGTGGCCGCCAAGAACTTCCTGAAGAGCAAGGGGCGCGACTGGACCGAAGTGCGGATCGACCTGGACCCGGTCGAGCGTGAAAAGATGATGGCCAGGACCCGTCGCACCAGCGTGCCGCAGATCTTCGTCGGTGACGTGCACGTGGGCGGCTACGACGACATGATGGCGCTGCACCGCGCCGGCAAGCTGGAACCGCTGCTGGCCGGCGAGGGCCAGGCATGAGCGCGGCCGACGACGGCAGCAAGGACCGCATTGCCGAGTTCACCGAGTTCCGCCAGCGCATGAACCAGCGCATCCTGGGCGAGCCCAACCAGGTGGTGCGGCGCTTCTTCGCGCTGGATACCCAGACCTACCAGGCGGGCGCGCTGGATGTGAAGACCAAGGAGCTGCTGGGCCTGGTCGCCTCCATGGTGCTGCGCTGCGATGACTGCATCAGCTACCACGTGGCCCAGTGCAAGGACGCCGGCGTGACCCGCGAAGAGTTCTTCGAGACTTTCTCGGTCGGCCTGGTCGTCGGCGGTTCGATCGTCATCCCGCACCTGCGCCGCGCGGTCGATTTCCTCGACCAGCTTGAAGGTGGCGCCGACGCGCCGGCCGCCCACGAGCATTGAGGCCGGGGCCGCGGCGTGCCCCGCTCCGGTGGGGCCGACCGTGGGCCGGCTGCGCTCCATTCATGTTCGACCCGGCCGAGCCCACCGACCAGCGGTCGGTGGCTGCCGCGTCGGGGGGGGGGGCGGGTTGCGGCTGGCACTACCACCAATGGCGGATTTGGGTCCGTTGGGCGGGTAAGGCATAATTGCGGGTGAAACTTCCCTTGCGCCCGCGTTCCGCGCATCTCACGGACGGCGCTTCCCCCTCGGTTCGGACTACACATCAATGACGCAGAAAATCACGGTCATCCGCGGCGACGGCATCGGCCCGGAGATCATGGACGCTACCCTGTTCGTGCTCGGCAAGCTGGATACCGGCTTTGAATACGAAGACGCCGACGCGGGCCTGGTCGCGCTGGAGAAGCACGGCGACCTGATGCCGGCGGCCACGCTGGAATCGATCGCGCGCAACAAGATCGCGCTGAAGAGCCCGCTGACCACCCCGGTCGGTGGCGGTTTCACTTCGATCAACGTCAGCCTGCGTCGTCATTTCGACCTGTACGCCAACGTGCGCCCGGCCGTGTCCTTCCCCAACACCAAGTCGCGCTTCGGCGATGGTGTGGACCTGATCACCGTCCGTGAGAACACCGAAGGCGCCTACCTGGCCGAAGGCCAGGAAGTGTCGGCCGATGGCGAGACCGCCTTCTCCGGCACCCGCATCACCCGCAAGGGCTCCGAGCGCATCGTGCGCTACGCCTTCGAGCTGGCCCGCAGCACCGGCCGCAAGAAGGTCACCGCCGTGCACAAGGCCAACATCATCAAGTCGACCTCGGGCCTGTTCCTGGCCGTGGCGCGCGAAGTGGCGGCCAAGTACCCGGAGATCGAGTTCCAGGAAATGATCGTCGACAACTGCTGCATGCAGCTGGTGATGCGTCCGGAACAGTTCGACATCATCGTCACCACCAACCTGTTCGGCGACATCATCTCCGACCTGTGCGCCGGCCTCGTCGGCGGCCTGGGCCTGGCCCCGGGTGCCAACATCGGTGAGAACGCGGCGATCTTCGAGGCCGTGCACGGCACCGCGCCGGACATCGCCGGCCAGGGCAAGGCCAATCCGTGCGCGCTGCTGCTGGCCGCCGCGCAGATGCTGGACCACGTCGGCCAGACCGACAACGCCGAGCGCCTGCGCAAGGCCATCGTTGCCACCCTGGAAGCCAAGGACTCGCTGACCGGCGATCTCGGCGGCACCGGCAACACCATGGGCTTCGCCCAGGCCATCGCCAGCCGCCTGTAAACGGCCGCTGTCGATAGGTTGTGTCACTGCGGGGCGCCTTCGGGCGCCCCGTTTGCGTTCGCAGAGCGGGCAGTCAACCGGTGCGTATTTCGCACAGATGGTGTGTCGGTTGCCGGCTGGTTCGTGCGCCGTGCGTTCCCCATCCTGTGCCCAACCCACACTGCACAGGCGGTCTGCATGAACCTCACCGAGCCCACCCATCCCACGATCCGCGCGCTGGCCGGCGCCCCGGCCATCACCACGTTGGAGGCTGCCCGCACCGCCGTGCTGGTGGTCGACTTCCAGAACGAGTATTTCGATGCCAGTGCCGCACCGGGCTTCGCCGGCGGCCGCATGGTCATCCCCGATGGCGCCGCTGCGCTGCGCCAGACCCGCCGCGTGGTGGACTTCGCCGACGCCCATGCAATCGCCGTCATCCACGTCCAGCACGTGCTGCCGGCCGGCGCGCCGTTGTTCGCCCAGGGCAGCCCCCATGCGGACTTCCATCGCGACATGCAGCCGCGTCACGGCGAAACCGTCATCGAGAAGGACAACGTCAGCGTGTTTGCCGGCGGCTCGGCCGCGGTGCTGGATAGGGTGCTGCAGGACGCCGGCATCGACACGCTGATCGTCACCGGCCTGCAGACCCATGCCTGCGTGGTCGGCGCCGCGCGCGACGCGGCCGCTGGCCCGCGCGGTTACCGGGTGATCGTCTCGGCCGATGCCACCGCCAGCCGCGACCTGGACCTGGGCGGCGGGCGCCACATCGGCCACCGCGCGCTGCACGAGGCCTCGCTGGCGCAGGTCGAGGATGCGTTCGGCCAGGTCATGTCCACCGATGCGATCCTGGCCCTGCCGGTGCGGCAGGCCGGCAACGGGGCTTGATAAGCTCGCAGGGCCCGCGTCCGGCGGGTCCTGCCAAGCGGAGCTGCCTGCCGATGGATCATTTCGCCGCCCTGCGCGCGCTGCGCGCCATCGTCGAGGCAGGCAGCTTCACTGCGGCTGCCGAGCGGATGGGGACCACCCACTCGGCCATGTCGCGGCAGTTGCGGCAACTGGAGGAGCACCTGCAGGTCCGGCTGCTGGATCGCAACAGCCGGCGACTGTCGCTGACCGAAGCCGGCCGTGACTACCACCGCGAGGCCGTGACGCTGCTGGAGCGGCTGGAGCTGGCCGATGACCGCGTGCGGGCGGGGCAGGCCACGCCCAGCGGGCGGTTGCGGATCAGCGTGCCGCAGGTGGTTGCCAGCCAGGAGCTGCCGCACTGGCTGCCCGGTTTCCTGGCCCGCTATCGGCAGGTCGCTGTTGACCTGTGCGCCGATGACCAGTTGGTCGACGTGGTCGGCGGTGGCTTCGACCTGGCCGTGCGCATCGCCCCGACGCTGCCGGACAGCCAACTGGTGGCCCGCGAACTGGCGTGCTGCCCGCGCATCCTGGTCGCTGCGCCCGCCTACCTGGCCAGCCACGGCCTGCCGCGACAGGTGGCCGACCTGGACCACCATCTGCTGCTGGCCTTCACCCCGTCCGGGGCGGGAGCGCCCTGGCAGCTGCAGGGGCCGCGCGGTGCCACGGCCAGCGTGGAGGCTGGCCAGCGCCTGCGCATGGATGCCACCCCGGCCCTGCATGCCGCGGTGCTCGCCGGCATGGGCATCAGCCTGTTCACCGCCTTGACCGTACAGGAAGATCTGCGGGCCGGGCGCCTGATCCGGGTGCTGCCGGCGTGGCATGGCGGGCATCGCCGTTACTTCGCGCTGTACCCGCACGCGCGTGCGCTGGCCCCCAAGGTGCGCGCGCTGGTGGACTACCTGGCCGCGCATTACGCTGGGCAGGTCGGCGCGATCGCCTAGCGGTCGCCCAGCAACGGGAAGCGTGGATGGAGTCGGTGTATCTGATGGTCGCGCTGGGCGCGATCGTGGCAGGGTTCGTGCAGGGCCTGTCCGGCTTTGCCTTCGGCATGGTGGCCATGTCGTTCTGGGCCTGGGCGCTGGATCCGCGGCTGGCCGCCACGCTGGCGGTATTCGGTGCACTGGTGGGGCAGTTGCTGGCGGTATTCACGGTCCGCCGCGGGTTCAACCTGCGCCTGCTGCTGCCGTTCGTGCTGGGCGGCCTGGCCGGCATTCCGATGGGCGTGGCGGTGTTGCCGCACCTGGACATGGCCTGGTTCAAGGCCCTGCTGGGCGGATTCCTGGCCCTGTGGTGCCCGGTGATGCTGATGGCGCGCTCATTGCCGCCGGTCACCGTGGGGGGGGCGTCTGGGCGATACGGTGGCAGGCATGGCCGGTGGCGTGCTCAGCGGCATCGGTGGCTTCGCCGGCCCGGTGCCGACGCTCTGGGCCACGTTGCGGGGCCTGGGCAAGGACGAGCAGCGCGCGGTCATCCAGAACTTCAACCTGTCCATGCTGCTGGTGACCATGGGCGTGTACCTGGGCACCGGGGTGGTCACCCGGCAGATGCTGCCGTACTTCGCCATCGTCGCCCCGGCGATGCTGATCCCCACGCTGCTCGGCGCGCGCCTGTACATCGGCATCAGCGAAGCGCGTTTCCGCCAGATCGTGCTGGGCCTGCTCACCGCCTCGGGCGTGGCATTGCTGGCCTCGTCGCTGCCCACGTTGCTGGCCCGCTACGCCGATGCATGAAAAAGGGCGCCCGGAGGCGCCCTTTGGGTAGCGGCTGCAGATGGATCAGCGCTGCTGGATCTTGGACAGCAGGCGCAGGAATTCCACGTACAGCCACACCAGGGTGACCATCAGGCCGAACGCGCCGTACCACTCCATGTACTTGGGCGCGCGCGCTTCGGCGCCGGTTTCGATGAAGTCGAAGTCCAGCACCAGGTTCAGCGCGGCCACGACCACCACGAACAGGCTGAACGCGATGCCGATCCAGCCACCCTGGTGGATCATCGGCACGTTGATGTTGAAGAAGCTCAGCACGAACGAGGCCAGGTACAGCAGTGCGATACCACCGGTGGCGGCCACCACGCCCAGCTTGAAGTTCTCGGTGACCTTGATCAGCCCGCTGCGGTAGGCGGCCAGCATCACGAACAGGGTGCCGAAGGTGAGCATCACCGCCTGCATCACGATGCCGGGGAACTTGGCGTTGAACACCGCCGAGATGGCGCCCAGGAACAGGCCTTCCACCAGCGCGTACATCGGCGCGGTGACCGGCGACCACTCCTTCTTGAAGATCGTCACCATCGCCAGCACCAGGCCGCCGATCGCGCCGGCCACGGTGTAGCCCATCGCCGCACCGGTCGGAAGGCCCGATGCGTCCACCGACTGGCTCCACGCGAAGGTGGCGGTGATCACGCTCAGCAACAGCAGCAGGCCGGTCTTGTTGACGGTGCCGTTGATGGTCATCACCTGGTCCGGCGAGGTCACCACCGACCCGCTGGCCAGATCCAGGAACGTCGATTCGGAAAGTGCGGGATTGCCGCTGCGCATTGCCAATCTCCTTGTAGGGGTAGGGTTTCGACCATCCGGTCGCTGCGCCGAGCATAGCCGATACGCCGGTGGCGGATCGGGTCGACGACGACAACGTGAAATAAGCGTTGACAGATGCCGCGCCGATTCCCACAATAGCCGACTCTTTCGGGGGGAACCTCGGAGGGATTTACCGCCGGGGTATAGCGCAGTCTGGTAGCGCGCCTGCTTTGGGAGCAGGATGTCGGGGGTTCGAATCCCTCTACCCCGACCAAGCCTGCTCAAAACGGGATTGGAATGCGATAATCCAGTCAGGGCGCCCGTAGCTCAACTGGATAGAGCACCGGCCTTCTAAGCCGGCGGTTACAGGTTCGATTCCTGTCGGGCGCACCATCAGGTGCATGCGTCAGGAAGCAAAGGTTTCAGTGGTGGCTGTAGCTCAGTTGGTTAGAGTACCGGATTGTGATTCCGGTGGTCGGGGGTTCGAATCCCCTCAGCCACCCCACTGATCAAAACCTGGTTCACCGAAAGTGAATCGGGGTTGCAAAAAAAGGCACGCACGCTACACTGTGCGTCTGAGTTTTCAGGGCTGTTAGCTCAGTTGGTAGAGCAGTTGACTCTTAATCAATAGGTCCAAGGTTCGAATCCTTGACAGCCCACCAAGACAGAAGCCGCCTGGTTCGCCAGGCGGCTTTTTTCTTGCCCGGGATTCCGTGTACTGCCTGGAGAGGAGCCCCCTTGAGTCAAGGGGGCGCGGCGAAGCCGCGGGGATGTGGGGATGGATGAGAGGGGCCCGCGTATTGCGCAGCAATGCGTGGGGCTGCAGCGCGAATGCGCGGCAGCGACCCCACCAAGACAGAAGCCGCCTGGTTCGCCAGGCGGCTTTTTTCTTGCCCGGGATTCCGTGTACTGCCTGGAGAGGAGCCCCCTTGAGTCAAGGGGGCACGGCGAAGCCGCGGGGATGTGGGGATGGATGAGAGGGGCCCGCGGATTGCGCAGCAATGCGTGGGG
>DJBL01000080.1:14491-14647 GCA_002435595.1 Stenotrophomonas maltophilia
ATGGGAGTGTTGACCCCCGCGTGTCGGCGCAGGGGCGGCGGGCAGGGCGTGGCGCGATGTAGTCGCTGTTGGCGTCCGTTCAAACAAAACACTTGCACGGCGGGCTGGAAATCCTGCATAATTCGCCTCCCGATTTTCGGGCTGTTAGCTCAGTTG
>DJBL01000082.1 GCA_002435595.1 Stenotrophomonas maltophilia
CGGCCACCGGCACGGCCGGTGCGGCGGCGGGCGGCTGCAGCGCGGCCAGCGCCTCTTCCAGCGACATCGGCTCGGCCAGCGTCTGCGGCGCCTGGTACAGGCCATCGGCCGGCACGTCCGCGGCGGCGTCGAAGGCTTCGCGCACATGGAATTCCAGCGGCGCATCGGCGTGCAGCTGCGCCGGCGTGGTCGGCAGGCCGGGTTCGGGCTGCAGCAGGCCTTCCTGTTCAGAGCCGGGCGGCAGTACGTCCTGGTGGCCGTGCAGCTTGGCCACCAGGTGCCGGGCCCAGCGCTGCGCCTCCCAGCCCTCGCGACGCGCGGCCAGTTCGGCCTCGTCGAAGATCAGGGTCAGCGACGGCGCACCCAGCACCGGGTCCAGCCGCTCCAGCGCGTCCTCGATGGCCGGCTCCAGCGCGATCAGCACCGCGCCGGGCGCGGCATCGCGCAGCACCTGCAGGTCCAGCGTGTTCGGGTCTTCTTCCAGCACCAGGGTGGCGCCGGCCTGGCCCAGCGCCTCGCGCAGCCGCTCGCGGGCCGGACCGACCCGCGCCAGCAGCGCTACGGACAACAGCGAAGGCAGGTCATTCGCGGACACGGGCGATCCCCAGCAGGTCATACACGTTTCGCATCAGGTCCAGTTCCTGGTAAGGCTTGCCCAGGTAACGCTGGACGCCGATTTCGAAGGCGCGCTGACGGTGCTTGTCGCCGCTGCGCGAGGTGATCATCACGATCGGGACATCCTTGTAGCGCGGATCGGCACGCATCGCGGTGGCCAGTTCATAGCCATCCATGCGCGGCATTTCGATGTCCAGCAGCATCAGGTCGGGCACGCGCTCTTCCAGCCGCTCCAGTGCCTCCACGCCATCGCGGGCGACGGCCACTTCGAAGTTGTGGCGTTCCAGGATGCGGCCGGTGACCTTGCGCATGGTCAGCGAATCGTCGACCACCATCACCAGCGGCACGTCGCGGTCGCTGACCTGGGTGGCCGGGGCGATCGGCTTGTGCGGGTTGGCCTGGAAGCGGCGCACCAGCGGGGCCACGTCGAGGATGACCACCACCCGGCCATCGCCGGTGATGGTGGCACCGTAGATACCCGGCACCGAGGCGATCTGCAGGCCGACCGGCTTGACCACGATTTCGCGGTTGCCCAGCACCTGGTCGATCGCCACGGCCGCGCGCAGTTCACCGGCGCGGACCAGCAGCAGCGGTACCTGGGCCTGGCCCTCGGCGCGGGCCTGGCCCTGGCCGACCAGCGTGCCCAGATCGTGCAGCGCAAACTCTTCGCCGCCGTAGTGGTAGCCGCCCTGGGTGGTCTCGAAGCGCTCGCGCGAGATCCGGCCGATACCGCTGACCGAGGCCACCGGCACGGCGAAGGTGGTCTCGCCGATCTGGACGAACACCGCCTGGGTGACCGCCAGGGTCTGCGGCAGGCGCAGGGTGAAGGTCACGCCCTGGCCACGTACCGAATGGATGTCCACCGAGCCGCCGAGCTGGCGCACCTCGTTGTGGACCACGTCCATGCCCACGCCGCGGCCGGCCAGCTGGCTGACCTGGTCGGCGGTGCTGAACCCGGGCGAGAAGATCATCGCGTCCAGTTCGGCCTCGCCGAGCACGGCATCGGCCTGTACCAGGCCGCGCTGTTCGGCGCGGCGACGGATCGCCTCGCGGTCCAGCCCGGCGCCGTCATCGGCCACTTCCAGCACGATTTCCGACCCTTCGCGGCGCAGGCGGATGGCGATCTCGCCTTCCTCGGGCTTGCCGGCGGCACGACGCTGCTCGGGCGTTTCCAGCCCGTGCGCGACCGAGTTGCGCAGCATGTGCTCCAGCGGCGCGACCATGCGGTCGAGCACGTTGCGGTCCAGTTCGCCGTGGGTGCCTTCCAGCACCACGTGAACCTGCTTGCCGGTGTCCTGGCCGGCCTGGCGGACCACCCGGCGCAGGCGCGGCACCAGTCCGTCGAAGGGCACCATGCGTGCGCGCATGAGGCCGTCCTGCAGCTCCGAGCTGACCCGCGACTGCTGTTGCAGCAGCACGTCGTACTGGCGCGACAGATCGTCCAGCACGCCCTGCAGGCCGCTCAAGTCGGCCGCCGATTCGTTCAGCGCGCGGCTGAGCTGCTGCAGCGTGGAGAAGCGGTCCAGCTCGAGCGGGTCGAACTTGTGGTCGGCCTGGTCCTGTTCGCGCTGGTAACGGGCGACGATCTGCGCCTCGGTTTCCAGGTCCAGGCGGCGCAGCTGGTCGCGCAGACGCGCATTGGTGCGGTCCAGTTCGCCCATGGCGCCGCGGAAGGCACCGAGCTGCTGTTCCAGGCGCGAGCGGTAGATCGCCACTTCACCGGCGTGGTTGACCAAGCGGTCGAGCAGGTCGGCGCGCACGCGCACCTGTTCCTGCTGCGGTCGCGCCAGGCTGTCTTCGTCGGTGCTGGTTTCCAGCGGCACCGGGGCGGACAGCGGGGCGGCGGCGACGGCGTTGTCGACCACCACGGCGGCCTCGACGACGCCCTCGGCGGCGCTGTCGGCCACGACCGGGTCGACGCGGCCCTGGGTACGCCGTTCGAACGCGCCGATCAGGTCCTCGGGCATGGCCACGCTGCGGTGCTGCCCGGTGCGGGTCAGCATCTGGTGCAGGCGGTCGAACCCGCGCTCCAGCAGGTGCACGTCGCTGCGGTCGATGTCGGTGCGGTTGGCCGCGACCGCTTCCAGCAGCGATTCGATACCGTGGCCGAGGTCGCCGATCGGGTTGATCCCGGCCATGCGCGCGCCACCCTTGAGGGTGTGCAGGTCACGCTGCAGGCCGGCGATCACCTCGCGATCGTTCGGGGCGGCGCGCAGCTCGCTGATCAGGCCATCGCAATGGTCGAGCAGGTCCTTGCCTTCCTCCACGAAGATGTCGACCAGTTCCTGGTCGAGCACGCTGAAGTCCAGCGCATCGGTGGCATCTTCATCAGTCTCTTCGCCGACATCGGCATCGGCGGCAATCGCCGCGTATGCGTCGCTGTCGGCCGCGTGCGCTGGCGCGCTGTCCTGGGTCTGGTCGTTGGCAGCGGCCAGGGTGAGCAGGGTGGCGCTTTCGGTCGCGCTGGCCAGCGGTGCGTCTTCCAATTCGAAGAACGGCGTCGGCACGCGGGTGTCGTTGTCGTTGTCGGTCTCGGCGTCGCTGTCGTTGGCCTCTTCGACGAAGGCGTCGGCCTCCTCGCGGTGGTCCTGGTCCTCGTCACCGGCAGCCAGGCCCAGCACGTTGTCGTCGCCGTGCTCGGCCGGCACGGCCTCGATCACGGTCAGGCCATCTTCCAGGGCCTGCCCTTCCTCGACCGGCTCACCGAATGCCGGCGGCGGCGGCAGCGCGTCTTCCAGCGCCTCGCGTTCGTCGTCGGCGTCGACATCGCTGTCCGATGCGGCAGCGTCGCTGGCCACGGCATCGACCGGGGCGGCATCGAAGAAGCGCGACAGGTCCTCGGCACCGGTCAGTTCGATCGACGCCAGGTCATCGTGCGCGGTATCGACCTTGGCAAGCGCATCCGTCGGGGTCGGCTCGAGGTGGATCGCCTCCACGTCCATGGAGGCCAGTTCGGTCGATTCGAACGCGGCATGCGCGTCGGTCTCGCTGGTGTCGGCCTCGCTGGCCGTGACCGGCCCGGCGTTGGCCGGCAGATCGGCATCGAAGTACGCCGACAGGTCATCGCTGCCGGTCAGCTCGCCCGCCACGTGCGCATCGTTGCCGGCGACTGGGGCCGCGTCGGCAGCGGTAAGGCCGGCAACGTCGGTGGCTTCGGTTGGCTCGGCGGCTTCGGTGGCTTCGGTGGCTTCAACGGCGTCGAATGCTTCGACGGCTTCGAATGCGTCGACGGCTTCGACGGCTTCGACGGCTTCAACGGCTTCAACGGCTTCAACGGCTTCGACGGCTTCAACGGCTTCAACGGCTTCGAACGCTTCGACCACTTCAACGGCCTCGACCGCGTCGAATGCTTCACCGTCTTCAACGGTCTCGAGAGCGTCGTCGGCTTCGGCGGTCCCGACACCGTCAAGGGCTTCGGCACGGTCCACCGGCAGCGCGTCCAGCGTGATCACCGACAGGTCATCGGCCTCGATCTCGGCCTGCTGGCGGTCGGCCTCGGCGCTGTCGTCCAGGCGGGCGTAACCGCCCTGCCCGTCCGCATCGACATCGGCGGCTTGCTCATCGGCCAGGTCCAGCTCGTCATCGGCGACCAGCGCCGGCCAACGGGCTTCGGGCAGGGTGTCGGCCAGCGCCTGCAGGCGCGCGGCAAGCGCGGTCTGCACCGGGATGCGCGGCGCTTCGGCCTGCAGCGCATCCATGGTGGCGCGGATCGCCTCGGCCGTCGCCGACAGCGCCTGCACGCCGTCCACATCGGGGGTGGCATCGGCAGCCAGCGAGCGCTTGATGTAGCTCTCGGCGCCGCCGGTGACAGCGGTGATTTCCGGCACGTCGGTCATCGCGAACGCGCCATTCATGGTGTGCACCGCACGCAGCAGCGCGTCGGTCACCGGCTGCGGCGCCACGCTGGCCTCGCGCAGCCAGGCCTGCAGGGTCGCCTGGTGGGTGTCCACCTCGGCTTCGAGGATCTCCCGCAGTACTTCGTCGATGTTGGCCGGGGTGCCACTGGCCTCGACAACCGCGGCGGCGGCCACGGTGTCGACGGTGTCCACGGCGTCGACCGGGGCGGCAACCGCCGGGGTGGCGCGCTGCAGCGGCACGTGGAAGGTTTCCTCGCCGGCGGCGACGCGGTCTGCGATGGCCTGCATGGCCTGCAGGTCGGCGCTGACCCGGCCTTCGCCACGCAGCGCGGCGTTGAGCTGCGGCAGCACTTCGTAGGCCTGGGTGACCATGGCCACCACGGCCGGCGTGGCCGGGCGGGTGCCGTCGAGCACGCGGTTGAGCATGCCCTCGATCTTCCAGCTGAACTCGCCCAGGGTACGCGCGCCGACCAGGCGGCCGCTGCCCTTGAGGGTATGGAACACGCGGCGGATCGGGCGCAGCCGGTCCATGCTGTCCGGCGCGGCGCGCCAGACCGGCAGCAGATTGCCGAGGTTGACCAGCTCCTCGTCGAACTCTTCGATGAAGACCTCGCGGATGTCCTGGTCGATGTTCTCGCCATCATCCTCGAAGCCGGCCTCGATGCTGTCGGCGGCGTCCTGCGCCACCGGTGCCGACTCCGCCGGCGCGGCAGCTGCGGCCGTCTCCGGCTGGGTGCTGAACTGCGCGGCGGCGGCATCCAGCTCGGCCAGGAAGCGGGCCGACTCGTCGTCCAGCTCGATCTTGCCGATCACCGCCGCATGCACGCCGGTGCTGCTGTGGGTCACGATCGGCGTCGGATCCTGGGCCTGCTCGTCGGGCGTGTCGGTGGCCTGTGCCGGGGCGTCCTCGAACGGCGCAGCGGCCTCGATCGGCTCGATCGGCTCGATTTCCTCGACCGCCTCGACCGCCTCGATTGCCTCGATGTGCTCGATGTCCTCGATCCGGGCGGCGTCATGGTCCGCCACCGGCGCTGCCGTCTCCGGCGTCTGGCGCTGTTCCACGTCGAGCGGTGCGTGCTCGACCGACGCGCTGTCGTGGTGATCGTCCACGGTCAGCCCGTCCGCGCCGGCCAGCGCGGGGTCCTGCGCAGGCGGGGCATCGGCAGTCTGCAGGAAGCCCGGCAGCTGCTCGACGTCCAGCGGGGTGGCGGTCGCCGGCACGTCATCGATCTGCAGCGACAGCACGTCGCCGGCATTGTGCAGCGGCGCATCGAAGGTGAATTCGATCGGCGCATCGCTGATCTCCAGCACCTCGTGTTCGGCGGCCACCGGGTCGAACCCGCCGCCAAACGAGACCGGTGCGGCCTCGTACGCGGCCGCCTGGACGTGGTCATCGGCATCATCGGACCGGGTCGCCTCCAGGGCGTCCAGTGCCACGTGCATCGGCGGCACCGCGTCCCAGCGGGTGGCGGTGCTGTCTTCGGCGATCACCGGATCGAAGTGGGCAAAGCCACTGGCGGCGGTATCGCGCTCGGCCGGGTCGGACAGCGTCCACTGCGCGGTATCCGGTGCGCTGGCGGTGGAGGCGGCAAACACCAGGGCGGCCGCATCGGCGGCCGGGGCGGCGGCCGGTGGCGGATCGAAGGTGAAGTCCGGCAACGTCGGCGGCACGCTGCCCGGGGCAGGCGCGGCCGGGGTCACGGCGGTCTCGACCCGCTCGGGTGCAGGCGCTTCCCACGGCGCCAGCTCGATCGCTTCCGGTGCCACCGGCAACGCTTCGGCGCTGACGTCGGCGACGGCCGCGTCCGCATCGGGCAGCGGCCAGTAGCGCAGGGTTTCCAGGCTGGTCCGGGTGATGTCGAGGATTTCCTCGCGGCCGGGGCGACGTTCGCGCAGGGCTTCGAGGTAGTACTCCAGGCTGGCCATGGCGTCGGCCAGGGTGTCCAGCTGGCGACCGCTGGGCACGCGCTGGCGGCCGATCAGTTCCACGGCGATGTACTGGCGCACGCCCTGCAGGTAATCGGCGGGGGTGGCCAGGTCCAGCATGCGCAGCGCACCGGACACCTCACCGAGCAGGCGCGGTACTTCCTGCAGCTGCTGGTGGTTCCAGTTGGTTTCGATGAAAGCGACGAAATGCTCGCGCGCCGCGGCGAAGTTGGCGATCGCTTCGTGCGCCAGCACTTCCACCGTGCGCCGGTTTTCCACCGCGCTCGGGTCGTCCTCGCCACTGCCGCCGGCGCCCAGATGGGCGACCTGGTCGTCCAGCGAGGCGTCCACGTACAGCAGCGCGCCGGCGATATCCAGCAGCAGGCCTTCGTCGATCTGCTGCTGGCCCTCGACCACCCCGCGCAGCGCATCGCGCTGCTGCACGACCACGCCACGGGCAACGCCCAGGCCCATCATGCCGAGGGTGTCGGCGACCGCGCCGAGTTCATTGACCTGGGTCTGCAGCTGCACCGGCTCGCCGCCGGTGCGCAGGTGCAGGTCCAGTGCATCCTTGATCCGCAGCAGCTCTTCCTTGACCGCATTGCCCACGGTGTCCAGCAGCTCGCGGTTGCGCCCGCTCAGGCTGCCGCGCGCGTGGTCCAGCTCGGCCTCGGTGGCGCTGACGCTGTCCGGGGCGAAGGCGAACAGCACGCTTTCATTGATGCCCGGTGCCGCGCGCGCCGAACGGATGTCGTTGAGCAGCGGCAGCAGCACGATCGGGATGTCGCGATGGCCGTTCTGCAGGCGCTCCAGGTAATCGGGCAGCAGCACGCTGCCCCGCATCAGGGTGGCGCAGGCTTCGTCGCGGTCGGGCACCTGGCCGGCGCCGATGGCGTTGGCCAGCTGCTCCAGTTCCTCGGCCACCATCGCCGGGGCGTACAGCTCGACCATGCGCAGGGTGCCCTGCACCTGGTGCAGGTACCCGGCGCAGAAGCGCATCCGGCTGCCATCGGCCGGGTCTTCCACGTAGTACTCGACCTCGTTGCGCACCTGGCGCAGGGTCTCGTCCAGCTCCGGCTTGACCCAGCCCAGGGCCGCGTGGCTCATGGCATCGCGCAGCGTGCTCATGCCAGGACTCCCGGCAGGTGGGCGCGCGTGTCGTGCTGTTGCGTCTGGCGATGCATCATCTGCTGATTCCTTCCCTCTCCGCCCTGCCCGCGGCTCACGCCGGCAGCTTGAAGTCGGCAACCGAGCGGCGCAGGTCGGCCGCCAGCTGTGCCAAATGGCCGATCGACTCGGCGGTCTGTCCCGCGCCCTGCGAGGTCTGGCCGGTAATCTGACGGATCACGCCCATGGTGCGGGTGATGTCAGAGGCGGCCGAGGACTGCTGCTGGGCGGCGATCGAGATGTTCTTGATGAGGTTGTTGAGCGCGTTGGACACGCGCTCGATTTCGGTCAGTGCTGTACCGGCATCCTCGGCCAGGCGTGCACCGGACACCACTTCGGCGGTGGTCTGCTCCATCGAGCTGACCGCTTCATTGGTATCGGCCTGAATGGCCTGGACCAGCCCTTCGATGCGTCGGGTCGCACCGGAGGTGCGTTCTGCCAGGCGCTGCACTTCGTCGGCCACCACGGCGAAACCGCGGCCGGCCTCACCGGCCGAGGCCGCCTGCACCGCGGCGTTCAACGCCAGGATGTTGGTCTGCTCGGAAATGTCGTTGATCAGTTCCACGATCGAGCCGATCTCCTGCGAGGATTCGCCCAGGCGCTTGATGCGCTTGGAGGTTTCCTGGATCTGGTCGCGGATCTGGTCCATGCCCTGGATGGTCTCGCGGACCACGCCGGCGCCTTCGGCGGCGATCACCACCGAGCGCTGTGCCACGTCGGCCGACTCGGCCGAGTTGCGCGACACCTGTTCAATGCTCGAGGCGATTTCGCCGATGCGGTCCGACGCCGAAGTGATCTGGTTGGCCTGGTGGCCGGCCGCTTCGGCCAGCTGCATGGCCGTGGCCTGGGTTTCCTGGGTGGACAGCGCGACCTTGGCCGAGGTGTCGTTGATGGTGGTCACCAGGTGGCGCAGTTCGTCCACGGCGTAGTTGATGGCGTCGGCGATGGCGCCGGTCATGTCCTCGGTCACCGAAGCCTTCACGGTGAGGTCGCCTTCACCCAGCGAGCTGATTTCGTCCAGCAACCGCATGATGGCCTGCTGGTTGCGGCTGTTGAACTCCACCTGGGTCTGGTAGCGCAGGTCCTGCTCGCGCGAGCGGCTGCGCACGGTGCTGCTGACGAAGCCAACGATGGCGATCAACGACAGCGCGCCGGAAATCACGCCCAGCCAGAAGTTCGGGAACAGGCGCGTATCGCGCACCGAACCGAACGAGGAGAACGCTTCGAACAGCTTCTTGCTGTCATCCAGCATGCGGGTGGCACCGCCGGTCAGCGCCGCGGCCGAGGACTGCGCCGAGAACAGCTGGCGCGAGCTGGCCAGGATCGCGTCGGCGTCCTTCTTCATGGTGTCCCACTGCTTCTGGGACTGCTCCAGCGCGGCCAGCGCGCCGGCATTGCGGACCGGGCTGATGCCCAGTTCCTCGTTGCCGTTGCGCAGCGCATCGAGCACCTGGGTGAACACCACCGAGTCGCGTGCCAGCGCGTCGCCTGCGGCGGCGGCGCTGCCACCGCCGGCGCGCATTTCGGTCACGCGGCGGGCCATCGAGCCGACCACCACGACCTGCTGCAGGGCGTTGTACACCTGCGAGGCCGGTGCACCACCGGCGGACATCGCGCGCACCACTTCATTGAGCTGTGCCTGCAGTGCCGGCACGCCGTTCACGAAGTTGTTGGCGTTGCCGGCCAGGGCCAGCACGGCCGGCTCGCTGGCCACCAGCTGGGCCGCGCTCTTGCCGAGCGGCTCCCAGGTCTGGCTGAGCTGATTGAGCGGCCCGGACACGTTGGCTTCGTTGCCGTAGCGACCCTGCAGGCTGCTCACCGTGCTCTCGATGCGGGTCTTGGTGTCCTTGAAGGCGGTGAACGCCTGCGCGTTGCCCGAGACCGCTTCACGGCCCTGGTTGGCCAGCTGCTGGGACAGCACCTGAAGGTCGGCCGCGCCGGTACTGGCGCCGGCCAGGCGACTGCCCTGCCAGGTGGCCACGCCGGTGTTCACGCCGAACACGATCATCGACAGGGCCAGCAGGCCGAGCCAGAAATTGGTTCCCACCGACCCGAGCTTGCCGGCCTTGGCGGATTCCGAAGCAGTACTCATCGTTCAACCTCGATCTTCAATGCGGTGAGACAGACAACAGCGCTCAGGCTGCGGCCTGCCTGAATTCGGGAGTACGCGACAACAGCGACAGCGAGAACACGCCCCAGTCATGGCCATCGCCGTGGAAGGCACGGTCGATGAAATGCGCATAACGGCCGCTGGCGATGTCGCCGGCGACGATGTCCTGGTCCTGCTCGAAGCTGCGCTGGCCAAACAGTTCGTCGATGGTCAGGGCCACGTCGCCGCCGGCCTGGCGCATGATCAGCACGCGCTGGCCTTCCTGCTGCACGGTGCGCTCGCCTTCCAGGAAGTACTTCAGGTCGACCACCGGGAACAGGTTGCCGCGCAGGTTGCCCACGCCCAGCAGCCACGGCTGTGCGCCGGGCACCGGGGTGATCGGCGGCATCGGCACGATTTCCACCACTTCGCGGAAATCCGAGACCAGGTGGCGCTTGCCCACGCGGTAACCGACGCCACGCCACAGGTCCTGCGAGAACTGCCGTTCGGGCAGCTGCACGGCATGGGCCAGGCTGCGCCGTTCGTAGGCTTCGAGGATGTCGAAAGGAGAACGCATCAGACCACCAACTGGTTGATCCGCGCGATCAGTTCCTCCTCGCGCGGTGGCTTGACGATGTAGTCGGCGGCCCCCTGGCGCAGCCCCCACGCCTTGTCGGTTTCCATCGCCTTGGTGCTGACGATGACCACCGGGATGTGCTTGATCGCCGCATCGCGGGCCATCGCGCGGGTGGCCTGGAAGCCGCTCATGCCCGGAAGCACGACGTCCATCAGCACCAGCTGCGGCGACTGCTCGCGGACGAGCACCAGCCCATCCTCGGCGTTGTCCGCTTCGAGAACCTCATGCCCGGCCTTGGTCAACCACTGCGTGAACACCGCACGGTCGGTCGGTGAATCCTCGATCAGAACGATTCGAGCCATTGTGCCTTTCCCCCCTGGTCAGGCGTTTACGTATGTGCGGATGGCACCCAGCAGTTCTTCACGCGTGAAAGGCTTGGTCAGGTACTGCTCCGAGCCCACGATGCGCCCACGCGCCTTGTCGAACAGGCCGTCCTTGGAGGACAGCATGATCACCGGGGTCGACTTGAACAGCTGGTTTCCCTTGATCAGCGCGCAGGTCTGATAGCCGTCCAGACGCGGCATCATGATGTCCACGAAGATGATCTGCGGCTGTTGGTCGGCAATCTTGGCCAACGCCTCGAAACCATCGGTCGCGGTCACCACCTCGCAGCCTTCGCGCTTGAGCAGTGTTTCGGCGGTCCTGCGAATGGTCTTCGAATCATCGATGACCATGACCCTGAGCCCTGCGAGTTCCCCACCCGCAGCCATGTTTTCAGTCATTACCTTTCCCCGAGCGCGCGACGCTTCTGCTTTGGTCCGGCGCCGCTGCGAAAGCGTATCTATATCGCACTTCCGGCGCAGGCTTCAAGCGCCATCACTTCAGCCAAGCCGCAGCCGGGTCGGCGACGGCGGCCGCGGCCGGATTTGCGCAAACCCACCCCGCCCGCCGGACACTGCGTTGCCCCCTCCGGGGCAGGCAGGCGGGCGCCGTTGCGGCTACCATCATCGCCCTGCCCGCCAGGTTGCGACCATGCCGTTGAACGTCATCGTGGTGATGGACCCCATCGCCAATATCAAGATTGCCAAGGACACCACCTTCGCGATGCTGCTGGAAGCCCAGCGCCGCGGCCACGCCCTGCACTACGTCAGCCCCGGCGGGCTGGCCCTGCGCGACGGCCAGGCGGTGGCGCGGACCGCGCCGCTGCAGGTCCGCGAGGACAAGGCCGACTGGTTCACCCTGGGCCAATTCAGCCAGACCGTGTTCGGCCCCGGCCAGGTCGTGCTGATGCGCAAGGATCCGCCGGTGGATGCCGAATTCATCTACGACACCCACGTGCTCAGCGTGGCCCAGCAGGCCGGCGCCCTGGTGGTCAACGACCCGCAGGGGCTGCGCGATTTCAACGAAAAACTGGCCGCCCTGCTGTTCCCGCAGTGCTGCCCGCCGACCCTGGTCAGCCGCCGCAACGCCGACCTCAAGGCCTTCGTGCTGGAGCACGGCCAGGCCGTGCTCAAGCCCCTGGACGGCATGGGCGGGCGCTCGATCTTCCGCAGCGGCACCGGCGACCCCAACCTCAACGTGATCCTGGAAACCCTGACCGACGGCGAGCGCACGCTGGCCCTGGCGCAGAAGTTCATCCCCGACATCACCGCCGGCGACAAGCGCATCCTGCTGGTGGACGGCGAGCCGGTGGACTACTGCCTGGCGCGGATCCCGCAGGGCGACGAGTTCCGCGGCAACCTGGCCGCCGGCGGCCGTGGCGAAGGCCGCCCGCTGAGCGAGCGCGACCGCTGGATCGCCGCCCAGGTCGGGCCGGAGATGAAGCGACGCGGCATGCGCTTTGTCGGCCTGGACGTGATCGGCGACTACCTCACCGAGGTCAACGTCACCAGCCCCACCTGCGTGCGCGAGCTGGATGCGCAGTTCGGCCTGAACATCGCCGGCACCCTGTTCGACGCGATCGAGGCCGGCCTGCCGCGATGAATGCGACGGTCGAGCCGCTGCTGCCCTTGCAGGCGCGCGAGTCGCAGCGCCTGGGCGCGACCCTGGCGCTGTCGCTGCTGGTGCATGCGCTGCTGATCCTGGGCGTGGGCTTTGCGGTCAGCGACAAGGCCGCCCTGGTGCCCACCCTGGACGTCATCTTCAGCCAGACCCAGACCCCGCTGACGCCCAGGCAGGCCGACTTCCTGGCCCAGGCCAACCAGCAGGGTGGCGGCGACCACGACAAGGCGCAGCGCCCGCGCGACAACCAGGCCGGGATCGTGCCGCAGCCGCAGGCCGGGCTGTCGCCGGTGCCGCAGCAGCGCCAGGACGCCGCCCGCCCGCCACCGCCGCAGGCGCGGGTGGTGTCCAGTCGCAACAGTACCGAGCAGGTGGCCAGCGCACAGCCGCAGCCATTGCCCGAGCACCCGCAACCGGAGGCACCGTTGAACGCGCGCGAGCAGCGCGATGCGGAGATGGCGCGGCTGGCCGCCGAGGTCCACCTGCGCTCGGCGCAGTACGCCAAGCGGCCCAACCGCAAGTTCGTCTCGGCCAGCACCCGTGAGTACGCCTACGCCAACTATCTGCGCGCCTGGGTGGACCGGGCCGAACGGGTGGGCAACCTGAACTACCCCGACGAGGCACGCCAGCGCCGCCTGGGCGGCCAGGTGGTGATCACGGTGGGGGTGCGCCGCGATGGCAGCGTGGAAAGCGCGCGGATCCTGCGCAGCAGCGGCACCCCGCTGCTGGATGAGGCCGCGCTGCGCGTGATCCGCCTGGCCCAGCCGTTCCCGCCGCTACCCAAGACCGAGGACGGCGTGGACATCCTGCAGGTCACCCGGACCTGGGCCTTCCTGCCCGGCGGCACCCTGCGCGACGACCGCTGAGCGGGCGATGGCCGAGCAACGGCCCTACCGGGCGGCCTTGGCGTCGCGCGCAGCCTGCTGTTCGAGCAGGGTCAAGGCGACGTTGTTGCGCAGGTAGGCCGGCTCCACCCGCTCCGGGGCCACGCCCTCGCCGCGCGCGAACGCCGGCACCGCCAGCGCCAGCAGATCCGAGGCCCGCGGCAGCGCCTGGGCATCCACGCCGTCCAGCTGGTCCGCCAGGCGATTGGCGAGCAGACCCCCGGCCGCGCCAAAGCCGGTCCCCACGCCGAACCAGCGCGTGCCATCGGGCAGGACCACGGTCTCCGGCCCGCACACCGCCTCCTGCCCCTGCAGCTGCCACTGCCCGTCCACGCGCACCTGGCGGGCCACGTACACCTCGCCCATGCGCGCGTCGATGCTGCTGAGCACGTGGT
This sequence comes from Stenotrophomonas maltophilia, assembly GCA_002435595.1. Classification (GTDB taxonomy): domain Bacteria; phylum Pseudomonadota; class Gammaproteobacteria; order Xanthomonadales; family Xanthomonadaceae; genus Stenotrophomonas; species Stenotrophomonas maltophilia_AC. The sequence continues at coordinate 13,512 of DJBL01000082.1, forward strand.
CGGCGTCGGCCGGGGCACGCAACGCCAGCACCTGCAGGGTGGAGACCGGGATCAGCGGACGGTCCAGCGCCAGCGCGATGCCCTGCGCGATCGCGATCGCCAGGCGCACGCCGGTGAACGCGCCCGGCCCGCGCCCCAGGGCGATCGCATCCAGCTGCGAGCGCGCCACCCCGGCCTCGGCCAGCAGCGCCTCGGCCCACGGCAGGCTCAGCTCGGCATGCCGGCGCGGGGCGATCTCGAACCGCTCCAGCACCTGCCCATCCACATGCAGGGCAACGGAACAGGCTTCGGTGGCGGTTTCAAAGGCGAGCAGTTTCATGGCGGTCAGAACAGGGAAGTCGGAAAGGGGGCAGGATCGGCGCGCACAGGCGCGCTATCGGCAGCCAGGCCAGGATCGGCGTCGGCGGCGCCGTCGGTGAGCGGCAGCGCCAGCGTCGGCGCCTGCCATTGTGGCGCAAAGAAGTCGCGCACATCGTCCAGCGCGCGGGTGCGGCGGAACGGCGGCAGCGAATCCAGGAAGATCCGGCCGTAGCCGCGGCTGAGCAGGCGCGGATCGCACAGCACCAGCACGCCGCGGTCGGTTTCGCTGCGGATCAGCCGGCCCACCCCCTGCTTGAGCGCGATCACCGCCTGCGGCAACTGCTCGTCGCGGAAGGGGTTGCCGCCGCCGCGGCGGATCGCGTCCAGGCGGGCCTCGAACACCGGATCGTCGGGAGCCGCGAAGGGCAGCTTGTCGATCACCACCACGCTGAGCGCGTCGCCAACCACGTCCACGCCTTCGCGGAAACTGGCCGAGCCCAGCAGCACGCCGTTGCCCGATTCGCGGAAGCGCTGCAGCAGGGTGGCGCGCGGCGCCTCGCCCTGCACGAACAACGGCCACGGCGCATCCCGCAATGCCTCGGCGGCCTCGCGCAACGCGCGGTGCGAGGCAAACAGCAGGAAGGCGCGGCCGTGCGAGGCCTCCAGCACCGGCGTCAACGCCCGGATCAACGCGGTGCCAAACCCACGCGCGGCCGGATCGGGCAGATCGGTGGGCAGGTAACACAGCGCCTGGGTGGCCCAGTCGAACGGGCTGGGCTGCAGCAGCGTGACCGGATCGTCCAGGCCCAGGCGCTGGGACACGTGCGCAAAGCCGCCATCCACGGTGAGCGTGGCCGAGGTGAACACCCAGGCCGCCATCGAGCGCTGGCGATGCTCGCGCAGCGGCCCGGACACGTCCATCGGCGTGCGCTGGCAGCGGAACCCGCGCGGGCTGAGTTCGTACCAGAGGACGTCCGCCGCCGGCGGCGCCTGCTCGGGGTCGCTGTCGAAATCCAGCAGCGGCGCGTCATCGCCCAGCCAGCGCGCCAGCCGCGAGACCGCCTCGCCCGCCCGCGCATGGCAGGCGTCCAGCCCCGGGGAGGCCTCGCGCACGCCGGCCAGCGCATCGCGCAGCGTGACCAGGGCGCTCATCGCCGCATCGAAGCCATCGCGCACCTGCGGCACCGCCAGCGCGCGCCACTGGGTACCTCGCGGCGGCAATCCGTCCATCGCCGTGCGCAGTTCGCGCAGGCCCTGCTCCAGCGCGGTGGCCGGCCCCTGCAACACGGCCTGTGCACCGGCCACGCTGCGGCTCTCGGCCAGGCAGTCGCGCGCCAGCTCCTGCCACGGGCGCATGCCGAAGCCCTCGCCGAAGAAATTGGCGGCCAGCTCCGGCAGCTGGTGCGCCTCGTCGATCACGAAGGCCTGCGCGCCGGGCAGGATCTCGCCGAAGCCTTCCTGCTTGAGCGCCAGGTCGGCCAGCAGCAGGTGGTGGTTGACCACCACCACGTCGGCCGCCTGCGCGCGTTGCCGCGCCTGCACCACAAAGCAGTCATCCCAGAACGGGCATTCGCTGCCCAGGCAGTTGTCTACGGTGGAGGTCACCATCGGGTACAGCGGCGAATCCTCGGGCAGTGCCTCCAGCTCGGCCATGTCGCCAAAGCGGGTGCGCCCGGACCAGGCCAGGATGCGCTGGAACTGGGCAACCTGTTCCGGCGAACTGAACCTGGGTTCGCCACGGGCCTGCTGCAGGCGGTAGCGGCACAGGTAGTTGGCGCGCCCCTTGAGCAGGGCGCTGCTGTGGCCCACGCCCAGCGCGGCGCGCACGCGCGGCAGGTCGCGGTGGTAGAGCTGGTCCTGCAGCGCGCGGGTGCCGGTGGAAATGATGATCTTGAGCCCGGACAGCAGCGCGGGCACCAGGTAGGCGTAGGTCTTGCCGGTGCCGGTGCCGGCCTCGGCCAGCAGCACGTCGCGCTGGTCGAAGGCCTCGGCGATGGCCACGGTCAGGCGCAGCTGCGCCGGGCGTGCGACGAAGGCATCCAGCTGGCTGGCGAGCGTGCCGCCCTCGCTGAGGGCTTCGCTGCTGGCATGGGCAAGGCGAGACATGGACGTAGTGTAGTGCCGGCCGCTGGCCGGCTCCCCGGCACCCTCGGTCGCGCGCGGATCCGGCCGCAGGTCAGTAGCGCTTGATCCCCGGCACCGTGCAGCCTTCCAGCTGCGCGTGCGCGGACACGGCATTTTCCTTTTCGCCGCGGGCCAGGCGCGACTGCTCGATGGTGGCCCAATGGCGACGGCACAGCGGCCCGGTCCTGGAACCGAGCTCCACCGCCTTGCGCGCCAGTGTTTCGGCGCGGGCCCAGTCGCCCTGCAGCAGCGCGATCTCGGCCCGTTCCTGCAGGATCGACGGATCACCTTCGGAGATCAGCAGCGCCTGGTTGAGCGCCTCGGCGGCCCCGGCCAGGTCGTTGGCCTGGCGCTTGGTCGTGGCGACCAGGCGCAGGTCTTCGATTTCGGCATCGCGCAGCGGCTGTACGGCCAGTTCCTTGGCATCGGACCCGGCAGCGGCGGCCTCCACGGCGGCCATGCGCTGGGCCGGGGTGGTGGTATCGACCGGCGCCTTCACCGGCGCTGCCGGGGTGACACAGGCGGCCAGCGACAGGCTCAGGGTGAGCAACGCGGTGGTACGGATCAGGGTTCGGGTGGTCATGCGGGCCGGCCTCGTTCCGGAATCATCGCGCGGGGGGAGTGGTTGCAGCGGCAGGCGCCGCGTCGGCGGCCGGCTCGGGCTTCTTGTCCAGGCCGAACCAGCTGCGCCAGCCACCGCCTTCGCCGCCCTCCCCGCCCGCCTCGCCTTCCGGCAACGCGGCCGGTGCGGTGCACGGCGCATACGCCGGCGTGTAGCCGACCACGAACGGGAAGCGGCGCGCGCCGGGACAGGTTTCGTCGGTGCTCGCCGTGCCGCTGGCGTCCACGTACTGCCAGTCCAGGCCCTTGTTGCTCACCTTCAGCGGCGCGCTCGGCAGACGCTGGAAGATGCCCGACCAGACCCGCATTGAACCGGTCGCGCCATACAGCCCGGCCTGCTCGTTCTGGTCGTTGCCCATCCAGATCACCGCCAGGTGGTCGCCGGTGTAGCCGGCGTACCAGCTGTCGCGGCCATCGTTGGTGGTGCCGGTCTTGCCGGCCGGCTGCAGGCGGCCCAGGCCGTCGGCGTTCAGGCGCTGGGCGGTACCGCTGGCCACCACCTGCTGCAGGCCGATGCTGATCAGGTTGGCGGCGATCGAGTCGCCCTCCTGGGCCGGTGCCGGGGTCTTGTCGTAGCGCTTCATCAGCTTGCCCTGCGGATCGAGCACGCCACGCACCGCATGCAGCGGCTGGATCTCACCGCCGGACGCCAGGAACTGGTACAGCTGGGCCATCGCATACGGGCTCTGGTCGGTCGAGCCCAGGATCACCGCCGGATTGGGATCGGCCTTGATCCCGGCCAGCACGTGGATCAACTGGGTCACCCGCTCCGGCCCGACCTGCATGCCCACCCGGACCGTGGCCTGGTTGTAGGAATGGGCCAGCGCATCGATCAGGCGCACGGTGCCGTGGCTGCGGTTGTCGGCGTTGCCCGGCGACCAGTTGCGGCCACGCGCCAGCTGCACCGTCACCGGCGAATCGTCCACCCAGCTGGCCAGCGAATAACGGTCCGGCTGGGCCAGGGCCAGCAGGTACACGAACGGCTTGAGCAGCGAGCCGACCGGGCGCTGCGCCTCGATGGCGCGGTTGAAGCCCGGCTCGGCGAAATCGCGGCTGCCGACCACGGCCAGCACGTCGCCGTTATGCACGTCGGTCAGCACCATGCCGGCCTGCAGCTCGGGACGCTTCTTGCTCTCCAGCGACTTGATGGTCTTGGTCACCGCGCCTTCGGCATAGGCCTGGGCCGACGGTGCCATGCCGGTCATCACGCTCAGACCGGCCCCCTGAAGGACGGATTCGGGGTAGTCGTGGCCGAGCTGGCGGCGCACCAGGTCCACGTAGGCCGGGAACCGGTTGGCGGCGATCAGGCCCGGCACCTTGGGCACGCCCAGCGGTGCCTTGAGCGCGCGCTGGTACTCGGCGTCGTCGATCAGCTGGCTCTCGTGCAGCTTGCCCAGCACGAAGTTGCGACGGTCCAGCGCACGCTCGGGGTTGCGCCGGGGGTCGTAGTAGGACGGTCCCTTGACCAGGCCGATCAGCAGCGCCACATGCTCGGTGTTGAGCGAGGACAGGTCCCGCCCGAACCAGAATTCGGCACCGGAGGACATGCCATGGATCGCCTGGCTGCCGCGCTGGCCCAGGTAGACCTGGTTGAGGTAGGCCTCCAGGATGGTGCGCTTGTCATAGCGCGCTTCCATGATCAGCGCGTACAGCACTTCGTTGAACTTGCGGGTGACGGTCTGTTCCTTGCCGATCCCCAGCAGGCCGCTGCGGGCCAGCTGCTGGGTCAGGGTCGAGGCGCCCTGGCGGCTCTGCCCGCCCGAACGCACGGTCACCCAGATCGCGCGGGCGATGCCGCTCAGGTCGATGCCGTGGTGGCGGTTGAAATCCTTGTCTTCCACCGCCTGCAGGCCGGTGACCAGCAGCTCGGGCGTCTCCTCGATGCGCACCAGCCGGCGCTCTTCCTGCTTCTGACCATACAGCGTGGCGATCCGCGCCGGATCCAGGCGCGCGGCCTTGAGCGCCTTGCGGCTGTCGGCGTCGCGCAGCGAGGCGATCTGGCCACCGGACAGGCTCAGCTCGACGCGACGCGGGGCAACCCGGCCATCGACATCGTTGTAACCGCGGCTGGCGATCACAAAGCGCCCGCCGTCCTGGCTGTAGGTGGCTGCGGACTTGCCGCTGCCGTCATCGCGATAGGCCGCCGCCGCCAGCTCGGTCTTGAGCGTGGCCGCATCCATCGCCACGCCGGGGGCCAGCGCCAGCGGGCGCGCGTAGACCCGGGTGGGGATCTGCCAGCGCAGCTCGCCGAAGCGCTGGGTCACCTGTTTGTTCAGGTAGACGGTATAGGGAATGAGGAAGCCCAGTGCCAGCGCAACCGCCGCCATGCCCCAGGTGATCAGCCGTCGCCGCCACAGCGGGCCACGGCTTTCGGTGTCGTCTTCGAACTCGTCGATGTCGTCGGAATCGTAGCGTCGGGGCACGGGGATGCGAGAATGGGAGAATATGAATTCCGGCGAGTCTAACGCAGCTACCGCAAGCGGCGCGTTCTCGCGGGTTCCCCCGCTTAAGCTGGAGTTGCAACGGGATGTCGATGTCCTTGGCCGATGCACGCTACTTCCTGAACCGCATGATCGGTCTGTTCCGCCGCAGCCTGGCCAGCCTGCGTACGCGGGGCTGGCGCGCCACCTGGCAGCGCATCCGCGTGCATACCCAGGCCTTGCCGCCGCCGCGCCGCGCCGCGCTGTATGCGCCGGCCGCCGTGCCGTTCGCCCCGTTCGCGGTGCCGGCCAGCGCCGCGCCGGTGGTGAGCATCATCATTCCGGTCTACAACCAGGCCGCGCACACCCTGGCCTGCCTGCGGGCGCTGGCCGCGCACCCGCCCGAGGTGGCCTGCGAGATCCTGGTGGTGGACGACGGCAGCAGCGACCAGACCCGCACCTGGATGCCCCGGATCCAGGGCCTGCGCTATGAGGTCCGTGAACGCAACGGCGGCTTCATCGAAGCCTGCAATGACGGGGTGGCCCGCTCGCAGGGCCGCTACGTGGTGCTGCTCAACAACGACACGGTGCCGCAGCCGGGCTGGCTGGATGCGCTGCTGGCCACTTTCACCCAGGTACCGGCCGCCGGTCTGGTCGGCGCCCAGCTGCTGTACCCGGACGGACGCCTGCAGGAAGCGGGCGGCGTGGTCTTCCAGGATGGCAGCGGCTGGAGCTACGGCCGTTTCGAATCGGCCGAAGATCCCCGCTACACCGCCCTGCGTGATGCCGACTACTGCTCCGGCGCGGCGTTGATGATCCCGCGGGCGCTGTGGGACCGCCTGGGCGGCTTGGATACCCGCTACAAACCGGCCTACTACGAAGACACCGACCTGGCCTTCGCGGTGCGCGCGGCGGGCCACCGCGTACTGGTGCAGCCGGCCAGCCGCGTGGTGCACGACGAAGGCACCAGCAACGGCACCGACACCGGCAGCGGGGTGAAGGCCTACCAGGTGCGCAACCGCGGCGTGTTCGCCGAGAAGTGGGCCCAGGCACTGCGTGCGCAGCCTGCGGTCGGCAGCGTGCCCTCGCCCGCTTTGCTGCATCGCCACCAGCGTCAGGTCCTGATCCTGGACGAGGCGGTGCCGCAGCCGGACCGCGATTCGGGATCGCTGCGCCAGTACAACCTGATCCGCATGCTGATCGAGGGCGGCGCCCACGTGGTGTTCGTGCCGACCCGGCGCGAACACGCCGGCGCCGACACCGAGGCCCTGCAGCGGCTGGGCGTGGAGGTCTGGTACGCCCCGTTCCTGCAGGGCATCGGCCCGTGGCTGCGCGAGCACGGCCCGCGCTTTGCGGTGGTGATGATGGTCCGCCACCACGTCGCCAGCGAATGCCTGCCCCTGCTGCGCAGCTATGCCCCGCAGGCACGCACCGTGTTCGACACGGTGGACCTGCATTACCTGCGCGAGCGCCGCGGCGCCGAGCTGGCCGGCAATGCCGGGCTGCTGCGCGACGCCGAGCGCACCCGCAGCCGCGAACTGGCGGTGATGGCCGCTACCGACGTCACCGTGCTGGTCAGCGCGGCCGAGCGCGAGCAGCTGAAGATCGACGCCCCGGACGTCACCGTGGAGCTGATCTCCAACCTGCATGAAGTGGCCAGCGGCGGCGAAGACTGGGCCCAGCGCCACGATCTGGTGTTCGTCGGCGGCTTCCGCCACCCGCCCAACGTGGATGCCATGCAGTGGTTCATCGGCGAGGTGTTCGGCCGCATCCGCGCCCAGCTGCCGCAGGTGCGCTTCCACTGCATCGGCGCAGACGTGCCCGATGCGCTGCGCGCGCTGGCCGCCGCGCAGCCGGGGGTGGAGATCCACGGCTTCGTGCCGGTGGTGACGCCCTACATGGACCAGGTGCGGATCGCCGTGGCACCGCTGCGCTTCGGCGCCGGCGTCAAGGGCAAGGTCAACCTGAGCATGGCCCATGGCCAACCGGTGGTGGCCACCACCTGCGCGGTGGAAGGCATGCACCTGCACGATGGCCAGGACGTGCTGGTGGCCGACGATGCCGAGGCCTTCGCCGCGGCGGTGGTACGCCTGTACCAGGACCCGGTGCTGTGGCAGCAGCTGTCCAGCGCCGGCCGCCGCAACGTGGCCGACCATTTCTCGCTGGATGCCGCCCGCGACACGGTGCAGCGGGTGTTCCTGGCCTGAGGCGTCAGCCCGGTCCCCCGGCGTCGAGCAGGCGCTGCTGGAAATCGCCCAGTTCGGCCAGGTCCGGCTGCCAATGCCGGGCCTGCTGCAGCGCCTGCCCGGCAAATTCGAGATCACCCGCGCCCAGACGCTCGCTGCCGATCGCCAGCCAGCGCTGGGCCAGGCGCCGGCGTGCCGCCGACAACGCGGCATCGCCCGGGGACAGGGTCTGCCAGGCCTCCAGGCAGGCGCCGGCGGCCTGCACCCGGTTTTCGCGCAGGCGATCTTCGTAGCAGCGGCGGCTGGCCGGCAGCAGGCGCTGCGCGGCCGCGCGCACGCGCGGATCGTAGGCGGCCAGGGCCTGTGCCTCGCGCAGCGCATCGTAGGCACTGCGCCCGGGCGGGGACAGGAACTGCCCGCGTGCTTCGGCATCGACGATACGCGCCAGCAGCGCGCGCAGCCGGCGCTCGCGCTGGGCATGCGGCGCACCCGGCACCTTCAGCGCCTGCTCGGCCTGGCGCGCCTGCAGCAAAGCCTGCCGGGCCGCCGCCACCGCCCGCTCCGACGCACCCAGGCCCTGGGCGGTGGCCAGCGCCTGCTCGGCCTGGTCGAAGCGGAAATCACCCGCCAGCCGGCTCGCATTGGCCAGTTGCGCATCGATCACGTGCTGCAGCCCCTGGCGGGCCACGGCATCGTCGGGTGCGGCGGCCAGCACCGCCTGGAAATCCGCGGCCGCACTGTCCCAGCGTTGCCGCCGCAGCGCCTGCGCGGCCTGCTGCTGGCGCCGCTCCACCGCATTGTTGAGCGCCTCCTGGGTGGCCGGCAGATCGACGTGGCCGGCGTCGTAGCCGCGCGCGCTTTCCAGCAGCGCCGCCGCGGCGGCCAGTTGGCCGGCCTGGCAGGCCGCGCGCGCCTGCTGCAGCAGGTCCGACAACGCATCCTCGCGGCCTTCCAGTGCGCGCAGCTGGTTGGGCGCGATCGCCAGCACCTGCTGGAACAGCGGCAGCGCGCTGTCTTCACCGCCATCCAGACGATGGGCCTGCAGCGCCGCCTCGGCGCGCCCCAGTAGCACCGCCACGCCAGCGTGGGCCGTGCCGCGCAGGCGCAACTGCTGGGCCACCTGCTCGGCATCGCGCTGCGGCACCTGCAGCTCCCGCGCCAGGGCCAGCCCGCGTCGGGCCGCCTCCAGGTCGCCGCGCGCCA
>DJBL01000084.1 GCA_002435595.1 Stenotrophomonas maltophilia
CCAGGGCCAGCACCGCCAGCGTCCAGCCCAGCAACAGCAGGACCAGTCCGCTCCAGGCGCGCTGGCCACCGGCCACCAGCAGGTGGCGCAACAGATGGGCATCGACCGCGGCGTGCCACGCCGTGCCGCGGCGACGGCGCCAGTACCAGAGCAGCACGATCGCGGGCAGCGCCAGCAACGCCCACAGCGCGTGCGGCCGCACCAGGTGCAGGGCATGGAAGTCGATGTTCATGCCCACCGCCTCGGCAGCAGCCAGGCCAATGCGCCCAGCAGCATGGCCAGTGCCAGCGGCCAGGCGTAGCGTTCGATCCGCGGGCGCACCGCCGGCCCGGCCGAGGCCACCGGTTCCAGGCGCTGCAGTTCGGCATAGATGCCGGCCAGCTCATCGGTATTGCGTGCACGGAAGGCGCGGCCACCGGTCAGCGCGGCGATTTTCTGCAGCGTGGCCTCGTCAACCGGGTCCTCGCCGGGGGCGATCTGCACCCCGAACATGCTGAAGCCGCCATCGCCGCCGAAGGCTACCGTGTACACGCGCACGCCTTCGGCCTTGGCCAGCTCGGCCGCGCGCAGCGGTTCGAGTACGCCGGCATTGCTGATCCCGTCGGTGAGCAGGATCAGCACGCGCTGGCCCTTGGGTTGCTCGCGCAGGCGCTTGACCGCCAGCGCGATGGCATCGCCGATGGCGGTTTCGCGCCCGGCCAGGCCCACTACGCTGTCGCCCAGCTGCTGGCGCACGCTGGCCAGGTCGCTGGTCAATGGCGTCAGCGTGTACGCGCGCTCGCCGAAGATCAGCAGCCCCACCCGGTCACCGGCACGCCGGTCCAGGAAGTCGGCGAGCACCGCCTTGGCCGCAGTCAGGCGTTCCACCACGGTATGGCCGAGCAGCATGTCCGCTTGGCTCATGCTGCCGGAGACATCCACCGCCAGCATCATCTGCCGCCCCTGCTGCGGGGGCGTGATGGCCTCGCCCAGTTGCTGCGGCCGCGCCGCGGCCAGGCACAGGCACGCCCAGGCCAGCCACAGCAGCAGCCGGCCGATGCCCAGGCCCCGTCCGGCACCACCGGCACCGAGCGCCTGCAACTGCGCCGCCGCATACGGCACGCGCAATGCCGCTGCGCTGGCGTTGCGTTGCGGCCACCAGTACATCAGCACCGGCAGTGGCAAGGCGGCCAGCAGCCACGGCCAGGCCAGCGTATCCAGCCAGGACAAACCCTCGGGCAGCCAATGCGCAAGTTGCGGCGGCACGCTGACTGCGATCATCGGTCGCGCCCCGATACCAGGGCGAGGAAACGCCCGCGCGCCAGCACGCGCAACCGCTGCACCACTTCGGCATCCACCTGGCGACGATAGCCGCCGTCGAGCAGCAGCCGGCCGTCGCCGTCGGAGAACGCGCGGCTGCCGGGCCCATCCAGGAATTCCAGCCAGGCCTGGCCCTGCAACAGCTCCGCGCCCGGACGGCGCACGCGCGCGGCGCGACGCAGCAGCGAGGCGATCGCGGCCACGGTGTCCACCGGCGTTGCCGCCTGCGCCACCGCGTCGTCAAACGTGCGCATCCAGCGCTGCTGTCGGCGTCGCCGCCGCGCCTGCCACACCCACCCCAGCAGGGCGACGGCGAGCAGCGCCGCTGCCAGCAACCACCACCCCGGGGCGGGCGGCCACAGCGACGGTGCGTCGGGCAGCTGCACATCGCGCAGCGGCAACCCGGCGGCCGCGCTCATGCCACCACCGCCGAGGGCATCGGGCTCAGCCAGCAGTCGCTGGGGTCATCGGAGGCCACCACGTGCACCTGGATCCGGCGCGACGCCAGGTGTGTCTGCAGCGCCTCCAGCGGTGCCACGAAGCGCTCGCGCCAGTGCTCGCGGACGCTGCCGCGGTCCAGGTCGAGCAGGACCCGCCGCCCCTCGGACAGGAACGCCAGCGGCGCCGAGGGCGGCGCCAGTTCCAGCGGGTCCACCAGCAGCATCACCACCACCTCGTGGTGCAGGGCCAGCGCGGTCCATCGCGAGATGCTGATCGCCGCGGCCTGGCCGGGATCGGCCAGCACCACCACCCGCGCACCGGGGCGCAGCAGGCGGCTGGCGTGTTCCAGGGCGCGGTCCAGGCCGGCATTCTCGGCCGGGGGTTGCGCGTACCAGCGGGTCAATGCATCCAGTACCCGCAGCACCCCGCGGGTGCCGCCCGCCGGCGGCAGCGGCGCTTCCAGCGTGCTGCCGCGCAGTGCGCCCAGGCGGTCGCCCTGGCGTTGCGCCGACCACGCGGCGATGGCGCCCACGCGCGCGGCCTGCACCGACTTGAAGCGCACGCGGGTGCCGAAGTACAGCACCGGATCGGTGTCGGCCACCAGCAGGGTCAGGCGCTCACGCTCGGCCTGGAACAGCTTCGTGTGCGCCCGTCCGGTACGCGCGGTCACCCGCCAGTCGATGTGGCGTGCGTCATCGCCGGCCACGTACTCGCGCGATTCCGCGTACTCCATCCCACGCCCCCGCATCGGCGCGGGCGCGCTGCCGGCATGGCCAAGCCGCCCACGTCGGGCCGGCGCCAATCGGTGCGCGTTGCGTCGCAGCGCGACCAGTTCGGCCAGGCTGGGGCGCAGGCCCTCGCCCTGGCTGGCGCCTGCCGGTGTGTCCACGTCCGTTCCCATCGGGGTCAGGGTGCCGGCACGCGGGCCAGCAGCTCGGCCACCAGACGGTCGCCGTCCCAGCCCTCGGCGGTGGCTTCGTAGCTGGGCAGCACGCGGTGGCGCAGCACGTCCGGGGCCACGCTGCGCACATCATCGGGGGTGACGAAATCGCGGCCGGCGAGCCAGGCGCGCGCACGCGCGCAGCGCTCCAGCGCGATCGAACCACGCGGGCTGGCGCCCCAGGCGATGCGCCGGGCCAACGCGGGGTCATAGCGGCTGGCATCGCGCGAGGCCAGCACGATCTCGATCAGGTAGCGCTCCAGCGCGGGGGCCATGTGCAGCGACAACACCGCCTTGCGGGCGGCAAACACATCCTCCAGCGGCATCCGTGCCGGCGCCGGCGGCCGCGTGCCCAGGGCATCGCGGGCACGCTCGCGCGCCAGTCGCAGGATCTCCGCCTCGGCGTCCGAATCGGGGTAGCCGATGCGCACATGCATCAGGAAGCGGTCCAGCTGCGCCTCCGGCAGCGGGAACGTGCCTTCCTGCTCGATCGGGTTCTGCGTGGCCATCACCAGGAACAGCGCCGGCAGCGCATAGGTGTGCCGACCCACGGTGACCTGGCGTTCGCCCATCGCCTCCAGCAGCGCCGACTGCACCTTGGCCGGGGCGCGGTTGATCTCGTCTGCGAGCAGGATCGGGTGGAAGATCGGGCCGGGCACGAACTCGAACCGGCCTTCCTGCGGGCGCCAGATCTCGGTGCCGGTCAGGTCGGCCGGGAGCAGGTCGGGGGTGAACTGCACGCGCGAAAAGTCCGCCTCCAGGCGGGCCGCCAGCGCGCGGATCGCGGTGGTCTTGGCCAGGCCGGGGGCGCCTTCCACCAGCAGGTGGCCATCGGCCAGCAGCGCGATCAGCAGACGATCGACCAGGGCGGCCTGGCCGACGATCTCGCTGGACAGCGCATCGCGCAGCGCGCGGAAGCCGTCGTGCAGCCGGTCATGGGCCCGCTCGACGGCGGCGGGGGTATCGGTTTCGGTGTCGGGCATCGGGGGAGGCAGGTTCATGGCGTCCGTGTGACCCGCGCCAGGTGCGCAAGGTTCCACCAACATGATGGCAGGGCTGGCCCCGCAGCGGGATCAAGATTGCCTGAACGCGAAAAGGGCCGCACAAGGCGGCCCTTTCGCTGCAGGCAGTGCGGCGACCTCAGTTGGTCTTGGCCACTCGCAGTACCTTGGGGGTGACGAAGACCAGCAGTTCGGCCTTGTCCTTGTTGCGGCTGCGCTTCTTGAACAGGTTGCCCAGGAACGGCACGTCGCCCAGGAACGGCACCTTGTTGACGCTGTTGCGGTCGGTGAACTCGTACACGCCGCCGATGACCACGGTCTGGCCGTCTTCCACCAGCACCGCGGTGTTCACTTCGCGGCGGTTGATGGTCGGGACCTGGCCGTAACCTTCCAGCACGATGTAGCTCTCCACCTCATCCTTCTTGACCGCCATGTTCAGGAACACGCGGTTGTCGTTGGTGATGGTCGGGGTGACCTTCAGCTCCAGCACCACTTCCTTGAACTGCACGTTCGGGGTGGCGACCGAGCCGATACCGCCGCCGCCACCGCTGATGGTGACGTAGCCGATTTCCTTACCCTGCTTGATCGTGGCTTCGCGCTGGTTGGTGGTGACCACGCGCGGGTTGGAGATCACCTCGCCACGCGATTCCTGCTGCATCGCCGACAGCTCCACGTCCAGCAGGTAGCCGGCGTTGAGGATCGACAGTGCCAGCGAACCGGGGTTGCTGGCCGCTGCCACCGGCAGGTTCCAGTTGAGGCCACGGGTGATCGACGACGGCGTCCTGACCGGCTGCGGGCCGGTGCTGCCACCGGCAACCCAGGCGTTGACGGCCTTTTCGTACTCGGCCTGGGTATCGACCTGGGACTTGCGGGTGGCCGCATTGGCCGCCAGGTCACCGCTGAAGTAGACGTTGTCGCGGCTGCCGCTGATGCCGAACTTGGCCCCCAGTTCGCGGGCGAAGGTGTCGGTGGCGATCACGATGCGGCTTTCGATCAGCACCTGGTCGACCGGGCGGTCGATCACGTTGATCAGTTCGCGCATGCGCGCCAGCTTCTTCGGGATGTCGCTGATCATCAGCGTATTGGTGCGTTCGTCGGCGACGATGCGACCGCGCGAGGAGAGGAAGCCACTGTCTTCCTGCGAGCTGGCGCCGCTGCCACCACCGCCGCCGCCGATGCCCTTGGCTTCGGTCAGTGCTTTGAAGATCTGGCCGGCGTTGTGGTAGTTGATCTGGATGTAATCGGTCACCAGGTCTTCGCGGTTCTCGATCGCGATGCGCGCGTCTTCCTTGTCCTGCTCGAACTTGGCCAGCTCCGGCTGCGGGGCGACCCACACCACGCCGCCTTCGCGACGCTTGTCCAGGCCCTTGGCGCGCAGCACGATGTCCAGCGCCTGGTCCCACGGCACGTTGACCAGGCGCAGGGTGACATTGCCTTCGACGCTGTCGGAGGCCACGACATTCAGGTTGGACTCCTCGGCGATCAACTGCAGCACGGTGCGCACCGGCACGTCCTGGAAGTTGAAGGTCACCGGCTTGCCGCTGTAACCGCGCTGGCCGACCGCGGCCGCTGCCTGGGTCACCGTGGTGGCGTTGATCGCGCCGGTGGCCGGGGCTTGCTTGCGCGGGCTGATCTCGACCACGTACTCGTTGCCGGTCTGGTAGGCCAGCGACTCGAAGGCGGTGTTGGTGTTGAGCACCAGCTGGGTACCGCCGCCGTACGGCTTGGGATCGATGCGCTGCACCGGCGTGGCGAAGTCGGTCACGTTGATCGACTTCTGCAGGTTCTCCGGCAGGCGCACGTTGCCGACGTCGATCACCACGTTGTTGCCCTGGGTCCGCAGGTCCGGGCTGGCGCCCTTGCCGTCGAACTGCAGGATCAACCGGCCGGCGCCGTCTTCACCGCGCTTGAAGTCGATCTTGGACACCGCCAGCGAGGCCGGCGCGGTGGCCGGCGCTGCCGCTGCCGGCATGGGTGCTGCCGCCGGCGTTGCCGCCAGCAGCGTGCCATTGGCCACCATGAGCGCGACTCCCAGCGCGCACAGGTGGATCAGCTTCGGGCGCCGGTTGGGACGCTGCCGCATGGCATTGGAAAAGGTCATCGTGCTATCCCCATAATCAATCATTGATCTTCAAGCGCAAGCGATGCAGGCCGTTCCAGCCAGCCGCCCGCGCCATCCGGCACCAGTTCAATCAGTTCGATCCGGTCTTCGAAGACCCCGGTCACGCGGCCGTCGCTCTGCCCCATGTAGACGCCCGGACGGACCCGATAGGTCACCTTGTCCGGCGCCATCACCAGCGCGACCAGGCCGCCCCCCTTGCCGATCGAACCCACCATGTCCAAGGCATCCAGCGGGAAGGCTTCCAGCGGCTCCTTGCGACGGTTGGGATCCGGACGCAGCCCGGCCCCGCCCTGTGGATTGGTCCAGGCATCGGTGAACGGATCGCGCATCCCCTGCGCGGAGTATTCAAACGTTTCGAACTGCTGCATCACCGGCAGTGGTTCCAGCGGTGGCGCCGGGCGCGCACGCACGTCCTCCACCCACTTGGTCAGGTTCGGCGCATCGCCCGGGGTACTGCTCACCCCGCGCGCGCAACCGGCCAGCAACGCCAGCAGCAGCAGCCCACAGATCCTTGCGGTCATCCCCAGGCTCATTTCCGGCCTCCGGACTTGGACTTGGACTTCTTGTCTTTGGCGTCTTTGGCGGCGGCGGCCTTTTCCTGCGCTTCCATTTCCAGCTCGTCCAGGTAACGGTAGGTCTTGACCGTACCGGACAGCTCCAGCGCGCCGCTGCGCGCGGTGATGCCGGTCTTGGGGTCCTTGGGCTTGAGGTTGATGTCGTGCATGGTCAGGATGACCACGCGCGGCAACGACGCCACGCCGCTGACGAACGCGCCGAACTGGTGGTAGCTGCCCACCATGCGCAGGGCGATCGGCTTTTCGGCGTAGAACTCCTTGGGCTGCTCGGTCCCGGGCTGGAACAGCTCATTGACCAGGCCGCTGGACAACGCGGTCTGCGAGATGTCGATGATCAGGTCCGGCATCTCGGTCTTGCTGGGCAGCTGGCGCAGCATCTGCTGCAGCACCTGCTCCATCTGGGTCAGCTGCTGCTTGAGCGGCTCCAGGTTGACCGCACGCCCCTGCTGCTTCTCGAACTCGGCACGCAGGCCGACCTCGGTCTGCTCCAGGCCCTGCAGCTCTTCACGCTTGCCGCTGATCAACAGGAACCAGGCCAGCACCACGATCAGGGCCGACAGCAGCACGCAGAACACCACCTTGGCCTTCTGCGGCCAATTGCCGATGTTGTTGAAGTCCAGCTCTTTGAGATTGATCTTCTGGCTCATGCGGCCCCCTTCTGCGGCGTACCGGACGCAGCCGGCTTGGCGGGTGCGGCGGCGGGCGGAGCGAGACGGCTGCCAGCCGGCTTGGCCGGCGTTGCCGGGGCG
>DJBL01000083.1 GCA_002435595.1 Stenotrophomonas maltophilia
GCAGCCATCGCCGGCGCCAGCCACACCGCCGGCCACGGCCGCCCCTGCCGACACCGGCGCAGTGCCGCCGGAGGAACAACGATGAGCCGCCTGCGCGACAAACCGTGGGTGCTGCCGGTCAGCGTGGTGGTGGCATTGCTGCTGGGCCTGCTGCCGTTGCCGGCGCTGTTGCAGCCGCTGCGCCCGTATTGGCTGGCGCTGGTGCTGGCCTACTGGGTGATCGAGGCCCCCGATCGGGTCGGGCTGGGCATCGCCTTTGTCAGTGGCGTGGTCGCCGACCTGCTCTACGGCGGGGTGCTGGGCGAGCAGGCGCTACGCCTGGTCATGCTGACCTTCATCCTGCAGCGCTTCCGCGCGCGGATCCGCTTCTTCCCGATGTCCCAGCAGATGCTGGCCATCGGCGGGCTGCTGTTCAACGATCGCATCGTCAGCGCGGTGGTCCACATCGTGGTCGGCGAACCGACCCTGCCGTGGTCGTACTGGTGGGCCCCGCTGCTGGGCATGGGGCTGTGGCCGTTGCTGTTCGTGCTGCTCGATGCGGTCCGTTTCGGGCGTCGCGGTCGCTGACATGTACGTGCGCCGCCAGGCCAAGAACCCCCATGCCGAAGCCGAGCAGTTCCGGCGCCGCGCCGCGCTGGGCTTCCTCGGCGTGCTGGTCTGCCTGCTGGGGCTGGGCGGCTGGTACTTCAAGCTGCAGGTGCTCGATCACGACATCTACGCCACCCGCTCGGAAGCCAACCGCATCAAACCGCGGCCGGTGGTGCCCGGGCGCGGCATGATCTACGACCGCAACGGGCGCCTGCTCGCCGAGAACGTGCCCGCGTTCCGGCTGGACATCACCCCGGACAAGGTCAAGGACATGGACGCCACCCTGGCCGGGCTGGCGAAGATCCTCGCGCTCACCCCCGAGGACATCGAAACCTTCAACAAGTCGCGCAAGGCCCGCCGCAAGTTCCTGCCGGTCACCCTCAAGCTGCGTGTCAGCGACGAGGAGATGGCGCGCTTTGCCGTGGACCGCTGGCGCTATCCCGGCGTGGAGCTGGAACCCTACCTGACCCGGCGCTACCCCTATGGTGACCTGTTCGCGCACATCATCGGCTACGTCGGCCGGGTCGACGACAAGGACCTGGAGATCCTCGGCGAAGGCAACGCCGCGCTGACCCATATAGGCAAATCCGGGCTGGAGCGCTATTACGAGCCCCAGCTGCGCGGCAAGGTCGGCTACGAGCAGGTGGAGACCAACGTGCAGGGGCGTGCGATCCGCACCATCGGGCGGGTCGCGGCGCAATCGGGCAGCGACCTGCGGCTGTCCATCGACGCGGACCTGCAACGGGCGATGGTGGCGGCCTTCGGCGAGTTCGAAGGCGCGGCGGTGGCGATGGACCCGCGTACCGGCGAGATCCTGGCCATGGTCAGCCTGCCGTCCTACGACCCGAACCTGTTCGTCAACGGCATTTCGCATGCCGATTTCCAGGCGCTCAACAGCAATCCTTCGCGGCCCCAGTTCAATCGCCTGGTGCTGGGCGGGGTGGCGCCGGGCTCGACCATCAAGCCACTGATCGGCCTGGCCGGGCTGGATAGCGGCACGCGCAAACCGGAGGACAGGATCCTGTCCACCGGCATGTTCTACCTGCCGGGCACCTCGCGCGGCTGGGGCGACGCCAACCGTGGTGGCCACGGCTGGACCGACCTGCGCAAGTCGATCACCCAGTCGGTCAACACGTACTACTACAAGCTGGCCCTGGACATGGGCATCGAGCGGTTCGACCACTACATGGGCTATTACGGCTTCGGTGAGCCGACCGGGATCGACCTGACCGGCGAGATCGGCGGGATCCTGCCCTCGCCGCAGCACAAGTACAAGACCCGCAAGGAGCGCTGGTATCCCGGCGACACGGTCAACGTGAGCATCGGCCAGGGCGACTGGAAGGTCACCCCGCTGCAGCTGGTCCATGGCGTCTCGGGGATCGGCAATGGGCAGCTGCGCACCCCGCACCTGGTGATGCAGCAGCGTGCCGGCTTCGATGCGGACTGGACGGCGGTGCCGGCCGGCGAGACCAAGCCGGTCAGCCCCAGCGCGAGCAACCTGCAGGCCGTGCGCGAAGGCATGATGGGCACCATGCGCCCCGGGGGCAGTGGCGCCCGCGCCGCCGCCGGTGCGCCGTACACGATCGCCGGCAAGACCGGTACCGCGCAGGTGATCAGTCGCCGCGGCACCGCGGCGGTCAATCCCAAGAGCCTGCCCATGCACCTGCGCCACCGCTCGCTGTTCGTGGGCTTCGCCCCGGCCGAGAACCCGGTCATCGCGGTGGCGATCGCGGTGGAAGGCGGCGGCTACGGTGGTTCGGCCGCCGCGCCGATAGCGCGCAAGCTGTTTGATGCGTGGCTGCTGGGCAAGATGCCCGACGGCCTGGAGCCGCTGGACAGCGAACGTGGCACCACCGCCATCGGCATCACCGCCTTCGAGGGCAGCGACAGCAATGCACGCGCCGCCGGCGATGCGGCCGCGGCGGCGCTGGAGTCCCTGCCGATCGTGGTCGGCCTGCCGAGCGTCCCGGCGCCTGCCCCGCTGCCCGCACCGGGCGCGCCGGTGCCGGCCGCCACGCCCCCACCGACTGCGCCCACGGCGCCGGAGCGTGCCCGATGAAGGTGTTCCTGCGCTGGGCGACCGACATGGTCGTGCGCTTCTGCAGCTCGCTGGACTGGGTACTGTGCCTGGCCCTGGGCGCGTTGATGCTGATCGGCCTGGCGGTGCTCAAGAGTGCCGGCGGTGACGGGCTGGTGTTTGCCCAGGGCGCGCGCTTCGTGGTCGGACTGGGCGCGATGTGGGCCATCTCGCGCGCCTCGATCCTGCGCATCCGCTCGGCCACGCCGCTGATCTATGCGATCTCGATGATCCCGCTGCTGGCGGTGTTCGTGCTGGGTACCGGCAAGTACGGCCGGCAGTGGCTGGACCTGAAACTGTTCTACCTGCAGCCGGCCGAGCTGCTCAAGGTCAGCCTGCCGATGATGGTGGCCTGGTACCTGCACCGGATGCCGCTGCCCCCGCGGTTGTCCACGGTGATGGTGAGCGCGGTGATCATCGGCGTACCGACCGGCCTGGTGATGCTGCAGCCGGACTTCGGCACCGGCGTGCTGATCGCTGCCAGTGGCGCGTTCGTGCTGCTGCTGGCCGGGTTGCCGTGGTGGTGGGTGGGCGTGGCGGTCGGCGGCGTGGCCGCGGCCGCGCCGGTGGCCTGGATCTGGCTGCTGCGGCCGTATCAGAAGGACCGCATCATGATGTTCCTGGACCCGGAGATGGACGCGCTTGGCGCCGGCTGGAACATCATCCAGTCCAAGATCGCGATCGGCTCCGGTGGCTTCGATGGCAAGGGCTGGGGGCAGGGCTCGCAGTCGCACCTGAACTTCATTCCCGAGCAGACCACCGATTTTGCGTTCTCCGTGCTCAGCGAGGAGTTCGGCTGGCTTGGCGTGGCCACGGTGCTGGTGCTGTACCTGGTGGTGATCGGGCGCTGCCTGTGGATTGCCTCGCAGTCGCGCGATTCTTACTCGCGCCTGCTGGCCGGCGCGACCGGGTTGGCCTTCTTCGTCTATGTGCTGGTCAATGGCGGGATGATCTCCGGCCTGTTGCCGGTGGTGGGCGTGCCGATGCCGCTGATCAGCTACGGCGGTACCTCGGCGGTGTCGCTGCTGGCCGGCTTCGGGCTGGTGATGGCCGCGCGCAGCCACCAGCCGGTCCACGGCGGCTACGGCTAGCGCGACGCGCAGGGCGCCGCCGCGCTGCCCGTCCTCCAGGCGCTGATTGCGGCAGTCCCGCTGCAGGCGCGCCGGCCCACGTTTGGCGGCAGCGCCGGTGGGGTGGGGCCAGGCTCAGGTTGCGCGCGGGGCTGCATGCTACGGTCGTGCGCTTGTGCCGGGCCGCCAGGGTCCGCGTTCTCTTGCCGTGTCGCCGTCTGCCGTGCGTGGCGAACTACCCGGAGTCGCCCGCATGCTCGACCACCTGCAGCGCGTCCGCGCCGCGTTCCATTTCTGCCTGCGTTCGCTGGATCTGCCGCTGCTGGTCGCGTTGTGCCTGTTGATGCTGGCCAGCCTGGCGGTACTGCATAGCGTGGCAGGCCCGGTGCAGGCCCAGGCGGCGCGCTACGCAGCGGGCCTGGCGGCGATGTGGGGACTGTCGCGATTGCCTGTGCTGCAGCTGCGCGCGTGGTCACCGTGGGTCTATGCGGTCTCGCTGCTGCCGCTGGTGGCGGTGTATGTGGTGGGCACGGGCAAATACGGGCAGCGCTGGTTGAACCTTGGCGTGTTCTATCTGCAGCCCTCCGAGCTGCTCAAACTCAGCCTGCCGATGATGATGGCCTGGTACCTGCACCGGCAGGCCCTGCCGCCACGGCCGACGGTGGTGCTGGTGGCCGCGCTGCTGATCGGGCTGCCGGCGGCGTTGATCCTGCTGCAACCCAACCTGGGCACGGCCACGCTGGTCACCGCCAGCGGGATGTTCGCGCTGCTGCTGGCCGGCCTGCACTGGGGCTGGGTGGCGCTGGCCCTGGGCGGGGTCGCGGTCGCTGCACCGCTGGCCTGGTTCGGGCTGCTGCGGCAGTACCAGAAGGACCGCGTGCTGACCTTCCTGTATCCGGAAAACGATCCGCTGGGCACCGGCTGGAACATCATCCAGTCACGCATCGCCATCGGTTCGGGCGGCATGCACGGCAAAGGCTGGGGGCAGGGCACCCAGGCCGCGCTGGATTTCCTGCCCGAGTACACCACCGACTTCGCGTTCTCGGTGCTGGCCGAAGAGTTTGGCTGGGTCGGGGTGGTGGCCGTGCTGAGCCTGTTCCTGTTCGTCATCGCGCGCTGCCTGTGGATTGCCGCCGGCACGCGCTGCGGTTACGCGCGGCTGCTGGCCGGCACCACCGGGCTGGTGTTTTTCGTCTATGTGCTGGTCAACGGCGGAATGATCTCCGGGTTGCTGCCGGTGGTGGGGGTGCCGATGCCGCTGATCAGCTATGGCGGCACCTCGGCGGTGTCGTTGCTGGCCGGATTCGGCCTGGTGATGGCCGTGCGCGGCAGGCAGCCGATCCACGGCCGGCAGCGCCGCGGCCCGCTGCCGGTCGCGGCGTAGTGGACGGCTGAATTGCGGAATCGGCGTCATCTGCTGTCGTGTTTGGTGCAGGTATCGTCAAGAAAGTGGCGCAAAAGTGAGATGTGGCGCACACATATGACGTCGCTTGATCCTGATCAATGGACTTGTCGTAAACGGCCTGCACAATGGCGGCCCGTCAGCAGGGTGCCGTGAGCCAAGCGCAGCATCTGGGGAGCTTGACGGGGCGTAGTTGACCTCACGGGTACAAGGAGCGCGGCGTGCGCTGGGGAGTTGCACGCTGCGCAGGTACCGACCTGGTCGGTTTGGCCGGTTGCGTCCATGGGGATGGGGGCGCAACCGGCAAACCTTAACGCGCGCCGGATCCGGCCGATGCCGCGCTGACAGCCGCTGCGATGGCAGCGGGCGCCGGCATTGTCGGCATGCCGGCTGAATGGGGCGCGTGGCAGCGTCAATCTGGACACGGTCTTAACGATTGTCCCGCCGCGCAGGCAAATCGTTGTGATTCATGGTCTTAGGGGTTTTAATTCATCCTTGACCTGCTAACCTGCCGCGATGATCCGACGCTCCCTGGCCTGCATGCTCACGCTCGGTTTGGTCGCTTGCGCGACCCAGCCGCCTTCCCCGTCACCGACGCCGCAGGCCTCGGGTGCGCCCAACAAGCCGGTCAACGCCGCCCAGGGTCCTGCCGAGGCGGCACCGGAAGCGACGGCGTCCAGCGCCGCGCCGGTCGATCTGACCCCGGTACCGTTCGAGGTCGCCCGCGCCAACTTCGTGCGCGATACCGCCAGGCGCTATGGCATTCCCGCCGCACAGATCGAGGCCACCCTGGCCCAGGCGCAGGTGCGCGATCCGATCATCGCCGCGATGTCGCGCCCGGCCGAACGGGTCAAGCCGTGGAATGAATACCGGCCGATGTTCATCAGCCAGGCGCGGATCGACGGCGGGCGCAGGTTCCTGGACGAACACCGCGACGAGCTGGCCCGTGTGCAGCAGCGCACCGGGGTGCCGGCCGAGGTGATCGTGGCCATCATCGGGGTGGAAACCAGCTACGGCCGCAACGCCGGCAGTTACCGGGTGCTCGATGCGCTGTACACGCTGGCCTTCAACTATCCGCGCAGCGGCGATCCGGCCAAGCTTGAGCGCGAGGTCCGCCGCGAACTGTATTTCCGCGATGAACTGGCCCGCCTGTTCGCGCTGACCCGCGACGAGAAGCTGGACATCACCACGATCAAGGGCAGCTACGCCGGCGCGATGGGCATGGGGCAGTTCATGCCCTCCAGCTACCTGGATTTCGCGGTGGATGGCAACGGCGATGGCCGCCGCGACCTGTTCAACAGCTACGACGACGTGTTCTCCTCGATCGCCAATTACTTCGTCAAGAAAGGCGGCTGGGTGCGAGGCGGTCCGGTCGCGGTGCCGGCCACGCTGGCCGCAGGCCGCGAGGCGTTCAATCCCACCGAATGGGCCCCCACCTGGACCCTGTCCGACCTGGCCCAGCGCGGCTACCAGCCCAGCGTGCCGGTACCGCCAGGGCTGACCGCCACCCCGATCACCCTGGAAGGCAGCGCCGGCAGGCAGTACTGGCTGGGCTTCCAGAACTACTACGCCATTACCCGCTACAACCTCTCCAAAATGTACGCGATGGCCGTGTACCAGCTGTCCGAGGCCATCGCCGGCAAGGAGCTGCCGCCGGCATGAACGCACGCGCACGTTGCAGATGGCTGGTCCCCGGTCTGTTGATCCTGGCGCTTGCCGCCTGCAGCAGCGCGCCCAAGAAGCCGGCCAGCGCCGGCAGCGCCAAGCCCGGCAGCGGCACGCTGGTGCAGGGCAAGGGCGGGCGTCCGGCGCATTGCCCGGAGGGCTCGCCCTACAAGGCAGCCACCGAAGACCCCAGCACCCGGGGCGACTACCGCGCCGGCGGCCTGTACAAGCCCGGGGTCAACGACAGCACGCCCAGCTACATCCCCAACGTGGCCTGCATCCCCGAGCCGGAGGTGGTCGACCTGCCGCGCTCGCCGGTGGGCAACAAATCGCCGTATGTCGTGCTGGGCAAGCAGTACCAGGTGCTGGACAAGACCAGCGGCTATGCCGAGAAGGGCACCGCCTCGTACTACGGTGCCAAGTTCCACGGTCGGCTTACCTCCAACCGCGAGGTGTATGACATGTACGCCTTCACCGCCGCACACAAGACCCTGCCGCTGCCGAGTTTTGCCCGGGTGACCAACCTGGACAACGGCGAGTCGGTGATCGTGCGGGTCAACGATCGCGGCCCGTTCCATGACGGCCGGGTCGTGGACCTCAGCTACGCCGCCGCCGTGCGCCTGGGCATCACCCAGCGCGGCACCGGCAACGTGGAAGTGCGCGCGCTGACCCCGGGCGAAGGCAACCTGCTGGCCGACAAGCCGTCCCGACGCGAGCGTCGCGCCGCGGCCAGCGTGGCCAGTGCCGCGCCGGCACGTCCGGCCAGCGACATGGACAGCCTGGTGGGGCGCCTGCCGGCCAGCCCGTCCAGCGGCCGTCCGGCCGCCACCCAGGCCGCGCAGATCGACGACGCGCAGATCG
>DJBL01000046.1 GCA_002435595.1 Stenotrophomonas maltophilia
CGGGCGCGACCGGGCTGCCCGGCCTGGCCGAGCCGGACGTCGCCGCGCGCAGCGGCTGCAGCTTGTACAGCTCGCGCAGGTAGACCGCCGAGCGCAGCCGCCAGCGCAGCGCGCCGGTCATGTCACCGCGGCGCTCGTACCATTTCTCCAGGTCGTCCATGGCATACGGCGAGCCGTGGTAGGCGGCGCTGTGGTACCAGCGGAAGGCCTTGCGCGGCGATGGCCTGAGCACCACGTCGGCCGGCTTCTGCGGCGTCTCGCTGCTGTCCAGCCGGCCGCGTTCGAGGATCGTGCCCAGGGTCTCCTCGGCGCTGGTGCTGTGGTGGGTGCGCGGGGTGGTGGCGGCGGCGCGCGCATACCACGCCAGGGCGCGCGGGTCATTCCAGCCCTGGTACATCCGGGCCACGCGGATGGCCGAGTCGAAGCGGCCATCGGCGGCGGCGGCCAGCGCCTGCCGCTCGGTGTCGCTGGGCGGGCGGGTGGGGGTGCTGGCACAGCCGGCCAGGACCAGGAGGGCGGCATACAGCAGCGGGCGGCGTGGGGAGGGGGTCATCCGTGAGGTCCTGCAGGGGGCTGGCGATTATCCGGCAGCGCGACGGCGTGGCCGCTGAACGCCCCCGCCGATCGTTGCCATCGCAACTGTTGCATGGCCGGCAAATCCCGGTTACGGTCGATCCATGTCCTCGCTCCTGGCCACCGCCGTCGTCAATACCAACCGCAATAATCTGCGCGCGAATAATCGTGCGCGGCCGATGCGGGACTGCGACCAGGGCTAGAACCAGCAACACGCCCGGATTCCAGAAAACCCGCATCGGTCGATGCGGGTTTTTTTTATGGCCGCTCGAACGCATGCACCACGTGTATTCCCCCATCATCAGGAGCTGTTCCCATGTGTTCGATCTTCGGTATTTTCGGCCTGCAGGCCGGTGACGACCTCCCGGCCCTGCGCCGCCACGCGCTGGATCTGTCCCAACGCCAGCGCCATCGGGGCCCGGACTGGAGCGGGGTGTACGTGGATGCCGGTGCGATCCTGGTCCACGAGCGGCTGGCCATCGTCGACCCGGCCGGTGGCTCCCAGCCGCTGCTGTCGCAGGACGGCCAGCTGGCGCTGGCGGTCAACGGCGAGATCTACAACCACCGCGAACTGAAGGCCGAACTGGCCCAGCCCTACGCCTTCCAGACCGGCTCGGACTGCGAGGTGATCAACGCGCTGTACCGTGAAGACAGCCCGGCGTCGTTCCTCAACCGCCTCAACGGCATCTTCGCCTTCGCGCTGTGGGACCGCGACCAGCAGCGGGTGCTGATCGCGCGCGACCCGATCGGGGTGGTGCCGCTGTACTGGGGCCACGACAAGGACGGCCGCCTGGTGGTGGCCTCCGAGCTGAAGTCGCTGGTGGATATCTGTGCCGACGCCGCGCAGTTCCCGCCGGGCCACTGGTATGACAGCGCTACCGACACGCTCACCCGTTACTACCAGCGCCCGTGGCGCGAGTACGACGCGGTCGAAGGCGTGGAGGCCGACCGGGTCGAACTGCGCGAAGCCTTCGAGCGTGCGGTGCACCGCCAGCTGATGACCGACGTGCCTTACGGGGTGCTGCTCTCCGGCGGCCTGGATTCCTCGCTGGTGGCCGCCGTGGCCGCGCGCTACGCACGGCACCGCATCGAGGATGGCGACCAGAGCGAGGCCTGGTGGCCGCGCCTGCATTCGTTCGCGATCGGCCTGAAGGGTTCGCCCGACCTGGCCGCCGCGGCGATCGCCGCCGAAGCGCTGGGCACGGTCCACCACGGCTTCGAATACACCTTCGAAGAAGGCCTGGACGCGTTGCCGGAGGTGATCCGCCACGTGGAAACCTACGATGTGACCACCATCCGCGCCTCCACCCCGATGTTCCTGCTGGCGCGCCGGATCAAGGCGATGGGGGTGAAGATGGTGCTGTCCGGCGAGGGCAGCGACGAGATCTTCGGCGGCTACCTTTACTTCCACAAGGCGCCCAACGCGCGCGAGTTCCATGAAGAGCTGGTGCGCAAGCTCGACGCGCTCAACAACTACGACTGCCTGCGCGCCAACAAGTCGATGATGGCCTGGGGCGTGGAGCCGCGCGTGCCATTCCTGGACCGCGAATTCCTCGACGTGGCCATGCGCATCGACGCCAAACACAAGATGGTCGGGCAGGGGCCGCAGGGCGCACGCCGGATCGAAAAGGCGGTGCTGCGCGAGGCATTCGAGGGCTACCTGCCCGAGTCGATCCTGTGGCGGCAGAAAGAGCAGTTCAGCGACGGCGTCGGCTACGGCTGGATCGACGGGCTGAAGGCGCATGCCGAGGCGCAGATCAGCGACCGGGTGATGGCCGCGGCCGACAAGCGCTTCGTGCACAACCCACCGCAGACCAAGGAAGCGTATTACTACCGCCACGTGTTCGAGCAGTACTTCCCGACCCAGGCCGCGGCCGAGACCGTGCCCGGCGGCAAGTCGATCGCCTGCTCCTCGCCGGCGGCGATCGCCTGGGATGCCAGCTTCGCCAGCATGGCCGATCCGTCCGGCCGCGCGGTGGCCGGCGTGCACGAGCAGGCGCTGGCCTGAGCCGGTGGCGCGGTGGTCTCGGCGGTGTCGTTGCCCGTATCATCGGCGCCTGCACATTGGGGAATGTTCATGGACGCACATGGCGGAGGCACCGTGCCGCGGATGAAATGGGGGTGGCATTACCTGGCGTGGGCCGGCATTCCACTGCTGGTGGGGCTGTTGCTGGCCCGTTATGCCGGCCCGTCGCTGCCCACCGTGGCGGCCAGGGCCGAGGCGGTGGTGGGCGCGGATTGGGCCCACCACCTGGCCTCGCCGCTGGGGCTGTTCCTGCTGCAGCTGCTGGTGCTGCTGGTGGTGGCCAAGGGAGCCGGGGCCCTGCTGCGCCGGCTGGGCCAGCCGGCGGTGATCGGCGAAATGGCGGCCGGGCTGATGATGGGGCCGCTGGTGCTGGGCAGCCTGCTGCCGGGCCTGCACGGCGCGTTGTTCCCGGCCAGCTCGCTGGGGCCGCTGGGCATGCTCAGCCAACTGGGCGTGCTGATGTTCCTGCTGGTGGCCGGCGCAGAGCTGGACCTGGGCGCATTGCGAGGCCGTCGCCGGTTCGCCTTCACCGTCAGCCACGCCGGCATCGCAGTGCCGTTCGTGCTGGGCGTGCTGCTGGCGATCTGGCTGTTCCCCGAACACGGACCGCAGGGCGTGGGCTTCACCGCCTTCGCGCTGTTCGTGGGCGTGTCGATGAGCATCACCGCCTTCCCGGTGCTGCTGCGCATCCTTGCCGACCGCGGCATCACCCACACCCCGCTGGGGCAGACCGCCATCGCCTGCGCGGCGTTGGGCGATGCCACCGCGTGGTGTCTGCTGGCACTGATCGTGGCGGCCGCGCAGGCCACCGGCTGGGTGCCGGCCAGCATCAACCTGTTGTGCGTGGTGGCCTTCATCGCGCTGATGCTGGGCCTGGTCAAGCCGTGGTTCGCCCGCCAGCAGGTCCAGCCCGGCAGCGAGGGGCGCTGGCTGCTGGGCGTGCTGCTGCTGTCGCTGGGCAGCGCGCTGGTCACTGAAGTACTCGGCATCCATGCCCTGTTCGGTGCCTTCGCCGCCGGCGTGGCGGTGTCCTCCAACGTGCCGTTGCGTACGCTGTTGATCGCCCGCGTCGAACCCTTCGCGGTGACCCTGCTGCTGCCCCTGTTCTTTGCCATGACCGGTCTGCGCATGCGCGCCGACGCGCTGCAGACCAGCGACATCGTGCTGTGCCTGGCGGTGATCGCGGTGGCCACGGTGGGCAAGCTGCTGGGCACCTTCAGCGCCGCGCGCAGCGCCGGCCTGGAAACCCGCGAGGCGTGGCGCCTGGGGGCGCTGATGAACACCCGTGGCCTGATGGAACTGATCGTGCTCAACCTGGGCTACGAACTGGGCCTGCTCGGCGACCGCCTGTTCGCGGTGCTGGTGATCATGGCGTTGGTGACCACGGCCATGACCGGCCCGCTGTTGAACCTGATCGAACGCAACCGACGTTGAAGGCGGCGGGTACCGACCCAAGGTCGGTACCCGCGTCGCGGTGGAGCCGACCGGTGCCCGGCTGCTCCGTCACCGTCCATCGACCGTCATTCCCGCGTCGGCAGCAACCTGAGCGTATGCACCGTCGTGCCTGGCAGGAACGGTGTCGGCGTGCCGTTGACCCAGTCCTGGTGCCCTGCGCCCCAGAACGGTGACAAGGGGTGACCGCTCTGGCCGCCGGGCATCTGGATGATGCCGTCGGCTTCGTGCCCGGGCGACACCACCATGCGCTGCGAGGCGCCAAAGGCAGGCCCCTGCACGCGCGGCATGTCGCGGTCGCCGGGCAGGCCGTCGGCCGGCATGCACAGCCAGCGCCGGGCCACGGCGGGCAGGGCACGGCTGACCGGGTGGCAGATCGCGGCCGTGTTGCGCTCGCCCCAACTG
>DJBL01000048.1 GCA_002435595.1 Stenotrophomonas maltophilia
TAGCTCAGTTGGTAGAGCAACTGTCTTGTAAACAGTAGGTCATCCGTTCGATTCGGATAAGCGGCACCATTCTCCGCTCCGCGGGCATCCACGGATGTCCGCGCTGCACAATCAACCCGCCGCAATGGCGGGTTTTTTTGTGCTTTCCTGTCCCCGCTCGAGCATGCGTCTGTGGCCGGTGTGCACCGGGCCTTGCCTGCGCGGTACCTGAAACAGCGCGGTGAATGACGCGTGGCGCTTGACCGGGGATCGGTGCCTCGCCGGTGCGCGGCGCAATCAGGGGTATATCTGCGTCTCGCCATCGGCATGCACCATGACGACGCGCGCGCCATCAAAGGGGAGGTGCACTTCCGCCTGCCAGGTATCGTCCAAGGGAATGACAGATTTCGCCATCGGCTCGCAGGGCGACCCCACTGTGCAGCGACGGATCACGATGCGAAGCGCATCGCCGACACGCTCATAGTCCACGCCTCCGGCGTAGTGGCTGCTTTCAGGGCGAACCTTGTAGCGAACGGAAATTTCAGTATCCGAGCGCTTTTCAACACTGACAGGCTCGACCATCGCCTGTGCGTAGACCGGATTCATCCTGGCTCCCGTGCATGCGGCCAGGGCAGTCGCTATCAGCAGGAGCAGTGGCAACGTCCTGCGTTGGCAAGGTTCAAGCAATCCGAGGGGCATGCCAGCGCTCCGGTTCTTCTCTCGACGTTCATGTCTACCCTAGCATGCCAACCCGCCGCGGAGCATGCACCACTGGCCGCGTTCGATGGAGGCCGATGCGGCTGCCCGGATGAGAATCGCGGGACGCCCAACGCAGGCGCATCGGGCTGCCGTTGACAGACCGCGGCCAGCGTCTGCCTTGCGCGCGACGCCCTACTGCGTCTCGGCAAACCGATAGGACAACAGCGACTTCACCAGGAACGTTACCTGCGTGGCCGAGCGCGCATCCACGCGCATCACCGGCAGGCGGAAGCCGGCATCGAGCAGCGCCTGGCGCACGTCGGGGATCAACAGCTCGGGGAACTCATCGGTGCGGGTGATGCCCACCGCCAGGCTGGCCTGCGGCGCGATCCGCGAAAACTCCTGCAGCAGTTCCACCGTGGAGGCGATCGGGTCGGGCTGGCGGGCGCTGACCAGCACGATCACGCCGAGTGCGCCGTCGCAGACCATCGGCCACATGAAGTCCAAATAGCGCTGGCCGGGCACGCCGTAGACGTGCAGCAGCTCGCCGTCGTCCAGCTCGATCGAGCTGTAGTCCAGCGCGACGGTGGTCTCCACCTTGTCACCGTAGGCGTCTTCGCTCAACGGCATTTCAGTGCTGACCGGTTCCACGTCGGAGATGGCGCGCACCGCAGTGGTCTTGCCCGCGCCCATGCCACCGACGAACACCAGCTTGTTGGCCGGCAGGCTCATGATGCCGCTCCCGCGAAGAGGGTGAGGCCGAAGCGCCGCGCCACCCACGAGAAGAAGCGCGAGTCGGTCGGCGTTTCGCGGCGTGGGCTCGGGGTCACGGGGGCATCCTGGGTCAAGGCGAGGCCGCTGGCCATCGCGGCGGAAAACAGGCTCTGCGCGGCGTCCTGCGGGATCCGGCAGGCGTTGGCCAGCGCGGTGGCGCGCCAGGGCCGCGCGTGCAGGCGGGCGATGGCCAGCAGCCAGGGGCCGGGCACGTCGTCGGCGCTGAGGTCGGGCCACTGGCGCAGCTGCAGCGAGGCCTGCGCGGCCGGCGCCGGCATCAGCTCCGGCCGATGCCGGGCGATGCAGAAAAACAGTGCTTCGAAGGAATGTCGCTGCGGCAGGCGGTACGCGTACTGGTGCTGGAAGGTGTCGGCATCGATCGCGGTGAGCGACCAGGTGCTGTCATCGAGCTGGGCGGCCACCTCGGCCAGCGACGTGGCCAGGGGCAGGGCGATGCTGCGCGTGGCCGGGTCGACCAGCAGCGTCATCGCACCGCGCTGCAGCAGGTGCATGCCGGCCGGTTGGGCATCGTGCCGGGCCAGCTGCATCAGCAGCGGCGTGCCCTGCACCGCATCGGCGGCGTCGGGCGTGGCCAGCAGCAACGCGGAGAGCTGTTCGTTGATGTCGCGCACGGTGGCGCCATGCGGCAGCGCGCCGTGCGCGATGGCCGACACGCGTCGGCTGATCGACAGGGTGGATATGCCGAGCGCGCGCGCGCGGGCCAGCGCGTCGGCGCTGGCGGGGTGGTCCAGCCCGATCACCAGCAGGTCCACCGGCTGGCCGGACCAGTCCTGCAGGGCCACGTCCATGCGCTCGGCCAGCAGCAGCGAGCTGGCCAGCTTGAGGCGGGTGTGATGCAGCACGTCCAGGCCGGTTGCGGCGATCTGGAAGGAACGAATGGGGGTTTTCATTGGGGGGATTGCCACGGTGCGGCCAGCCAGCGCTCAACGGCGCGCAGGGCCCGGCGCGAACGTCCGGCGCGGCCTGGGCCACGCCGGACATGGTGCGATCAGCTGAAGTCCAGCGTCTTCTCGAAGGCCTTCAGTTCATGCCGCGACATCGCCAGGTTGGCCTTGGCGCGGTCCATGATGACGTACAGGAACAGCACCGGGTTGCTCTCCAGCGGACGGATCAGGTGGTACTGGGTACCCAGGCTGATCAGGATGTCTTCGATGCTGTCGGCCAGGCCCAGCTGTTCGGCCACGCGGCGCTTGGTACGGACCACGTCGGTGTTGCCGGCGGCGGCCAGTTCCAGGTTGATGCTGCCGCCACCGACGGTGGCCAGGGCCATGCCGCTGTCACTGTCGACCAGGGCGGCGCCGACGAAGCCAGCGACCGAGTTGAGCTTTTCCAGATTGAGGTTGGACACGGAAATCCTTGTGTTTCAGACAGAGAAAAGACAGGCCGACGGCCTGCTCGAAGGCACTACGGAAAGCGGGGCGCTCAGTCCGCGCGCGGGCGCAGCACGGCGTGCAGGCGGCTGGCGCACTCGCGTGCATGGAACAGCAGCACGGCCATGTTGAGGTCGTGGCCGGCCACGGCGGTGAGGGTGAGGGGCTTGTCGCCCTGGATGCGGATCAACACCACGTTGCCCTGGCGGGTGCAGATGGTGGCGTAGTCGGCTTCACTCAGCGACAGCTCGCGCGAGACGGTCTCGCCCAGGGTGAGGAAGGAGTTGGCCATCGCGGCCAGGCGCCGCCCGTCCACGTCCAGCGACGAGCTCTCGGCGACGGCGCGGCCGTCGGCGGTGGAGAGCATCAGCAGGCTCAGGCCACGCTCGCGTTCGCGGCTTTGGCCGAACACGGCGTTGATGCCGTCGATGTCGTGCAACTGTCGCGCCGGCGGGCTCTCGCCGCTGGCACTGCGAACGATCTGGTGAATGGTACTGCGCTGCACCTACTGCCCCCTGGCACACAACGAAAAGCGACCAATCCGGCTGGATTAGTCAATCAGTACTGCGTCGAAGTGTGAAATGTAGCACGTAATTTTTGCCTTCACGGATAACGCAGGATGAACCGCGTACGTGCTTTCGAATGCGTCAAATCGTTGACACACAAGGGTTTCCCGGTGCGTCGCGATGCGACGCGGACGGTCAGCCAACGCCGCAGGCGGTCAGCGTCGCCAGCCTGCTGCACCGCCGCGAGTGGCCCCGCACCGGGCTGGCTAGACTGTCTCTCTTTTTCCGCATCTGCAGGAGGCATCCATGGCCACGTATCCCCCCGTTTCCCTGATCGGCGTTCCCACCGACATCGGGGCCGGCCATCGCGGTGCGGGCCTGGGGCCGGATGCGCTGCGCATCGCCGGTCTGTCCGAGGCGCTGGCGGCGCGCGGCGTGGATGTGCGCGACCTGGGCAACCTGGACGGCCCGCGCAACCCGTGGACCGCGCCGGTGCACGGTTACCGCCACCTGGACGAAGTAGTGGCCTGGAACCGCGCGCTGATGGACGCCACCTACGCCGAACTGCAGGCCGGGCGCATGCCGATCATGCTCGGCGGCGACCACTGCCTGGGCATCGGCTCGATCACGGCGGTGGCGCGCTGGTGTCGCGAGCAGGGCAAGACCCTGCGCGTGCTGTGGCTGGACGCACACTCGGACTTCAACACCAGCGAGGTGACGCCGTCGGGCAACGTGCATGGCATGCCGGTGGCCTGCCTGTGCGGGCTGGGACCGGATGCGCTGACCCGGCTGGGCGGCGACGCGCCGGCGATCCGCCCCCAGCAGGTGCACCAGATCGGCATCCGCTCGGTGGACCAGGAAGAAAAGCGCCTGATCAAGCAGCACCAGGTGGATGTGTATGACATGCGCTACATCGACGAGGCGGGCATGAAGCGCACGATGGAGGCGGCGCTGCAGGGCATCGACGACAACACCCACCTGCATGTCAGTTTCGACGTGGACTTCCTCGACCCCAGCATCGCACCCGGGGTGGGCACCACCGTGCCGGGCGGGGTCAACTATCGCGAGGCGCAGCTGGTGATGGAGATGATCGCCGACACCGGCCGGATGGGCTCGCTGGACATCGTCGAGCTCAATCCGCTGCTGGACAACCGCAACAGCACCGCGGTGCTGGCGGTGGACCTGGTGGAGAGCCTGTTCGGCAAATCCACGTTGATGCGCGACTGAGCGCCGGTCTGCCGCGCGCGGCTTCCCTGCGGGTGGCTGAACGCTGCCGCGGTGCGTTCACATTCGCTGCACGCCCCTGCCGCCAGATTGCATCCACGCGGCGGCGGTGCTGGAAACAGTCACGACGTTACCGCGATCAGGAAGAAGGGCCGCGGCGCGCAGGGCGCGCTGGCGGGCCCATCTGACAGGTGGGACCGGATTGCCGGTGTCGACGTAGATCAAACAGGAGAACCCCATGAAGCGTGTTATTGCACTGATGCTGTTGTCGATGTTCTCGGTGGCCATGCTGTCCGGCTGCAACACCGTTGCCGGTGCTGGCAAGGACGTGCAGAAGGCTGGCGAGAAGGTCGAAGACGCCGCCAAGACCAACTGATCCCTGCGATCAGCTGGCAACGGAAAAGGCCGGGATCTCCCGGCCTTTTTCGTGTGCGGCATTCTCATGCGCCATTCAAGCAGGTGAGCATCCGTTTCATCCGCGCTTGACCGCGGTTGAACGTCGGCCCCCGCATTCTGTGCGTGCGGCGAAGGTGCCGTTGCAATCAAGGAAGCGAACCCATGAACAAAGACATCATTTCCGGCAAGTGGACGCAGCTCAAGGGCAAGGCGCAGGCCAAGTGGGGCGACCTGACCGACGACGATTTCAAGGTGGCCGAAGGCAATGCCGAGTATCTGGCGGGCCGTCTGCAGGAACGCTATGGCTGGGCGCGCGACCGCGCCGAAACCGAGGTGAAAGACTTCGAAAAGGCCATGCGCAAGGACTATCCGGATTTCCACTGATGGTGGCCGGAGCCGCGTAAGCGCGGCAGCATCATCGGGCGTATGAAACACACGAGGGGCCGCGCATGCGGCCCTTCGTGTGTGTGCGTGGCGGTCAGCGCCAGCGCCCGGCCGGCGGCGGATCGGGCACGTAGTGCGAGGGGAATGCACGCGGGGTGGCATCGCGCGGGGTGGCGCCGGGCAGGATGCCGCGCGCGCGCAGGTTCTGCGCGCTGTCATAGCGCACCTCCACCTGCTGGGTGGGCGACACGCTGGCGCGCTCGAAGGCGGTATCGCGTACCCGCGAAGTCTCGCGCGCCCCGTGGCCGGTGCCCAGGCGCTGGGCGGGCGCGGCCGGCGC
>DJBL01000052.1:0-294 GCA_002435595.1 Stenotrophomonas maltophilia
CACTGGGAAGGCGGTGGACGGCCGCCGCCGCCGGGCGGGCGCGGACCGCGGCCGTAGGGCAGGTAGACACTGGTCCAGACCGGCACCCAGCGCGGATTACCCTCGCCGCTGTCGCTGGTATAGCGGGTGCCATCGTCGCGCATGCATTCGAACAACGGCTGCGGCGGTTGCACGTACACGTGGCGGACCTCGCGCTCGGCCGCCGCAGGCGCCGGCGTGGCTACCGGATCGGCATTGCTGCGCACCACGCGCGGCGGCGGATCCCGGGGGCGTTGCATGTCGCGCACTTCCTGG
>DJBL01000052.1:504-815 GCA_002435595.1 Stenotrophomonas maltophilia
TGCATGTCGCGCACTTCCTGGCGGCCATCGCGGCAGGGCGCATCCTGCAGCGCCACCGCGCCGTTGCTGCCGACGCAGCGATACACGCGGACGTTGCCGCTGTCCTGTGCGGCAAGCGGCAGGCTGGCGGTGAGCAGCAGGGACAGGCCCAGGGCGGTCGATGTGCGCATGGCCACAGTGTGCGGCTTTGCCGGCACCGGCGCAAAAGCCCGCTCAGGTGCGCAGGACCTGCCCACTGAGCGCATCGCGGATCGGGGTGGGTTGGGCCAGCCCGCCGGTGTGCCCGTCGACCAGGCCATCCAGCAGCGGCA
>DJBL01000052.1:1052-6482 GCA_002435595.1 Stenotrophomonas maltophilia
CAGGCCATCCAGCAGCGGCAGCAGGGCCGGGTCCAGCGCGGCACGGGTGCGGGCCGGCGGCTGCCCGGCCAGGTTGGCGCTGGTGGACACCAGCGGGCCGCCCCAGGCCCGGCACAGTGCCGCCACCAAGGGGTGGGCGCTGATCCGGACCGCGATGCCGGTGTGCTCACCGGTGATCCAGCGCGGGGCGCGTTCGCCGGCGGGCAGGATCCAGGTGTTGGCGCCCGGCCAGCTGGCCAGCACCGCGTCGCGACGATCCGGGGGCAGGGCGTCCATCCGGACCCAGCCATGCAGCTGGGCGAGGTCGGCGGCGACCAGGATCATGCCTTTCTCGACCGGGCGCTGTTTGAGCTGCAGCAGTTTCATCACTGCCGCTTCGTGGCTGGGATCACAGCCCAGGCCCCAGACCGCTTCGGTCGGATAGGCGATGACCCCGCCGGCGCGCAGCACGGGCAGGGCGTTTTCCACGGTGGATGTGTTCATGGGCGCATTATCCCCCCGCTACGCCGCGGGGGGCCAGAGGCGGCGGGCGCGCCGCACGCCGCACGCCGGCGCAGGGGTCAGGACGCCTTCTTGACCGCCTTCTTGACGGCTTTCTTGGCCGGGGCCTTCTTGGCCGCCTTCTTCACTGCCTTCTTGGCCGCGGTCTTCTTGGTCGCCGCTTTCTTGGTGGCGGCCTTCTTGACCGTCTCGGAAGCGGCTTTCTTGGCCGGGGCCTTTTTGGCCACCACTTTCTTGGCGGCCTTCTTGCCAAAGCCCTTGCGCACCGGCTTGCCGGTCTCTTCCATCAGCTGCTGCACCTCGGCCAGGGTCAGCGACGCCGGCTCGCGATCCTTGGGGATCTTGCCGTTCATCCTGCCATCGCTGATGTACGGGCCGAAACGGCCGTTCAGCACCTGGATGTCGCTGCCCTCGAACTCCTTGATGATCCGGTTGCGCGCGATCTCTTCCTTCTCTTCGATCAGGAACACGGCGCGGGCCAGGTCGATGGTGTACGGGTCGTCTTCCTTCTTCAGCGAGGCATAGGTGCTGCCGCGCTTGGCGAACGGGCCGAAGCGGCCGATGCCCACGCTGACATCCTCCTCCTTGTCCTGGCCGAGCGCGCGCGGCATCAGGAACAGCTCCAGCGCGTCTTCCAGGGAGATGGTGTGCATCGACTGGCCCGGGCGCAGCGAGGCGAACTTGGGCTTGTCCTCGGCATCCTCGGCGGTGCTGCCGATCGCCGCGTACGGCCCGAAGCGGCCCAGCCGCACGCTGACCGGCTTGCCGGTCTTGGGGTCGGTGCCGAGCTCGCGCGCGCCACTGGCCTCGGCGCGGTCCACCGATTCGTTCTTTTCATCGACCAGCTTGTGGAACGGGTCCCAGAAACGCGCCATCAGCGGGATCCAGTCTTCCTCGCCGCGCGAGACGGCATCGAGCTCGTCTTCCAGCTTGGCGGTGAAGTCGTAATCCACGTACTGGGTGAAGTGGCTGGACAGGAACTTGGAGACCGCCCGGCCCACGTCGGAGGGACGGAAGCTGCGGCCTTCCATTTCCACGTACTTGCGGAACAGCAGGGTCTGGATGATCGAGGCGTAGGTCGAGGGACGACCGATCCCGTACTCTTCCAGCGCCTTGACCAGCGCCGCTTCGGTGAAGCGCGGCGGCGGCTGGGTGAAGTGCTGGTCGGCCACGATGCGCTCGAGCGGCACGCGGTCGCCGGGCTTCATCGCCGGCAACTTGCGGCCTTCGTCGTCGTCCTCGGCGCTCTTGTTGTCCTTGCCTTCCTCGTACACGGCCAGGAAGCCGGGCACCACCACGGTGGTACCGCTGGCGCGGAACACGTGTTCGCTGCCGGCCGACAGGTCCACGCTCACGGTGTTGAGCGTGGCCGGGATCATCTGGCAGGCCACCGCGCGCTTCCAGATCAGCTCGTACAGCTTGCGCTCGTCGTCGGTGAGGAAGCGTGCCACCTGCGCCGGGGTGCGCAGGGCCGAGGTCGGGCGCACCGCTTCATGCGCTTCCTGGGCGTTCTTGGACTTGGTCTGGTAGGTATTGGGCTGGTCCGGCAACGAAGCGATGCCGTAGTCGCGGGCGATCACGTCGCGGATTTCGGCCAGCGCATCCTGGGACAGGTTGACCGAGTCGGTACGCATGTAGGAGATCAGGCCGACAGTGCCTTCTTCCTCGCCGATGGCCACGCCTTCGTACAGCTTCTGCGCGACCTGCATGGTCTTGCGCGTGGTGAAGCCAAGCTTGCGCGAGGCTTCTTGCTGCAGCGTGGAGGTGGTGAACGGCGGGGCCGGGCGGCGCTTGCGCTCCTTGCTGGCCACATCGGTGACGTGCAGGGCGCCCTGCGCCGCCTGCTGGATGCGCATGCGTGCCGCTTCGGCGGTGTCGCCATCGGTCACGGTGAACTGTTCGAACTTCTTGCCGTCCAGCTTGGTCAGGCGTGCGGTGAACGGCTGGGAGGGATGCGCGCAGGCGGCATCGATGCTCCAGTACTCACGGGCGATGAAGGCTTCGATCTCTTCCTCGCGCTCGACGATCATGCGCAGTGCCGGGCTCTGCACGCGGCCGGCGGACAGGCCACGCTGCACCTTGCGCCACAGCACCGGGGACAGGTTGAAGCCGACCAGGTAGTCCAGCGCGCGCCGCGCCTGCTGGGCATCGACCAGATCGCTGGCGATGGCGCGTGGCTGGCCCATGGCTTCCTTGATCGCCCGCGGGGTGATCTCGGTGAAGACCACCCGCTGCATCGGCTTGTCCTTGACCAGCCCGCGCTCCTTCAGGATCTCGGCGATATGCCAGCTGATCGCTTCACCCTCGCGATCCGGGTCGGTCGCCAGGAAGATGTCGTCGGCGCCCTTGGCGGCCTTGACGATGGCATCGACGTGCTTTTCGTTCTTCTCGATGAGGTCGTAGCGCATCGCGAAGTTGTTGTCCGGATCGACCGCGCCTTCCTTCGGCACCAGGTCGCGCACATGCCCATACGAGGCCAGGACGGTGAAGTCCTTGCCGAGGTATTTGTTGATCGTCTTGGCCTTGGCGGGCGATTCGACGATGAGCAGGTGCTTGGGCATGTCTGATTATTTCTGTGGGCAGCAGCCCGGGAGAGGGCGCTAGGGTGGAGCAAATGGCCGCATTAGTGAAGGGCAGCGGGCGATATCCATAAACTGAACGCCCGGTTATGCGCCGGGCGTTCAGCTTGAGTGCCTATTAGAGGAATCACGACCGAGCCGTCCGTGTCAAGCGGCCCGGTGTGAGGACGATCGCCGTGGGCCGGCGATCGTCCCGCGCCGCGCGGCCTGGCGCGCGGCGGGAGGGTGCGGTGGGCTCACGCTTGTGAGGCGGCCATCACAACGGTCATCACGATCATCGCGATGTAGGCCAGCACGGCCAGCACGGTCAGGGCGATGACGACCAGGGTGACCGTGCCCAGCTCGCGGCGCTGCTGCTCCGGATGCGCGGTGAAGGCCCACTTGTCCACCACCAGGGTGTCGGCAACCATGTCGTGCAGACCCTGCTTGCGCTGGGTCACGCCGGCCATGATGCCCGAGGCCAGGTAGGCGATACCGCAGCTGATCAGGTAGGAGAAGAACAGCGCGGCCCAGCGGCCCAGGCTGCGCGCGGTGGTCAGGCGCTGGCCATCGCCGCGCACCACCTTGATGCCCACTGCCAGCTTGCCCAGCGTGGCCTGCCGCTCGGAGGCGTGCATCAGGGTGAAGTAAGCGGCCTGGACCAGGATCGGCACCACGTACACGCCCAGGACAATGAACAACGCCATGCCCGGCGAGCTTTCCGGCGAGCTCAGCCCGCCCATGAAGTTGCTCATGCCGCCAAACATCAGCATGCCCACCAGGAACACCAGCAGCAGCACCGCCGACATCACCACGCCGTCGATCGTGGCCGCGGCAAAGCGCTTCCAGAAGCCGGCATACACCACATCGCCGCCGCCCACGACCACGGCCTCGGCATAGCCGCTGGCGGTGGGCGCGGTGTACGGCGAATGGGTGCCACCGCCGGTGCCCGGCAGCGGCGCGGTGCCGTTGTCGATGGCGGTGTAATCCCCGCGCAGGTCGATGCCGCTGCCCAGGTTGTCGGCGGCACTGGCCAGGTTCTGCAGCTGCAGCTCGTCCACTGCCTCGGACAGCGGCTTCCATTGCGGATAGCCCTCACGCCATACCAGCGTGGTCAGGCTGATCTGCGCGCGCTGGAAACGCAGGCGCAGCTCTTCGGCGCTCAACGGGCCCTGTCGATCCTGGCCATCGGCGAAATACCACTCAGTCATTGCTTGGATCCCCTTTTGTGTTCATCCGTGGACATCTGTTGTCCGATATCAGCCGCGGCATTCCAGCGGCAAGTACTTGTCATCCACCTCGGAGGTGCATTCCCACTGCTGCTGCTCCGGGTCGTAATCCAGCCACAACAGCTTGCCGTCCAGCTTGGTCTGGTCGGGCACGGCCAGGGCCGCTTCGATCCCGCAATGGCCGTTGTCGAAACGACCGATATGCACCGCCGCCAGCGCACCGCTTGCATAGCGTTCGGCAGCCTGGAAGCCACCGTCGTCGTTGACCGGGCAACGCCCGTTGGCGCCGCTGAACTCGGCGACCTGCAGTTTGATCGGGGCCAGTTCGGCCACCGCCAGCACGGTCTTGGCGCGCAGCGTGTAGTCCTGGTAAGCCGGCAGGGCGATCGCGGCCAGGATGGCGGCCACCACCAGCAGGACCAGCAGGCAGGCGCCGCCGATCAACGCGGCGATCGCGCAGCCGGACATGCCGGTGCGAGGCGCGGCGGCCGGCGGGAGGCTGGCCGGGGGGGCAGTGCGCATCACCGGGGGCGGCACCGGAATCTGCGGCGGCACGGCCACCGGCGGCACCGGTGCGGTGTCCACGTTGGCGACCGTTTCCAGGGGCGTGTCCGGTGTGCTGGCCGGCGGCGGGGCGATGACCAGGCCGATCTCCCCGGCGATCTCGCGCAGCGGTTGCCACTGCGCCATGCCATCGCGCCAGACCAGCGTATCGGCGGCGATACGGCTGGACTGATAAAGCGCGATCAGCTCTTCAGACGCCAGCGGCCCGCGCTGCTGGCGATTTCCTTCTGCATAGAACCACTGGCCCACGGCACACTCCTGAATGCGCAAGGCGCCCAGTGTACGGTCAGTGGAGCGGTTCCGGTTCGTCGACGAACATCTGGGTTTCCATCCAGGCGTAGGCCGCCTCGGAGCCGGGCTGGTTGAACAGCACCATCAGCACCACCCACTTGAGGTCGTCCAGGTCCAGTTCGTCCTGGTCCAGGGCCATGGCGCGGTCCAGCACCAGCTCACGCTGGTTGGCGTCCAGGATGCCGTGCTGTTCCAGGAACATCAGGAAGCCGCGGCCTTCCACGTCGAGCTTGTCCAGCTCCGGGCCGTGATAGATGCGCACCGGGCCATCGACGCGGGCCAGGGTG
>DJBL01000140.1 GCA_002435595.1 Stenotrophomonas maltophilia
CGCTCTTCGCGGCGCCAGGGGCTGCGGGGTCCGTGGCAGGCCCGGCGCTCCCGCGGCATCGCCCTGCATCGCCGGTGGCGGCAGGGCGGTCGGTGCGGTCGCCACCAGTTTCAACAGGGCGGCCCAGTCCTGGCGGTTGAAGCTGCATTCCTCCTCGCGACCGGGCGTACAGCCCGGATCGACGCCATCACTGGCACCGGCCCTGGCCGGCGGCAGCTCGATCCGGCCGCTGCGGTCCAGGCCGAGCTTGCGCATGGCCACGGTGTTCATCACATTGCCGCCGATCAGATACAGGGTGCGGTCACCGCCCATGTTGGCGGCGATCACCACCTCGCAATGCGACTTCCAGTGGCCCACCGCGCCACTGCCCAGCGACTGCACCAACCCGCTGTAGCTCAAGGTCTCGCGGCGATCGCGCAGATAACAGAGCAGGTCGCCCGGCGCCGGTTTTTCCTGCGCGGGGTCGGCCATCCGATACGGCCCGTTGTTCTGGTAGGCCGCGCGGATGTAGTCGATGTGGCGCGGCGAGCGGGTGAAGCCGGGCACGCTGGCGCGGGTCATCACCCAGGAGATGAAGGCTGCCGACCACGGGTTGTCGATCAGGAACGCACGGCAGTCGCTGTCGGTGTAGCGCGTGCCCGGCGGGGCCATGCAGCTGGATGCGCCGGGCTGGCTGCCCATCGGCGACAGCGTGCCGCTCTGCCACCAGTAGCCGACCACGCGCTGCCACGCCACCAGGCCGTTGTCGGCCAGATGCACATCCTCCGCTTCGGTCACGCTCAGGCTCGCGGCGCGGCCATCGCGATCGATGAAGGGGCGGTACCACAGCCGGTGCTCGTTGCAGGCGGTCTGCACGATACTCACCGCCAGCGGGCTCAGCCCGAAACGTGGCGGGATATCGCAGACTTCGGCGGCCGCTGCGGCGGCGGGCAGCAGCGCCAGCGGCGACAGGCATGCAAGCAGGAGCAAGGGGCGCATGCGCGCTCTCCGTGTGGGGGCAGGGCAAGCCTCGCAGACCCGGCCTGCCGACCCCGTGAACGCCGCGCGCCTGGCCGTTACGACCGATGGCGCTGCGCTCCCGCCCGCGCCGGTGCGCGCGGTGCCATCAACAGGCAGGTGCCGACCGTGGGTCGGCAGGTGGTTCAACCCGGCGGGTCGCCGAGCTTCAATGACAGGTCGATGGCCTGCACATGCTTGGTCAGCCCGCCGATCGAGATGCAGTCCACGCCGTCTTCGGCGATCGCACGCAGTCCGTCCAGGCCGACGCTGCCGGACACCTCCAGCGGGATCGCCCCGGCGGTGATGCGGACCGCCTCGCGGCGCATGTCCGCGTCGAAGTCATCGATCAGGATGCGCTCGCACCCCACCGCCAGCGCTTCGCGCAACTGGTCCAGGTCCTCCACCTCGACCACCAGCGGCAACTGCGGCCACTGCGCGCGCGCGGCGTGCACCGCCGCGCCCAGCGAGCCGGCGGCGCGGATGTGGTTTTCCTTCAGCATCACCGTGTCGAACAGGCCCATCCGGTGGTTGTCGCCGCCACCGCAGCGCACCGCGTATTTCTGCGCCACGCGCAGCCCGGGCAAGGTTTTGCGGGTGTCCAGGATGCGTGCCCGGGTACCGGCCACGGCCGCCACGTGGCGCGCGGTGGTGGTGGCCGTGCCCGACAGGGTCTGCAGGAAGTTCAGCGAGGTGCGCTCGGCACTGACCAGGCTGCGGTTGCGCCCGTGCAGGATCGCCAGCACCGTGCCGGCGGTGACATGCTCACCCTCGGCCACCCGCCAGTCGATCCGGACCTGCGGGTCGAGTGCGCGATGGGTCGCATCGAACCACGGTCGTCCCGCGATCACCGCGTCCTGCTTGCACAGCAGGTAGGCGCGGTCGGGGCGGTCGGGCAGCAGCGCGGCGGTGACATCGCCGCTGCCGATGTCCTCGGCCAGCGCCCGCGCCACATCGGCGGCCACGCCTGCGGCATCCGGTGCCGCCACCTGGGCCGGGCTCATTTTTCCGGAAAATCGGCGATCTGCGCGGTGGCGATGGCCTCTTCGGCCAGCAGCACCGGGATGCCGTCATCGACGCGGAACACCTGCTTGCGGTCGCGGGTCAGCAGCGCCTCGCGCAGGGCCAGCGTCTGCGGACTGCCGTCGGCCTTGACCACGGCACCGGCGCCGATCGCGCGGTTGAGCGCCTCCAGGCCCTTGGCATCGAGCAGGGACAGGGGCTGGCGGGTGTCGGGCGAACACAGCAGGTCGAGCAGCTTGCGATCCATGGATTCTTCGTCTTGCG
Organism: Stenotrophomonas maltophilia; assembly: GCA_002435595.1. Taxonomy (GTDB): domain Bacteria; phylum Pseudomonadota; class Gammaproteobacteria; order Xanthomonadales; family Xanthomonadaceae; genus Stenotrophomonas; species Stenotrophomonas maltophilia_AC. The sequence continues at coordinate 2,284 of DJBL01000140.1, forward strand.
TGGAAGATGGCTAGAATACGTCTTTAAGGCAGGTGACGGCCAATGACCCCCAACCAATCCGCGCCGCTCGTCGGCATCGTCATGGGTTCCCGCTCCGACTGGGAAACCATGCAGCACGCCGCCCAGAAGCTGGATGCGCTCGGCGTTCCCTACGAAGTGAAAGTGGTCTCGGCGCACCGCACGCCGGACGTGCTGTTCACCTATGCCGAGCAAGCCGGCGAGCGTGGCCTGCGCGCGATCATCGCCGGTGCCGGGGGCGCGGCCCACCTGCCGGGCATGATCGCGGCCAAGACCGCGGTGCCGGTGCTGGGCGTGCCGGTGCAGTCCAAGGCCCTCAACGGCATGGATTCGCTGCTGTCGATCGTGCAGATGCCGGCCGGTATCCCGGTGGCCACCTTCGCCATCGGCAATGCCGGTGCCTCCAACGCGGCGCTGTTCGCCGCGGCCATGCTTGCCCCGGAACAGCCGGCGATCGGCCAGGCGCTGGATGCCTTCCGCGCCCGCCAGACCGAAGACGTCATGGCCCACGACGATCCGCGTCAATGAAGATGAAGACCGTTGGCATCCTCGGGGGCGGGCAGTTGGCCCGCATGATGGTGCTGGCCGGCGCTCCGCTGGGCCTGCGCTTTGAACTGTTCGACCCGGCCGCCGACGCCTGCGGTGCCCAGCTGGCGCCGCAGCAGGTGGCCGCGTTCGAGGACGAGGCGGCGCTGGCCGCCTTCGCCGGGCGGGTGGACGTGGTCACCTTCGATTTCGAGAACGTGCCCGCGCACAGCGCCCGTTTCCTGGCCGAGCGCGTGCCGGTGTATCCCAACCCGGATGCGCTGGCCGTGGCCCAGGACCGGCTGAGCGAGAAGACCCTGTTCCAGCAGCTGGGCATCCCGCTGCCGCCGTTCGCCGATATCCGCAGCCGCGACGAGCTGGCCGCCCGGGTCGCCGAGTTCGGCATGCCGTGCATCGTCAAGACGCGCCGCCTGGGCTACGACGGCAAGGGCCAGTTCCGCATCCGCAGCGCCACCGACATCGATGCCGCCTGGGCGACCCTGGGTGACTACGTGGACAGGACCGGGCTGATCCTGGAAGGCTTTGTCGCCTTTGATCGCGAAGTCAGCGTGGTTGCCGTGCGCGGCCGCGATGGCGAGTTCCGCGCCTGGCCGGTGACCGGCAACTGGCATGTCGATGGCGTGCTGTCGGCCAGCCTGGCCCCGGCCCAGCTCGGCCCGGACCTGCATGCGGCCGCGATCGGCCACGCCCGCGCGCTGGCCGAGCGCCTGGACTACGTCGGCGTGTTCGCGCTGGAGCTGTTCTGCCGTGGCGAGGAGCTGCTGGTCAACGAGATGGCGCCGCGCGTGCACAACTCCGGCCACTGGACCCTCGAAGGCAGCGAAACCTCGCAGTTCGAGAACCACCTGCGCGCGGTGCTGGGCCTGCCGCTGGGCGATACCCGCATGCTGGGCCACGCGTGCATGCTCAACTGGCTGGGGTCCATGCCCGACGCGGCGGCTGTCCTGGCCCAGCCCGGCGGGCATTGGCACGACTACGGCAAGCAGCCGCGCGAGGGCCGCAAGGTCGGCCATGCCACGCTGCGCGAGGACGAACCAGCCGCGTTGGCGCAGGCACTGGAGAACGTCGGCGCGCAGCTGGATCGCCTCGCCCAGGTCGCCCCGGTGGTGGCAGCGCTGCGCGGGTAGGGCGGGGGAGGGCGTGGTCCCGGGCAGGGGCCGGCCGTGGGTCGGCAGCCACGTGCCCGGGCCGCTGCCTCAATCGCGCAGCTGCGCGGCCACGAAATCCCAGTTGACCAGCTTCCAGAACGCCTCCAGGTAGCGGGCGCGCTCGTTCTGGTAGTCGGTGTAGTAGGCGTGTTCCCACACGTCGCAGGCCAGCAGCGGGGTGCTCTGCCCGGTCAGCGGCGTGCCGGCGTTGCGCGTGACCTGGATGGCCAGTGCCCCGGTCGGGTGCTGCACCAGCCACACCCAGCCCGAGCCGAACAGCCCCAGTGCGCTGCGGTCGAACTCTTCGCGCAGCCGGCGCACGTCGCCGAAGTGGCGGGTGACCAGCTCGGCCAGGCGGTCCTTGGGATCGCCGCCGCCGCGCGGGTGCAGGCACTGGAAGTAGAAGGCATGGTTCCAGGCCTGGGCGGCCGCATCGAACAGGCTGCCCTGGCTCTGCCGCACGATGTCCTCCAGCGGCAGCTCGGCCAGCTCGGTTCCCTCGATGCGTGCATTGACCGCCTCGATGTAGCCGCGGTGGTGGCGGCCGTGGTGCAGGTCCAGCGTCTCGGCCGACAGGTGCGGCTGCAGGGCGGTGCGGTCGTAGGGCAGTCGGGGCAGTTCGAGGGGCATGGCAGGCGACGGATTGGGGAGAGGGGCGCCGGAAGGCTTACAATGGCGCTGAGGGAAGTCTAGCCGACCGGCCAGGTCGGGTTGTCCCACCTGCAGGGAGAGTCGTTGTGGCGGTGATGCAGCAGATCCAGTCCGAAGTGGAGCGTTACCCCCTCGTGTTGTTCATGAAGGGCACCCCGCAGTACCCCATGTGCGGCTTCTCCAGCCGGGCCATCCAGGCCCTGATGGCGGCCGGCGCGGTCGCGCTGCGCACCGTCAACGTGCTCGAGGAGCCGGAGATCCGCGCCAACCTGCCGCGCTTTTCCAACCTGCCCACCTTCCCGCAACTGTTCATCCACGGCGAGCTGATCGGCGGGTGCGACATCGTGCTGGAGCTGTTCGAGTCCGGCGAGCTCAAGCGGATCGTCGAAGAGGCCTCGCAGGCGTGAGTGCGGTCCCGTCCGCGGCGGTCGGGACGGCAGCACTGGCCGATCGGGTCATTCTCATCGCCGGTGCCGGCGGCGGGTTCGGCAGTGCCGCCGCGGTGGCCTGCGCCCAGGCCGGCGCCACCGTGGTGCTGCTCGGACGCAAGCCGCGCCGGCTGGACCGGGTCTATGCCGCCGTGCAGGCGGCCGGCCCCGAGCCGCTGCTGTATCCGCTGGATCTGGAAGGGTCCACTCCCGACGACTACGCGGTGCTGGCCGAGCGCCTGCAGTCCGAGCTGGGGCGTCTGGACGGGCTGCTGTACTGCGCGGCCGACTTCGCCGGCCTGACCCCGTTCGAGCTCACCGACCCGGGCACCTTCGCCCGCGCCGTACACGTCAACCTGACCGCCCCGGCGTGGCTGGCCCGGGCCTGCCTGCCGCTGCTGCGCCAGCGCGAGGATGCCGCGCTGGTGTTCACCGTGGACGACCCGGCGCGGGTAGGGCAGGCGTACTGGGGCGGCTACGGCGCGGCCCAGCACGGCCTGCGTGGCCTGATCAGCAGCCTGCACGACGAACTGCAGCGCAGCCCGGTGCGGGTCAGTGGGCTGCAGCCGGGCCCGATGCGCACCGCGCTGCGCGCCCGCGCCTTCTCGCTGGACGAAGATCGCAGCGCCCGCGACCCGGTCGACTGTGTCGCCAGTGCGGTCCTGCTGCTCTCGGCGGACGGCGCCGCCCACCGCGGCCAGTTCCTGGACGCCTGATCCAGAGCGGCAATGCTGCCGGCCGCCGGCCGGCCCTCCGCATCCCGCGTTGACGGCGGCTTTTGCACGCCACGGCCCCGGCACCTGTCATACCCCTGCCATTCAGCTACCCCATCCTGAATGTGAAGAAGGCGTCACGATAGCGTTGTGATCCCGTGTGTTTTGTCGCCAAACCGTCACAATCCAACGCTACCGTGTTAATCTAGTGTTAACCGTTGCGGCTGAAACCAGCCCCGGCTAGGGAACCCAGATAAAAGTCCAGTCAGCCGCCAGCAAGGCTGCTTGGGCGCGTTTTTTTCTCCGCCATCGCCAATCTCGCATCGAGGCTACTCCCCAATGACCCACTCACGTTGTCTCCGGATGTCCAAGCTCACCCTTGGTCTCGTGGCCGCACTTGCTGCCGCTCCCGCCTTCGCCCAGAGCACCTCTGCCGGTGTCGGCGGTCAGGTCACGTCGGCCGCAGGTGCGCCTGTCGCCGGTGCCGAAGTCACGATCACGCACACCGAGTCGGGCACGGTCAGCCGTGCGACCACCGATGCCGCGGGTCGTTACAACGCGCGCGGCCTGCGCGTGGGTGGTCCGTACACCATCACCATCACCAAGTCCGGTGAAGGCACCAAGACCGAAGAAGGCGTGTACCTGGGCGTGAACCAGACCGGTACCGTCAACGCCGCCCTGACCGGCGACCTGGCCGCGACCAACCTGGACGCCGTGCAGGTGGTGGCCGTCGCTGGCGGCTCGGAAGTGTTCAGCGCCACCAAGATGGGCTCGGGCACCAACATCAGCCAGCAGCAGATCGAAGTTGCCCCGTCCATCGGCGGCAACATCCAGGACCTGATGCGCCTGGATCCGCGCGTCACTTTCATCGACCGCGCCTCGGGCTCGATCTCGGCCGGTGGCCAGAACCCGCGTTTCAACTCGATCAGCATCGACGGCGTCTCGGCCAGCGACACCTTCGGCCTGGAAGGCAACAACATGCCGACCCGCCGCCAGCCGGTCGCCATGGAAGCCATCGAAGCACTGGACATCAACCTGTCCAACTACGACGTCAGCATTGCTGCCGCCGCCGGTGCCACCGTCAACGCGGTGACCAAGTCCGGTACCAACGAATTCCACGGCTCGGTGTACGGCACCTACCGTGACGGCGACTGGTTCGGCGACAACCCGGAAGGCCTGCCCTTCAATGGTTTCACCAAGGAAAAGACCTACGGCATGACCGTGGGTGGTCCGATCATCAAGGACAAGCTGTTCTTCTTCGCCAACTACGAGAAGTTCGAGCAGGCCGCCCCGGGCGCCGACCTGGCGACCACCCCGCTGGGCAAGGCCAATGGCCAGTTCTCCCTGGCCGACGTGACCCGCGCGCAGCAGATCGCGCAGGGCTACGGCATCGAAGCCGGTGGCCTGGAAAGCAACGGCGACACCTCGATGGAAGAGTACGCGCTGAAGCTGGACTGGAACATCAGCGACAACCACCGTGCCAACATCCGTTACAGCAAGATCGACCAGAGCAAGCTGCGCATCAACGGCATGACCACCAGCTCGGCCTCGCTGAACTCGTACTGGTACCAGCACAACAAGACCAACGAGAGCTACGTCGCCCAGCTGTTCAGTGACTGGAGCGACAACTTCTCGACCGAACTGAAGGCGTCGTACCGCGAGTACTCCGCCATCCGTGCGGTGTCCACCGATGCCCCGAGCGTACGCGTCTTTTTCGGTGGCAACCTGGGCTCGCCGAGCGGCGACTCGCTGTACCTGGGTACCGAAGCCAACTCGCAGAACAACATCCTCGAGACGAAGGCGTGGAACTACTACGCCGCCGGCACCTGGACCCTGGGTGACCACGACGTCAAGTTCGGTGCGTCGTACGATACCAACGACATCTACAACTTCTTCGGCGCCAACTCGTACGGCACCTACACCTTCTACGGCCTGGACAATTTCGCCGCCGGCCGCTGGAGCAGCTACAACTACGCTCCGGAGCGTACGCCGGGCTCGATCCCCGCCGATTACAAGTACAGCAACCTGGCCCTGTTCGTGCAGGACACCTGGTATGTCAACAACAACCTGACCCTGACCCTGGGCCTGCGCGCCGACCGTCCGGACACCACGCCGTCGCCGGCTTACAACGCACCGGCCTCGAACGTCTTCGGCTACAACAACAGCAAGGTGTTCGACAGCAAGTTCCTGATCCAGCCGCGCTTCGGCTTCAACTACACCTTCGACACCGACCGTCCGACCCAGCTGCGCGGTGGCGTGGGCCTGTTCCAGGGTGATTCCCCGCAGGTGTGGCTGAGCAACAGCTATTCGGCGACCGGTTTCAACACCAACGTCTACAGCCTCAACAGCCTCGCTTACACCGATGCGCTGAAATTCAACCCGAACAAGGACACCCAGCCGGTCCCGACCGCGCCGGGCTCGGCGATCCAGAACGTCAACTTCGTCGGCAACGACTTCAAGCTGCCGTCGATCTACAAGGCCAACCTGGCCCTGGATCATGAAACCCCGTGGTACGGCATCGTGGCCTCGGCCGAGTTGCTGGTCACCAAGGTCAAGGATGGCCTGTACTACCAGAACCTGAACCTGGGTCCGATCCAGTACCAGGGCCCGGATGGTCGCGATATCTTCTACAGCGCCTCGAAGGTTGGCGCCTGGACCGACAACGACAGCCGTGCCGCTCGCAATCGCGCGTACAACAACGTCTACCTGATCGACAACACCGACAAGGGCCGCACCTCGCAGTTCACCGCGTCGCTGTCCAAGCCGTGGAGTGACGCCAGTGACTGGTCCTGGAACATCGGCTACACCTATACCGATGCCACCGAAGTCGGCTCGCTGACCAGCTCCACCGCCAGCTCGGGTTGGGGTTACCAGTACGCCTTCGACGCCAACACCCCGGTCGAGAACACCTCGCGCTACCAGATCCGCGACCGCCTGTCGGGCGCGCTGAACTGGAAGCACAAGTTCTTCGGTGACTACGAAACCAAGATCGGTCTGGTGTACGAAGGTCGCAGCGGCCGTCCGTACAGCTACGTCTACGTCAACGACGCCAACGGTGACAACCGCAGCGCCAACGACCTGTTCTACGTGCCGAAGGGCCCGGGCGACGTGCTGTTCGGCACCCTGTCGGCCACCGGTGGCTTCACCGCCGATGCCGCGATGGAGAAGAGCTTCTTCGATTGGCTGGCCGCCAACCCGGACCTGGCCAAGTACGCGGGCAGCACCCCGGGTGCCAACAGCTTCCGCACCGGCTGGATCAACACGTTCGACCTGCGCATCAGCCAGCAGCTGCCGGGCTTCATGAAGGGTCACAAGTCGGAGATCTGGCTGGATATCCAGAACGTCGGCAACATGATCAACAAGGATTGGGGCCACATCTACGACTACGGCTTCTTCGCCGACGCTCGTGTGGCCACCCTGCAGGGTATGTACCAGGGCAAGTACGTGTACAACTACCGCGGCGCCGATGCCCCGACCGTCGCCAACGCCGACGCCGATGGCTTCGACGTGGGTGTGTCGCAGTGGTCGCTGCAGCTGGGCTTCCGCTACCAGTTCTGATGAACTGACGTAGCACCTGCTGCATACGGAACGGCCGGGGCAACCCGGCCGTTTCCGTTTGTCGGCCGGGTTGGCGCGGCGGGGCTGGACCGGTCGCATCCTTGCTGCCCGCCATCAGTTCCTGTACTCTCAATCGGTTGCGCGCAAACACGCGCACCGCAGCGCCCGAAACGGCCCGCTGCCGCTGAAACACATCCAACGGCCGGGTTTCCTGGCCGTTTTGCTTTTTAAGGGGGCAGCGGTACAGTCGGAAACCTTGAGGAAAGCAGAAAAAATGGAAATGAAGATCACCGAAACCCCGGCGCGGACGCTGCCGGTGCAGGACGCGCGGATCTACCCGCGCGGTGGCCTGGATGTGTTGTCGCGTGCCGAAGTGGCACGCCTGCGCGACGCCTCCGGCGGCGGCATGCATGAGCTGCTGCGCCGCTGCGCGCTGGCCGTGCTGACCAGTGGCAGTGCGTCCGACGATCCGCGCGCGGCGCGCGATCTGTATCCCGATTTCGACATCCAGGTGGCGCAGCAGGATCGCGGCGTGCGCATCGATCTGGTCAACGCCCCGGCGATGGCCTTCGTCGATGGCGAGATCATCCGCGGCGTGGCCGAGCTGCTGTTCGCGGTGGTCCGCGACCTGGCCTACATGGCCATCGAGATGGGCCCGGCCTACGCGGCCGAACTGGAATCCTCCGAGGGCATCACCAACGCGGTGTTCGGGCTGCTGCGCAATGCGCGCATCCTCAACCCCGGCGACCCGAACCTGGTGGTCTGCTGGGGCGGCCATTCGATCGGCCGCGACGAATACCTGTACACCAAGCAGGTCGGCTACGAGCTGGGCCTGCGTGGCCTGGATATCTGCACCGGCTGCGGCCCGGGCGCGATGAAGGGCCCGATGAAGGGCGCCACCATCGCCCATGCCAAGCAGCGCAAGCACGTCACCCGGTACATCGGCCTGACCGAGCCGGGCATCATCGCCGCCGAGTCGCCGAACCCGATCGTCAACCATCTGGTGATCATGCCGGACATCGAGAAGCGCCTGGAAGCCTTCGTGCGCATCGGCCACGGCATCATCGTGTTCGCCGGCGGCGTGGGCACCGCCGAAGAAATCCTGTACCTGCTCGGCATCCTGCTGCGCGAGGAAAACAAGGACCTGCCGTTCCCGCTGATCCTGACCGGCCCGACCGTGGCGGCGCCGTACTTCGAGCAGATCGACCGCTTCATCCGCCTGACCCTGGGCGATGCGGCCGCCGAGCGCTACGAGATCATCATCGGCGACCCGGTGGCGGTGGCGCGGCGCATGTCCACCGGCATCAAGCGCGTGCGCGAGCATCGCCTGGAGCAGAAGGATTCGTTCTTCTTCAACTGGTCGATCGAGATTCCGTGGGAGTACCAGCAGCCGTTCGTGCCCACCCATGAGGCGATGGCCGCCCTGGACCTGCACCACGGGCGCCCGCCGCATGCCCTGGCCGCCGACCTGCGCCGCGCCTTCTCCGGCATCGTCGCCGGCAACGTCAAGGAAGACGGCATGCGCCGCATCGAGCAGTTCGGCCCGTTCGAGATCCACGGCGACGCCGACATGATGCAGGCGCTGGACGAGCTGCTGCGGGCCTTCGTCGAGCAGCGCCGGATGAAGATCTCCGGCGAATACCAGCCCTGCTACCGCGTCCTGGCCTGATCCGCAGGGGCGGCCCGGGCCGGGAGACCGGTCCGGGCCCGCTCTGGCCCGGGCGGCAGGGCAGGGCCGGCCCCGGGGAGGGGGCGGCCGCCCGTCAACCGATTGACGCCCGTCGCCCCGGGACGACCGTTCGTCCTGCCGCTGCTTGCCGCTGGCCGGCGGGTCGTTCATCTTCTGTGTCATCACGCTGGGGAGCGTTCCATGTCTGCACGCCGATCCAAAGGCTTCACACTGGTCGAAATGATGATCACCATCTCGGTGGTCGCGATCATGTGTGCGATCGCCTACCCGAGCTTCCAGAGCACCATCCGCTCCAGCCGGGTCACCACCACCAACAACGAGATGCTCGCCCTGGTCAACCTGGCCCGCAGCGAGGCGGTGCGCAGCAACCTCGGTGGCGGGGTCTGCGGCAGTGCCGACGGCAGCGCCTGCGATGGCGACTGGTCCGGCGGCATGATGGCCTTCGCCGATTCTGACCAGAGCGGCACCTACGACAGCGGTGAGACCGTGCTGCGCTTCACCATGGGCAACCCCAAGTTGCGCATCAGCGGCCCGGACGAGCCGATCGCCTTCGATGCACGCGGCCGTCGCCGTGCCAGTACCGACCAAGAGGTGATCCTGCAGGCCGACGCGTGCGGCACCCAGCAACTCAAGCGCACCCTGACCGTCAACGCTTCCGGCCAGGTCCGCAGCGTCAAAGGAGCATGCTCGTGATGTCCTCACGCCCCCATCGCCAGCAGGGCGGTTTCACCCTGCTTGAAGTGCTGATCGCCGTGGTGGTGCTGGCCTTCGGCCTGCTCGGCTTCGCGCTGCTGCAGACCACCAGCGTGCGCTTCGTGCAGAGCGCCAACTACCGTACCCAGGCCACCAACCTGGCCTATGACATGACCGAGCAGATGCGCAGCAACCGCTTCCAGGCGGCCTGGTACACGCGCGCCACGTTCGATCCGGGCAGCAAGACCGCCGCGGCGGTGTGCAGCCGCGACGAGGGTGCGGTGAGTATCGACCAGAACATCGCGCGCTGGCAGTGCCAGGTGGTCAAGGCCCTGGGCGACCAGGCCGGCGCGGAAGTCACCTACGACGAGGGTGAGGTCCAGGTGGCGATCACCTGGGCCGACGAGCGTTGGGATCCGGACAACCCCGACAAGCCCACCACCTTTGCCCTGGAGACCCGACTGTGAACGGAACGCCGACCTTCCGCCGTTCGGTTGCCGGCCTGTCACTCATCGAGATGATGGTGGCGCTGACCCTCAGTCTGGTCCTGATGCTGGGTGTGATCCAGGTATTCACCGCCTCCCAGGCCGCCTCGCGTCTGGCCGAAGGCGCCGCACGCGTGCAGGAGAACGGCCGCTTCGCGATCGACATGCTCGAGCGCGATATCCGCATGGCCGGGCACATGGGCTGCGTCAACGACCAGGCCCACATCGTCAAGAACCTGGGCGACCCGCGGCTGCATTTCACCGCCGGCAGCGGCAGCGGCGACCCGCTGGATTTCAGCGTGGCCATCCAGGGCTATGAGGCGCCGGACACCGGTCCGGGGACGTCGCTGACCCTGGGGGACAACTGGGACGCGCCGCCCGACCTGCCCAGCAGCATCGCCGATCTGACCCCCGCGCCGGTCGGGGGCAGCGACGTGCTGGTGCTGCGCTTCCTGGCGTCCGAGGGCGTGCCGGTGGACAGCATCAGCGCCGCGGGCGCCGGCTCGGTCCTGGGCGTCAATGCGGAGCGCTGGAAGCGCCTGACCGAGGGCGGCGTTTCCAGCCCGACCCTGTTCGGGATCGCCGACTGCAGCCATGCCGACGTGTTCGAAGGCACCAGCAGCGCCGGCGAAGTCACCTCGACCAATGCCGAGCTGTCGCGCTACACCGCACAGCCGACCGGCCAGACCATGGTCTACCGCGCCGAATCAATGGTGTATTACATCGGCCTGAGCGACACCGGCGAGCCGGGCCTGCGCCGGGCGCGCGCCGATTCCACCGGTGCCTACACGATCAACGAAGAGCTGGTGGAGGGCATCGAGAGCCTCCAACTAATGTATGGGCTGGACAGCACTACCGACATCTCGGTGACCGCGCCGCCGGCCGGCAACATCACCGAGCAGGCGGTGGCCAGCGGCGTCACCACCGACGCCAACGCCATTGGCGCTGCGCAGTGGCTGCGCGTGGGCATGGTCCAGGTGGGGCTGCTGGCCCGCAGTCCGTCGCCGGCCTCGGCCACCGCGCCCACCAACGGGCCGAGCGCGCTGGGCGTGACCTTCAACGCCGCCGATGCACCCGATGGCCGTTACCGCACGTCCTATGAAGTGTCCGTCGCGCTGCGCAACCGCCTGTTCGGGAACTGACATGACCACGTCAACCACGCCACATTCCTTCCCCCCTGCCGCCCGCCAGCGCGGTGCGGTGCTGTACGTGGTCATGATCATGCTGATCCTGCTCGCACTGCTCGGCATCGCCGGCATGCAGGTAGCGGGCATGCAGGAAAAAATGGCCTCCAATTTCCGTTCGGTGAACCGTTCCTTCCAGAACACCGAAGGCGTGGTCCGCTCGGCCGAGGGCACGATCGAAGCCATCGCCAACCGCACCACGCTGCCGGACGGCAGCATGGTCGACGTGGCCGATATCGCCCAGCGCTGCGACGACGGCTACGACCCGGTCGCGTGGGGCAAGGAGCAATCCATCGATGCCGCCCCGGCAGTGAACGTGCGCCAGATCGACACCTGCATCGTCGGGGAGGCGTCGCTGGACATGGGCCGGCCGCTGGATCCGACCTCGCCGGTCTACCAGATCACCGGGTTCTCCGCGGACGATCCCGACGCGGCCACCTCTTCGGTGGTCATCGATACCGTATTCAAACTTTGAGGACCGGGGCCATGGCTTCGCGCAAAACCAAGTGGTGGGCGGGGGGCGGCCTGGCGGTCGTACTCGGCAGTGGCTACTTCATCTACAGCCTGATCGCCGCGCAAGGGCAGGGCAACCTGTCGCAGACGCCATTGAACATCCAGAAACCGGTGCCGCCGGCGTTCGTGATGGCGCTCGATGACTCCGGCTCGATGGTGTGGGAGACGTTGAACAATACTCGTGATGGTGTCTATCACTGGCGCGATGGCACTGGTTTCTACAACGGCAGCACGCCTTACGGCTACGACCTGCCCAGCGGTAGCGGACTTCGCTACTACTATCTGACGCCGCCCTACGGCCGTGGCAGCGACGCGATTCCGCCGCTGGATGCGTTCGGGTTCGCACGTTCGGCCGACGTCAATGGTGCGTACTTCGACCCGCGTGAGAACTACCCCGCCTGGAAGACGGGTTCCAGTTCCACGAATCCGGCCGAGGCCGATTACATGCAGATCGATCCGGACAACGCGCCGGTCGACCCGCGTCCCGGCACCGCCACCGGCAAAAGCACCCTGTTCCAGAAGCTGACCGCCGTCGAGACCCGCACCGGCAGCAATTGGCGGTTCCGATTCCGCAACGGCATGGTATTGCCGGTGGGAACGGTCATCGAGACGGCTTTCAACCGTGGCGCAGAGACGCTGTTGTGCACGACCAATCCGACGCTGGACAGCCGCAACACCAGCACGTTGAGCGGCAGTTGGAGAACGCTGACCCGGCAGGTGACCGTTAGTGGCGACTGCTCGGCGGCCATGCAGTATTTCCCGGCGACCTTCTACCTGGTCAACAAGGCCAGCCTGCCAGCCAGCTATGGTTACACCGCAACACCGGTAGAAGTGACCAACCCGGCCGGCGGCCGGCCGGGCACGATTTACAAGTACGAAATCAAGCCGGACAACTTCGCCACCACGGCTCAGTACAACGACGCCATCAAAAATTTCGCGCGCTGGTTCAGCTTCTACCGGACCCGGCGCGAGGCGCTGATCGGCGCAGCCACCAATGCGCTGCTGGGGACCTCCAACCTGCGCGTTGGCTGGTTCCGCATCAATGATCGTGCCGAAGCGAAGATGTACAACATGACCGACGAGGACCAGAAGAAGGCGCTCTTCACGGACATCATCGGCAGGATGCGTGCCACCGGCAATACCCCGAACCGCCGCGCGGTCGAGTACCTCGGGCAGCAGTTCAAGCGAACCGATGCCGGCGCGCCGGTCCAGCTGTCGTGCCAGAAGAATGCCGGCATGCTGTTCACCGACGGCTACATCAACGACGACTACACCGCCAAGTCGATGACCACGCTGGTCAAGCCGTTCTACGACGACAGCCTGGTGCCTGGTCTGGAAACCAATACGGTGCCGGTGCCGGCCGAGTGCACGGGCACTCCCGCCCCGGGCATGGACTGCAAGACCAGCCTGCACATGAACTTCTACGGCGTAACCCTGGGCACGCTCGGCAAGCTCTATGGCGTAACCTACCTGCCCGAACCGGCGCGTCCGTGGGTGCTTACCCCCAATCCCTATACCACCCCGCCGCCGTTCCTGAACACCATCGAGAATCTCACCCCGAACGCGGTCGACGAGATGTGGCGCGCTACGCTCGCCACCAAGGGCGAGATGATCAATGCGACCCGGCCGTCCCAGATCACTGCGGCGATGCGGCGGATCATCGACAACGTGTCCCAGGGCAAGTCGCCCTCGGGCACCAAGTCGCTGACCGGCGCGCGTATCGGCACCGGATCCCTGTCGGTGGAGCCGTTCTATGAGGTGACCAAGGTCAGTGGCGGCACCGACTGGTACAGCTATCTCACCGCGTTCAGCCTGGCGATCGACCCGACCACCCGCACCCTGACCAGCACCAACGCCTGGGAGGCGAGCGCCAAGATGCCTGCGTCCGGTGCGCGCAACATCCGCTACTGGAACAACGGCAGCGTGAGCGAGTTCAGTGCGGACACGGTGACGTTGGCGCGCCTGTGCGATACGTCGGTCACCCAGTACCCGGGCATCCGGATCTGCAGCGAGAGCGAAATCACCGGACTGGCCGGCAATGCCGCATCGGCCGTGGCCTATCTCCGCGGCGACCGGAGCAGGGAGAAGCCGGCTGGCACGCTGCGCGCACGCACCACCGTGCTGGGCGACATCATCAACTCCGGGCCTGTGCTGACCTCGCCGATCGATGACTACGGCTACCGCAACCTGCCGGACGTGGGCGACAGCTACGTCCAGTACCTGGCCGACAAGCGCGAAGATCGCCGCTACATGGTGTATGCCGGTGCCAACGACGGCATGCTGCATGCCTTCGACGGCGGCGCCGGCGTGGATGGCGTGCAGGACAGCGAGGGTGGCAAGGAAGTATTCGCCTACATGCCGTCCACCTCGCTGTTCCACCTGGGCGACCTGCTGCTGCCCTACGATCCGCTGCGCGAAAACAACCAGCGTTTCGAGCATCGCTATTTCGTCGACGGCCCCGTGGTCGTGGCCGACACGCATTACGACTCGGAGTGGCATACGTCGCTGGTCGGCACCGCCGGCGCGGGTGGGCGCAGCGTGTTCGCGCTGGATGTCACCGATCCCACCGGCTTCGACAACGAGAGCCTGTTGTGGGAAATCAGTGATCTCAATACCGCGCTGGACGAGACGGTGCGACTGAACATCGGTCACGTGCTGGGCAAGCCGGTGATCGTGCCGGTCAAGGCGGCCGACGGCACGGTGAGCTGGAAGGCGATCTTCGGCAATGGCTACCGCAGCGCCAGTGGCAAGGCAGTGCTGTTCGTGGTCGACATGGCCGCCGACACCACCCCCACCATCACCATGATCGAGGCGGCCGAGACCGGCTCCAACCTGCCTTCCGGCGCCAACGGCCTGGGCAACATCGTGGCGGTCGACCGCTGGGGCGGCGATGACCAGGACCAGCGCAGCCGCGACGGCTATGCCGATACCGTCTACGCTGCCGACCAGAAGGGCGCGGTCTGGAAGTTCGACCTGCGCACCAATGAAGCGCTGAGCGTGCCGGTGTTCACCACCAAGGTCGCCCAGAGCCCGGTGGATGGCCGCAACTACCGCCAGCCGATCACCGGCGGGCTCACCGCCACGGCCGGCCCGTCCGGTGGCGTGATGCTGCTGTTCGGTACCGGCAGCTTCATCTTCGAGTCCGATGCCGACGACAAGGTCAGCGTGCAGGCGCTGTACGGCGTCAACGACACCTCGATCGGCCCGGCCCTCACCACCCTCACCGCAGACAACCTCACGCCCTATACGGTGAGCGGCGACACCGGAGCGCGACAGCTTGTGCTGGGCACTGCGCCTTCGCCGAGCAGCGGGTGGACCATCCAGTTGCCGGCCGGCGAGCGCTCGATCGGCAATCCAGTGGTGACCTCCGGCGTCTTGTTCATTCCCACCTATGTCCCCAATCCGGACCAGGCGGGTTGCTCGACCGACGGCTCCAACTGGCTGTTCGGCGTGTCGGCCAGCAACGGCTCGGCGGCGCTGTCGCAGGTGCGCTACGGCTCGCCGACCGGCGAATCGCCGGGCGCAGGCACCGCGGGCGTGTCGCTCGACACCGGCGGCAACGCACCGGTGCGCGACGTGACGCTGGGCGTGGTGCCACGGCTCACTCCGCCGCCGCCGGGGACGCCGGGGACGCCGCCGCCGTCGCCGCCGGGCAATGCCTGCTGGATGACCGTCAACGTGGCCGGTGCCGAATCGATGTACCTGCCGTATCCGTGCGGTCGCCAGTCGTGGAGGCAGATCCAGTGATGACCCCGATGCCGCCGCGCGTTTCCAGGAGCAATGCAATGAATCCTCGTGGTATCGCGCGCCGAGCCGTTCGCGGCTTTACGCTGATCGAGCTGATGATCGTGGTGGGGATCGTGGGGATCCTCGCCGCCATCGCCTATCCCAGCTACAACGAGCACGTGCGCAAGTCGCGCCGTGCCCAGGCCAAGGCCGATCTGGTCGAGTACGCGCAGACGCTCGAGCGCTTCCATACCAGCAACAATTCGTACGCCGATTTCGCCTTCGCCAACGGCACCACCACGGTCAACTCGCCGCGCGAAGGTGGCACGGTGGCCTACGAGATCACCGTGGAAAGCGAGCAGTCGGCCTTTACCCTGACCGCGACGGCCAAGAACGGCCAGCTGAAGGACAAGTGCGGCAACCTGTCGGTGAACCAGGCCAACGTCAAGACGGCGCAGGCCACGCTGTCCGACTGCTGGTGAGTCGGGCAGGGCGGGGCGGGGTGGTTGAAGGGTGTTGCCCTTCGGCAAAACCACCTTTACAATGCGCCTCCCCGCCCGAATAGCTCAGCCGGTTAGAGCACTTGACTGTTAATCAGGGGGTCGTTGGTTCGAGTCCAACTTCGGGCGCCAGATCTGAAAAAGCCGCGAGAAATCGCGGCTTTTTCTTTGCCTGCGATGCGCCGCGCACGCTCAGTGCGGACAACCGCCGGGGGTATCGTGGACCTCCGAGCGCACGCGCCCGGCGTTGCTGACCACCACCCGCCCCAGCAGGTGCCCGTGGCGACAGATCCGCAGCGACAGGTTGCTGCCGTAGGCACGCCCATCGCCCTGGTAGCGCAGCCGACTGCGCCCGGCGCTGCCCACGATCCGCCATCCCGGTGGCGCTCGCCAGGCCTGGTGGCGCAGGATGTCGGCGGCCGCAGGGGGTGCTCGATCACGGCCTGCCACGTAGACGATCCAGCCATCGGCCCAGGCCTCGGGGCCGGCGCAGTGGCGGCCGTCGGTGCTCGCGCAGACGCCCACCTCGGTGTGGCGCTGGATCGCGGCCAGGCGGGCAAAGGCCAGGTCGGTGCTGAGCATGCGCCGGGCCCCTGCCGCGCGCTGGCGGTCGAGCAGGGCGCGGGTGTCGGGCAGTGCCAGGGCACAGGCCACGCCCAGCACCAGCAGGGCGACCATGGTTTCGATCAGGCTCCAGCCGCGCAGGCGACGCAGCGGGGCAGGCAACGGCGGCAGGGGCATGAGGGCTGTACCAGCAGGGGCCAGGCATTCCAGCCTGCGCGGCCCGTGCGGCGGTGCGCATCGGGCGCAGGCGCGGTGGGGCGTAGGCGTCCCCCTCAGCCAGCCGTCACCATGCCCCCCGGTATACTGGAGGGCCCGGGATTTGGCGGCACCATGAGCGATCGCTTCGAACTTGTCTCTCCGTACTCGCCGGCCGGTGACCAGCCGGCGGCGATCGAGAAACTGACGGCCAACTTCGAGGCCGGCATCGCCAAGCAGACCCTGTTGGGCGTGACCGGCTCGGGCAAGACCTACACCATCGCCAACGTCATCCAGCAGATCCAGAAGCCGACGTTGATCATGGCGCCCAACAAGACGCTGGCCGCGCAGTTGTACGGCGAGTTCAAGTCGTTCTTCCCGCACAACGCGGTGGAGTACTTCGTCAGTTATTACGACTATTACCAGCCCGAGGCCTACGTGCCCTCGTCGGATACCTTCATCGAGAAGGACAGTTCGATCAACGAGCACATCGAGCAGATGCGCCTGGCCGCGACCAAGACCCTGCTGTCGCGCCCGGATGCGATCGTGGTTGCCACGGTCTCGGCGATCTACGGCCTTGGCGCGCCGGAGGACTATCTGTCGCTGCGCCTGATCCTGTCCACCGGCGAACGCATCGACCAGCGCGATCTGATCAACCACCTCACCCAGCTGCAGTACACGCGCAATGAATACGAGCTGCAGCGCGGCACCTTCCGTGTGCGCGGCGAGGTGATCGACGTGTTCCCGGCTGAATCAGACAGCGAAGCGGTGCGCATCGAACTGTTCGACGGCGAAGTGGAGCAGATCAGCATGTTCGACCCGCTCACCGGCGAGAGCCTGCGCAAGCTGATGCGCTACACGGTGTATCCCAAGACCCACTACGCCACCACCCGCGAGCGCGTGCTGGCCGCGGTGGAGACCATCAAGGCCGAGCTCAAGCCGCGGCTGGAACAGCTCTACGAGCAGAACAAGCTGGTGGAGGCGCAGCGCCTGGCGCAGCGGACCCAGTTCGACCTGGAGATGATGGCCGAGGTCGGCTTCTGCAACGGCATCGAGAACTACTCGCGGCACCTCACCGGCAAGGCGCCGGGCGAGCCGCCGCCGACCCTGTTCGACTACCTGCCGCCGGACGCGCTGCTGGTGATCGACGAATCGCACGTGACCATTCCGCAGATCGGGGCCATGTTCAAGGGCGACCGTTCGCGCAAGGAAACCCTGGTGGAGTTCGGTTTCCGCCTGCCGTCGGCGCTGGACAACCGCCCGCTGCGTTTCGAGGAGTGGGAGGCGCGCTGCCCGCGCAGCATCTACGTGTCGGCCACGCCGGGTCCGTATGAACTGCGCGAGGCCGGCGATGAAATCACCGAGCTGGTGGTGCGCCCGACCGGCCTGATCGACCCGGTGGTGGAGATCCGCCCGGTCGGCACCCAGGTCGATGACCTGATGAGCGAGGTCAACGAGCGGATCAAGCTCGGCGACCGCGTGCTGGTCACCACGCTGACCAAGCGCATGGCCGAGAACCTCACCGAGTACCTGACCGAGCACGGCATCCGCGTGCGCTACCTGCACTCGGACATCGACACCGTCGAGCGCGTGGAGATCATCCGCGACCTGCGCCTGGGCAAGTTCGACGTGCTGGTCGGCATCAACCTGCTGCGCGAAGGCCTGGACATGCCCGAGGTGTCGCTGGTGGCGATCCTGGATGCGGACAAGGAGGGCTTCCTGCGTTCGACCGGCTCGCTGATCCAGACCATCGGCCGTGCCGCGCGCAACCTGCGTGGCAAGGCCATCCTGTACGCCGACAAGATCACGCGCTCGATGCAGGCGGCGATCGATGAAACCGACCGACGTCGCGCCAAGCAGGTGGAATACAACACCCTGCACGGGATCACGCCCAAATCGGTGCTGCGCCCGATCACCGATGTGCTCGAAGGCGCGCGCTCGGATGCTGCCGAGAAGGAAGCGCGCGGCAAGGGCAAGGGGCGTTCCGGCCGCGTGGCCGAGGAGGCGGTGGACTACCGCACGCTGGAACCGGCGCAGATTGCCAAGCGGCTGCAGGCGCTGGAGCAGAAGATGTACCAGCATGCACGCGACCTGGAGTTCGAGGATGCGGCACGGGTGCGCGACCAGATCCGGCAGCTGAAGGAAGCCAGCCTGGGCTGAACCGCCGGGAGTGAAATATCTTCACAAAAGTGTTGCGCTTCCCGGGGGACCTCCGTAATATACGCGGCCTGCCCCGGCGCAATCGCAACGGCGCAGAGCAGTAAAACGGGCGGTTAGCTCAGCGGTAGAGCACTACCTTGACATGGTAGGGGTCACAGGTTCGAACCCTGTACCGCCCACCACTCCGACCTCGACGAGGTGCGGGTGGAAACGAAGAAGGCCAGCCATCGTGCTGGCCTTTTTGTTGTGTTTTGCCGCGCGGGTCAGCCGACCCGGCGCGCCGCGGGATGTGCCGGGCGACGCGCGCGGCAGCGGACCTGTCCTGTATACGCCAGCACGCGGCCGGCCAGGGGCGGCGTAGGCGTGCTCCATCCTGGATCCGGCACAAGGCAGCGCTGGGAATCGAGCAGGCCCACCGACCGCGGCGGGCCGCCCACGGGAATGCGCAGATCGAACTGCCACGCGCGATTCAGTCCCTCTGATGACAGCCTTTTTCTTCCTCATCGACCGGGTCGGCCGGGCGGCCGCCTGCGCAGGGTCGACCCTCTCCTGGTGCCGGCCTGGCGACAGTGGCCAGGGGCCGGCACCCGGTTTGGATCGATCTGCGCACGGCCATTCCGTGGATTGGCCACGGTGCGTGAAAATGAAAATGCCAGGGGCGGGCGGTCTGTAATGGACGCCGCCATTATTCTGGTGTGCTGATTCCGACACCGGCGTTGTGAGGGGTGCCATGGGTAATCCTGTCCGGCCGGGATTCTTGTGCTAGCGTCTGCGGGCCAATTGGCAGGGATTCAGTCCAATTGGAAAGCGGTCAGGAAACTTCAACCATTATGAGGAGGCATCATGAGGATGCTGCATCGTCTCACCGTCATTACCATCACGGCTGCTTTGTTCTCGCCCGCGCTGGCGTCCGCGCAGAACGCACAGGCCTCCGGCACGTGCTGCGCCTCCGACCCGCATGGCGTCTCCATTGCCTCCAAGGGGATCGGCGAATCGGCGCCGCTGGCGCTGAATGTCAGCCAGGCGTCGGCGTGGAAGGCATTCGAGTTCAAGCGCGACGGGGTCTGGTACCTGCAGGTCAATGGCAGCGACGGCACTGTCCGCGCGATCATCGGCAACATCGACCGCGAGTTCTGGACGTTGCCGGGTGGTGTTGATGCCGACCGCGTCTCGCTGCCGGGCCACCTGCTGGAGATTCCTGCCGGTGCGCAGCGGACGGTGGTGTATCGCAAGCCGCAGATGCTGCTGGTGGGTTACAACACTGCGGGCGGCATGCTGTGGTCGGTGGAAAGTCCGGACGGCACGCGGTAAGCGACCGGCATTTCTATCAGCGTCAAGCGGATACGGTTACGGCGGCACTGGACGGTGCCGCCGTACGCCAATACCCGGCCGCCCAGCACTTCCATGGCCTGCGCTGCGGTGGCCCGGGTAAGTCGGCGGGTAGGGTCGAGCAGTGCAATGGTCATCACGATGCCGCGCGTGCCGGCGCGTTTGCCGCAGCGGCTGCGGACCTGCAGGTAGCCATGCTCGTGCTTGAGCAGTAGTCCCACTGCCTCGGCCAGGCTGCGATACGCAGCCAGTTGCAGGCCCAGGCTGAGTTGGCAGGGATCGCCGGCAAGCAGTGGGCGGGCGACCCGGTCGGTGGCGTTCCACGCCTCGGAAATGCCGCCCATGCGCAGCGCGACATACAACCCGGAGTACTCGATCTCGGTCGGATAGACCAGGCTGACCTGCTCACGGAACAGTTGGGACTGCGCCACGTTGGTGCGCAGCATGTCCATCGCCGGCGCGTGGTGGCCGCGTTCCTTCAGCCATTCCACCGCCTTGTTGAACGAGGTGTCGATATCGTCCCCGATCCGCTTCATGTGCAGGGCGCGTTCGCGCATGTCCTGCTCGTTGGCCAGGTGCGAGGTGCGCGCCAGATCCAAGGCGCGGTTGCCCAGTCGATCGCGCTGGGTGAAGCGGTGGTAATGGTGGGAGATGGTCGAGCCCAGCAGCAGCAGGGTAGTGCCGGTCACGGCCAGGATCTGCTGGGAAATGAAGATGGTGTCGTCGAACGAGCCGGGCAGGCCGGTGCTCTGCATGGTCAGGCCGATGGTCAGGTTCAGGGTGACCACGCTGACTGCCGCACCGCGCCAGCCGTACAGGCAGGTCAGTGCGATGGCCGGGAACATCATCGCGATGTGCAGGCTGTGCTTGGTGATTGCGTCGGCATCGGGCAGGCGCATCGCCGCCAGCCCGAGCATGACGATCGCGCCCAGCGAAACCGGCAGCGCGAACGACCAGCCCCGGGGGGCGACGTAGGACACGTGACGACGCGTCCACAACAGCGCCAGCGGCGCGAAGATCAGGATGCCCAGGTAATCACCGATCACATACCGCGCCACGCCCGTCCACGAGACCGCCTCGTGGAGCGTGGGCATCAGCAGGTAGGCCAGGCCCTGGTTGAGCATCGAAACCGTGATCGCGGCGAGCGCGGCGACCGAGAGCAGCCAGGATTCGTTGCCGGACGCCATCAGGCGCCGATGCGCATGCACGATCAGCGCCACGCTGGGCATCAGCACGGCAGAGGCGATGACTACCCACGCCACGCCATATTTCTCGATCAATGGATAGCGCGCCTGGGCGAAGAACAGGTATTCGCCCAGAATCAGGTAGGGCCAGAAACGCGGCGGCGCCAGCAGCAGTGCGGCCACGCGCACGCCGGCCGGCAGGTAGAACTGATCCACCGAGGTGCCGCGCGCGATCCAGTAGGCGAAGGCATACAGCAGAGCCAGCAGCACACCGCTCGGATGGATGCGCAGATTGAGGTGAAACTCCTTTTTCAACCAGCTCAGCTGCACGGATACCTCCGTTCACGTGGGTGGCGCGTCACCGACACAGTGGGCCGGGGCTGAACGGACACTATCGGCGAAAGCGTCTGGATGCAACGTCATTGCGGCGAAAAGCGGCCACGGCACTTTCTGCAGTCTGCGCCATGTGAACGTCGGAGTTGATGCAGATCACAATTTGTTCGGGATAACACGGCATTTACCCACGTGCCGTGTGCCGCGTGGCCGATGGCTTGCAGGGCGGCATCGTCCAAGCATGACCCATGCCCAGACATCAACCGATACCTGCCGCGCCCGATTATCCATCCGGCCCGCCTGCGGCGACGCTGCCGCTGGCGGGCAAGGCCTGCGCCGCTGCGCTGCTGCTTGGCGCCTGCGCCTGTGTGTTCGCCCCGGCATTGCTGCCGCGCTGGGTCGCAGCGTTGCTGCTGGCATCGGGCCTGGCAGTGTGGTCGTGGCCATGCCGATGGCGTGCACTGGGCGCGGCGTTATCCGGACTGGGCTGGGCGACGCTGCACGCGCACCTGGCCCTTTCCCTGCAGCTGCCGGCAGCCAGCGCCGTGGCCGAGCACATCGTGCGGGGCAGGGTGGCCGACCTGCCGGTGCATGGCGCGCGCAGCAGCCGCTTCCTGTTCCAGGTGGACGACGATCCTGCCCTGCCGGTCCCGCTGCGAGGGCGCGCATTCGTGGTGAGCTGGCATGGCCAGCCGGGCAACGCCGCCGACCCGCGCCGGCATGTCCGCGCCGGCGCGCGCTGGGAGCTGCCCGTGCGCCTGCGGCCACCGCGGGGCCTGCGTAACCCGGGCGGCTTCGACGGCGAACGGCAGGCGGTCCTGCAGCGGCTGTCCGGCACGGGCTACGTACGCGACCCGGCCCGTGCCAGCGCGCTGGGGCCTGCCCAAGGGCTGCCGGCCTGGCGTGAGCGCATGGCCGAGGCGATCGGCGCGCAGGTGCGCGGGGGCGGGGCGCGCTTCGTGCAGGCGCTCGCACTGGGCGACACGCGCGGGCTGAGCCAGGCCGACTGGGACGATCTGCGTGCGCTGGGCCTGACCCACCTGATTGCGATCTCCGGCTTTCACGTCGGCCTGGTCGCCGGCGGCACGGCGTGGCTGGCCGCGCTCGGCTGGCGGCTGTGGCCGGCCCTCGGGCGTCGCCTGCCCCGACCATTGGCGGCGGCCGTGGCGGCCGTGCTGGGCGCGGCGCTGTATGCAGCAGTGGCCGGGTTCGCCCTGCCCACGGTGCGGACGGTGTTGATGATCGCGGTGGTGGGCGCGGCGCGCTGCGCGCGCAGGCCGGCGACAGTGGGCCAGGCGCTGGCGCTGGCCGCCCTGGCCGTGCTGCTGGCAGATCCGCTGGCGCTGCTTGCCCCGGGGTTCTGGCTCAGCTTTGCCGGCGTGCTGTGGCTGGTCTGGTGCCTGCCGGGGCAGCAGGTGCACTGGCTGCGCACGTTCCTGGGGGCGCAGGGCGTGGCCACGCTTGCGTTGCTGCCGCTGACCGTGGCGCTGTTTGGGCAGACTTCGCGCGCCGGGCCGCTGGTCAACCTGCTGGCGATCCCGTGGTGGAGCCTGGTGGTGGTGCCGCTGGCGTTGCTGGGCACCGCACTGGAGGCGGCGCTGTCCGGCGCCGGGCGCTGGCCGTGGCAGCTGGCGGCATGGTCCTTCGAAGCCAGCTGGTGGCTGTTGGGGCATGTCGCGCGCGCGCCGCTGGCGTTGTGGTGGCTGCCCGAGGCCGGCCGCTGGGCGGTACTGGCTGCGCTGCTCGGCGTGGCGTGGCTGCTGCTGCCGCGTGGCAGCGGCGGCCGACTGCCGGCGCTGGTGCTGTGCCTGCCGCTGCTGTGGCCGGCGCAGCAGCGGCCGCGCCACGGCGAAGCCGAACTGCTGGTGATGGATGTCGGGCAGGGTCTGGCGATCTGGGTACGGACCCGCAGCCATCGGCTGCTGTATGACGCCGGGCCGGCCGCCGAGGGAGGCTTCGATGCCGGTGAGCGCGTGGTGGTGCCGACCCTGCACGCCTTGGGCGAACACCGACTGGACCGGCTGCTGCTGAGCCACGGCGACCGCGACCACGCCGGCGGCGTGGCGGCGGTGCGGCGCGCTTACCGGCATCCGCCCGAGCTGGCACCGGCCGGCGCGCTGCCGGGCGTGCGCACGCCCTGCGCCGTGGGCCAGGCCTGGCGCTGGGATGGGGTCGAGTTCCGGATCCTGCACCCGCGGCCTGGCACGCCTTACCGTGGCAACGCGAGCAGCTGCGTGCTGCGTATCGGCACCGCGCACGGGGCGATCCTGCTGGCCGGGGACATCGACGCGGCCAGCGAAGCGGTGCTGCTGGCCGATGCCACCGCACTGCGCGCCGCGCTGGTGGTGGTGCCCCATCACGGCAGCGCCGGCTCCTCCAGCCCGGCTTGGGTGGAGGCGGTGGCGCCCCGCCTGGCGATCGTCTCGGCCGGGCACGGCAACCGCTTCGGCCATCCGCGTGCCGAGGTGGTGGCGCGGTGGCAGGCCGCCGGTGCCGAGGTGCTGGGCACCGCCGGCAGTGGCGCGGTGCGCGCCTGGCTGGGGGGTGAAGGTCTGCACGTGCGTGAACAACGTGTTTTTCAGCCGCGTTGGTGGGATGCCGCGGAGCGGAGCCGGTCGGCTGCTATTCTATCGGTGGTCAAACAGGCGGCCGATGGGCCGGAGGGTTGAAACGTGTGGGAACTGGTCAAGGCCGGTGGCTGGCCGATGGTGCCGCTGCTGCTGTTGGGCGTACTGGCTTTGGCGATCGTCCTGGAGCGTTTCTGGACCTTGCGGCGTAACGAGGTCCTGCCCCCGGGGCTGGGTCAGGAAGTGCGCAACTGGGCCGCGCGCGGCAAGCTCGACCCCAGCCACATCCAGTCGTTGCGGGCCAACTCGCCGCTGGGTGCATTGCTGGCGGTCGCCCTGGAGGCGCGCAACCGGCCGCGCGACCAGATCCGCGAGCGCATCGAGGATGCCGGTCGGCACCTGGTGCACCGCATGGAGCGGTTCCTGAACGCCCTCGGCACGATCGCCTCGGCCGGCCCGCTGCTGGGCCTGCTCGGCACCGTGGTCGGCATGATCCAGATGTTCCTGGGCATCCTCGACCATGGCGTGGGCGATGTGAACCAGCTTGCCGGCGGCATCGGCAAGGCGTTGGTGTGCACCGCCACCGGCATGATCGTGGCGATCCCGGCACTGATGTTCCACCGCTATTTCAAGGGCCGCATCGGCGGTTACGTGATCGAGATGGAGCAGGAGGCCAGCGCCCTGCTGGACGCGCTCGACGGTCGCCCCGGGGTGATGAACACCCCCGCCCGTGCCTCGGCAGCCTCCACGGCCGCACCTGTCACGGTCAAGGGCTGACGGATGCGTATCCGCAATGACCGGGTCCAGGACGAGCCGCATATCGATCTGGTACCGCTGATCGATGTGATCCTCGTGCTGATCATCTTCTTCGTGGTCACCACCACCTTCGACGCGCGCTCGACGCTGCAGCTGCAGCTGCCGACGGCCAGCCAGCAGGACACCACCGAGCCGCCGCGTTCGTTGAGCGTGCTGGTCAATGCCGAAGGCCGTTATTTCATCAACGACCAGGAAGTGCTGCGCACCGACGTCGAGTCGGTCAAGCAGACCATCGCCGCCGTCGCCGGCAGCGACCGCGAGCAGACCGTGCTGCTGCGCGCCGACGCACGCACCCCGTACCAGGCCGTGGTCACCGCCCAGGATGCCCTGGGCCAGCTCGGCTTCCGCCGCATCGCCATCGCTACCGCGCCGGAGGTGCGTCCATGAGCAAGAAACACACCCCGGTCTGGCCGATCTACAAGCGCCTGCTCGGTTACACCAACGCCTACTGGGTATTCATGGTGGCCGCGGTGATCGGCATGGTGGTCGAAGCCCTGGCCGGCTACCACTTCAGCAAGCTGATGGAGCCGCTGGTCAATCGCGGCTTCGTCAACCCCGAACCGCGCATGGCGGTGATCCTGCCGCTGACCATCCTGGGCCTGTTCGTGGCACGCAGTGCGGCGACCTTCGTCAGCGACTACGCGCTGGCGCGCACCGGCCGCAGCGTGGTCCGTGACCTGCGCGAACAGGTGCTGGAAAAGTACCTGCACCTGCCGTCCTCGCATTTCGACGCCGAATCGACTCCGGTGATGGTCAGCCGGTTGAACTTCGACACCGAGCAGGTCACCCAGGCCAGCGCCGACGCGCTCAAGACCCTGGTCGCCGATACCCTGACCATCATCGCCATGCTGGTGGTGATGCTGCAGATGAGCGTCAAGGTGACCGTGGCGATGCTGGTGGTGGTGCCGCTGATCGGCGTGATCGTGTCCTTCGTGGGCAAGCGCTACCGGCGCATCAGCCGTGGCATCCAGGACGGCATGGGCAGCATGGCGCAGACCGCCGAGCAGTCGCTGGCCGCGCAGCAGGAAGTGAAGGTGCATGGCACCCAGGCGCATGAGATCTCGCGCTACGCACGCCTGGCCAACCGCATGCTGGGCCTGAACATGAAGGTGGAAACCACCCGCGCCGCGGCCTCCAGCGTGGTCCAGTTCCTGGCCGCGCTGGCGCTGGCGGTGATCGTATGGGTATCCACCCGCGAGGCCCTGGCCGGTCGCCTCAATGCCGGCCAGTTCATGGGCCTGATGATTTCGATGACCGCGATCATTCCCTCGCTGCGCCGCCTGACCAGCGTGCAGTCGTCGATCGCGCGTGGCGTGTCGGCGGCCGAACGCCTGTTCTCGATCCTGGACATGCCGGTCGAGCGCGACCAGGGCCAGAAGAAGATCGGCCGCGCACGGGGCGAGCTCAGCTTCGAACACGTGATGCTGCGCTACCGCGAAGATACCGGCGTGGCCCTGGACGACATCAGTTTCGTGGCCCGACCCGGCACGGTGACCGCCATCGTCGGCCGTTCCGGCAGCGGCAAGACCAGCCTGATCCGGCTGGTGCCGCGCTTCTACGAACCCAGTGGCGGCCGCATCACCCTGGACGGGGTGGCGCTGGACGACTACCCGCTGGCCGACCTGCGCCGCCAGGTGGCGATGGTCGGGCAGAAGGTGATCCTGTTCGACGACAGCGTGGGCGCCAACATCGCCTACGGCATGGACGCCAGCGATGAGCAGATCCGCGCCGCGGCCGAGGCGGCCAACGCATGGGAGTTCATCGAGCGCATGCCGCAGCAGTTGCAGACCCCGGTCGGCGAAAACGGCGCGCTGCTGTCCGGTGGCCAGCGCCAGCGCCTGGCGATCGCCCGCGCGATCCTGCGCGACGCCCCGATCCTGATCCTGGATGAAGCCACCGCCGCGCTGGACAACGAATCCGAGCGCCTGGTGCAGGACGCGCTGCAACGGCTGATGCCCGAGCGCACCACGCTGGTGATCGCGCACCGCCTGTCCACCATCGAGCATGCCGACCAGGTGCTGGTGATGGACCACGGCCGCATCGTCGAGCGCGGTACCCACCAGGAGCTGCTGGCCCTGGGCGGCCTGTACGAGCACCTGCACAAGATGCAGTTCCGCGAAAGGCAGCCTTGATGGCGGCCAAAGGCACCCGCACGCCGACGTACTGGTACGACGGCAGCGCCATCCCGTTGCCGGCGCGCCTGCTGGCGCCGCTATACGGCGCGGCCATCGCGCTGCGCCGGTTGCTGTATCGCCGCCGCTGGCTGAAACGGCATGCGTTGCCGGTGCCGGTGATCGTGGTGGGCAACGTCACCGCCGGTGGCACCGGCAAGACGCCGCTGACCATCGCGCTGGTCGACCGGCTGCGCGCTGCCGGCTGGACGCCCGGCGTGGCCAGCCGCGGCTACGGCCGCGAGGAGCCCGGCGTGGCGCGCTGGGTGGAGGCCGGTACGCCGACCGCTGTTGGCGGCGACGAGCCGGTGCTGATCGCGTGGAAGACCGGCGTGCCGGTGCGCGTGGATGCTGATCGGGTGGCTGCCGGCAAGGCGCTGGTCGCGGCCGGCTGCGACATCATCGTCTGCGACGACGGCCTGCAGCACTACCGGCTGGCGCGCGATATCGAGATCGAGGTGGTCGACGCGCAGCGCCGCTACGGCAATGGCCGGCTGATCCCGGCCGGGCCGCTGCGCGAGCCGGCCAGCCGCGCCAACGACTGCGATTTCCGCGTGGTCAACATGGGCCAGGCCAGTGATGGCGTGGGCGCCCAGCCTGCCTGCGGCTTTGGCGAATGGCCCATGCAGCTGCACATCGACAGCGCCCAGCCGCTCAGTGGGGGCCGCGCCCGCACGCTCGCCCATTTCCGCGGGCAGCGCGTGCACGCGGTGGCCGGCATCGCCCATCCGCAGCGCTTTTTCGACATGCTGCGCGCGCAGGGCATCGGCGTGGTGCCGCATGCCTTCCCCGACCACCATGCCTACCAGGCCACCGACCTGCGCTTCGGTAGCGAGCTGCCGGTGCTGATGACCGAAAAGGATGCGGTGAAGTGCAAGGTGTTCGCCAACGAATGGCATTTTGCCGTGCCGCTGGCCGCTGACCTGCCCGCCGCGTTCTGGGTCAACCTGCTGGACCGGCTGGACAAGCTCGGCAAGCGTTGACGGCCGTGCCTGCGTTACCCGTATTCCCTGCGTTGCTGCCGAGAGAACCCGCATGACTGCCCCTGTCGATTTCGTCGTCGCCATCCCGGCCCGTTTCGCCGCCTCGCGCTTGCCCGGCAAGCCGCTGCGCCTGCTCGGCGGCCAGCCGCTGGTACTGCGCGTGGCGCAGCGCGCGCTGCTGGCCGGCGCCCGCGAGGTGTGGGTGGCGACCGATGACACGCGCATCGCCGACGCTCTGCAGGGCCTGGGCAGCGTGCGCGTGGCGATGACCGCGGCCACGCATGCCTCCGGCACCGATCGGCTGGCCGAATGCGCCGAGCAGGCGGGCTGGAGCGACGACACGGTGGTGGTCAACCTGCAGGGCGATGAGCCCTTCGCACCGGCCGAAGGCATCCGGGCGGTGGCCGAGGCGCTGGTCTGCAGTGGTGCCCAGATGTCCACCCTGGCCACCCCGGTAGAGGACGCCGAAAGCCTGTTCGATCCCAACGTGGTCAAGGTGGTGCGCCAGCAGAACCTGGACGCGCTGTACTTCAGCCGGGCGCCGATCCCGTGGCATCGCGACGCCTTCGCGCGCTCGCGTGACAGCCTGTCCGGCGCGCATTGGCTGCGCCACATCGGCATCTACGGCTATCGCGCCGGCTTCCTGCGCCAGTTCGCGGCGCTGCCGCCGGGCGCGCTGGAGCAGCTGGAGTCGCTGGAACAGCTGCGCGCGCTGGAGGCCGGGCACCGGATCAGCGTGGCGCTGACCCCGGCCACGTTCCCGCCGGGGATCGATACCCCCGAGGACCTGGCCCGCGCCGAAGCCTGGCTGGCGACGCATCCCTGACCCTGGGCGGCCGGGGGGCGGGCAGGGCGCCGGCCGTCGCACTTCCGGCGCCGGCACGACGATTGCATGACGCCGACTCCGGCATAATCGGGGCATGAACGTACAGCCTGTCCAGGACCTGCCCGAATTCGCCACGTGGCTCAACGCCGCGCCCACCACCTTGACCGAGCTGCGCGGGCGGCCGGTGGTGCTGGCCTTCGTCAACGCCGCCTCGGTGTGGTGCGCGCAACGCCTGGCCGAGCTGGGCCAATGGCAGTCGCGCAACCCGGGCAAGCTGCAGCTGCTGGTCCTGCACGTGCCGCGGTTCGACTGCGAACGCGAGCCGGAGCAGGCGCTCAAGCTGTTGCGCCGCCAAGGCCTGGCCGCGCCGGCGCTGCTCGATGCCGATTGGGATGGCTGGCGCCGCTTCAATATCACCGCCTGGCCGACACTGGTGCTGCTGGATGCACAGGGGCGCGAGCGTGAGCGCCTGGTGGGCTTCGGCGGCGAGCTGGATCGCGCGCTCACCGCGTTGTGCGAGGGCATCAGCCGGCCGACCGACGCCGAACCGGTGCGTGAACTGCACCCCGAACCGCGGCTGCCGCTGCGCTTCCCGGTCGGCCTGGTCGCCACCACCGAGCGCCTGTACATCGCCGACAGCGGCCACCATCGCGTGCTCGAATGCAGCCACGGCGGGCGCGTGCTGCGCCAGTTCGGGCTGGGGACCGCCGACTTCATGGACGGCGGCCCCGCCGAGGCCGCGTTCAACCGGCCGCAGGGGCTGGCCCTGGAACGCGACGCGTTGTACGTGGCCGATACCGGCAACCACGCGCTGCGCCGCATCCACCTGCTGACCGGCCAGGTCGACACCTTGTGCGGCACCGGCCGCCCCGGCGAGCCCACCGAGGGGGTGGTCACGCAGCCGCGCCAGGTCGCGCTGAACCACCCGCAGGGGCTGGCGGTGGCCGACAACCAGATCCACATCGCGATGGCCGGCGACAACCGCATCTGGAGCTTCCACCTGGGCCAGCGCACGTTGAGCTGGCGCGCCGGCTCGGGCGCGATCGAGGAACGCGACGGCAGTGGCCACCTCGCCGCGTTCGCGCAGCCGGCCTCGGTCGCGGCGGTGCAGCAGGTGCTGTATGTCTGCGATGCGCTGGGTTCCTCGATCCGCGCCATGCAGCTGCGCGGCGACCTGGTCCAGACCCTGGTCGGTCAGGGGCTGTGGTCGTTCGGCGAACAGGACGGTCCGCGCGCGCTGGCCCAGCTGCAGCATCCGCAGGCGATCGCGCTGAGCCCGGATGCCCCGTTGCTGTGGATCGCCGATGCCGGCAACGGCCGCCTGCGCACCCTGCGCCTGGGCGGCGGTGAGCTGAGCACGCTGGAACTGCCGCGCCGCCTGCACGGCCCCGCTGGGCTGGCGCTGGGCGGCGGGGCGGTGTGGATCGCCGAAACCGACGCCCATGCCGTGCTGCGTTTCGATCCTGTCAGTGGCGTATTGAGCGAAGTCCCGATCAGCGAATGACTGTTTCCCCCGCACCGGCCTTCGATGGCAAGGCATTCGCGGCCCACCTGAGTACCGCGCCCGGCGTCTACCGCATGTACGCCGCCGACGACAGCCTGCTGTACGTCGGCAAGGCGCGTGCGCTGCGCAATCGCGTGGGCAGTTATTTCAACGGCACCCCCAAGACCACCCGGATCATGTCGATGCTGTCGCAGGTCGCGCGCATGGACGTGACCGTGACCCGCTCGGAGGCCGAGGCGCTGCTGCTGGAAAACCAGCTGATCAAGTCGCTGTCGCCGCGCTACAACGTCTCCCTGCGCGACGACAAGACCTACCCGCATGTGCTGCTCACCCGCGAGGACTGGCCACGCATCGCGCTGCACCGCGGCCCGCGCGCGGTGCCGGGGCGTTATTTCGGCCCGTACCCGGGCGTGACCGCCGTGCGCGACACCCTCAACCTGATGCACAAGCTGTTCAAGCTGCGCAGCTGCGAGGACAGCGTGTTCCGCAACCGCACCCGGCCGTGCCTGCAGTACCAGATCGGCCGCTGCAGCGCGCCCTGCGTGGAACTGGTGGCGCCGGCCGACTATGCCGAATCGGTGCGTCGCGCCTCGATGTTCCTGGAGGGCAAGAGCGACCAGCTCGGCCAGGAGCTCGGCACGCAGATGCAGGCGGCCAGCGAGGCGCTGGAATTCGAGCAGGCCGCGCGCCTGCGCGACCTGATCACCGCGCTGCGCAGCATGCAGACCCGCCAGTACGTGGATGGGCGCGCGGCCGACCTCGACGTGCTGGCCTGCGCCACCCAGGGCGCCAATGCCTGCGTGATGCTGCTGGCCTTCCGTGATGGCCGCAACATGGGCACGCGCCCGTTCTATCCGCGCACCAACGGCGAGGAAAGCGCCGAGGAAGTGCTGGCCGCGTTCGTCTCGCAGTACTACGCCGAACATTCGCCGCCGCGCGAGATCCTGCTCGACCGTGAAATCCCCGATGCGAGCCTGATCGAGTCGGCGCTGTCGGCCTCGGCCGAGGTCAAGGTGCAGCTGAAGTGGAACGTGCGTGGCGAGCGCGCCGGCTATGTCGAGCTGGCCAGCCGCAATGCGCAGATCACCCTGGTCAGCGAACTGACCAGTCGCAGCGCCCAGCACGCACGCAGCGAAGACCTGCGGCAGATGCTGGGCCTGGCCGAGCAGGTCAAGCGGGTGGAGTGCTTCGACATCAGCCACACCATGGGCGAGGCCACGGTGGCCTCCTGCGTGGTGTTCGACGCCAGCGGCCCGGTGCGCAGCCAGTACCGCCGCTTCAACATCAGTGGCATCGAGCCGGGCGACGACTACGCCGCCATGCGCCAGGCGATCGAGCGCCGCTTCCGCCGCGCCGTGGAGGAAGACGGGGTGCTGCCGGACCTGCTGCTGATCGACGGCGGCGCCGGCCAGCTCGGCCAGGCCCAGGCGGCGCTGGCCGACCTCGGCGTGGAAGGGGTGATGCTGGTGGGCGTGGCCAAAGGCGTGGAGCGCCGGGCAGGGCACGAGGCGCTGGTGCTGCCCGATGGCCGCGAGCTGCGCCCGGGCGCGGCCTCGCCGGCCCTGCAGTTCATCCAGCAGGTCCGCGACGAGGCCCATCGCTTTGCCATCACCGGCCACCGTGGGCGCCGCCAGAAGGCGCGCATGACCAGCAAGCTGGAGGATATCGCCGGCATCGGCCCGCGCCGCCGCGCCAGCCTGCTCAAGCATTTTGGCGGCCTGGTCGGGCTCAAGGCGGCCGGCGAGGCGGAAATCGCGAAAGTCGAAGGCATCAATGACGCCCTCGCTGCACGCATCTACGCTAACCTTCATGGACTGCCCACGCCCGACGCGGCGGGCGAGTAGAGAGATGCGATGAAGTTGACCCTCCCCACCTGGCTGACCCTGCTGCGGATCCTGATGATCCCGGTGCTGGTGCTGGTGTTCTACCTTCCCTACAAGTGGACCAATTTCGCCTCGGCGGCGATTTTCGGGCTGGCGGCGATCACCGATTGGCTCGATGGCTGGATCGCGCGTCGCTACAACCTCGCCTCGGCGTTCGGCGCCTTCCTGGATCCGGTCGCCGACAAGCTGATGGTGGCCGTGGCGCTGTTCCTGATCGTGCAGGGCCATCCCACCGCGTGGATGGCGGTGTGGGCGGCGGTGATCGTCGGCCGTGAAATCGCCGTGTCGGCGCTGCGCGAATGGATGGCCGAAATCGGCCAGCGCGCCAAGGTGCGGGTGGCCCTGATCGGCAAGATCAAGACCACCGCGCAGATGGTGGCGCTGCTGTGCCTGCTGTACTCGGTGGCCCCGCATACGCCGATGCAGGACATCTGGATGGGCGTGCAGGTCTTCCACATCGGCGACTGGACCCTGGCGATCGCCTCGATCCTCACGTTGTTCTCGGGCCTGCAGTACCTGCATGCGGCGTGGCCGAGCCTGCGCGAGGACGAGCGCCTGGCGCGTGAGAACGCCAAAGCAAAAAAGAATGCATGAGGGCTGTTGACAGCCCCTCGTTTGGCTGTAGAATTTCGCCTCCCAAGCGGGAATAGCTCAGTTGGTAGAGCGCAACCTTGCCAAGGTTGAGGTCGCGAGTTCGAGTCTCGTTTCCCGCTCCAGATACCGGTTTTCCAGCCAGTTGATCGGCCTGGAAGCCAAAAGAAAAAGCGACCGCAAGGTCGCTTTTTTCATTTGCGCTGCCGGCAGCGTCGTGTCGATCAGGGCGCGGCCACCGGCGTGGCCGTGCAATCGTCCTGGAAGGTCATCCGCTCATCGCTGATGCCGACGCAGCGCTGCACGGCGGTGTCCTCCTCCATGGCGGCAAAGCTCACCAGCCAGGGCGCTGGTACGGGGCGGAAGGCGGTTGCCGGATCGGCCAGGTCCACGGCCTGTTCGACCGAGTGCAGGCAGCTTTGCAATAGCATGAAATCCAGCATCACCAGTGCGCCGTTGCGCACGGCCAGCAACACCAACCCGTCTTCCTGCCCCGCGCCGCAATAGCCCATCGGCGCGGCGGGGCGCGATGGTGCGCTGATGAACAGCAGCACGCTGTTGTCCGCTTCGGCAGCGGCGCGGTGGCGGCCCAGCACACGTGCCGTGTCCGAGCGGGACAGCGCATCGCGCAAGGTCGCGTCCAGCCGCAGCGGGATCACGGTGGAGCCTGAGAGTACCTGTGCGCTGCCGTGGACGCTGTCGATGTGCAGGTGTGCACCACTGCCATCTGCCAACGGCACGCTGATCGGGGCAGGCGCCGCGGTGGCCGGTACTGCAACGGCAACGACGCCCCCCCACATCGCCGCACGCATGCATCGCAGTGCCCATTGCAAGCAACCAGCACGCGTCGGGCGCATCGCAGCCGGGGCGGTAACGATCGTGTCCAGGCGGGTGGTCATGCCGCCGATTGTCCCATGCAGCAGGCGCGAGCGTGATTCCGCTTGCCGCTTCATACCTGCTTCACCCGCACTTCATGGCCTCTCCGCTGGGGCCCGCGATCCTGCGCGCCTGGAAGGCAGAGGAGATTGGACCGATGGATAGCGTTGCTTCGCCCTACGACTGGGACCTTGTCATCGTCGGCGCCAGCTTCGCCGGCGCGGCCTGTGCGCTGGCCGCCGCGCAGTACGGCCTGCGCGTGTGCGTGCTGGAACGCAAGGCCGATCCCGGCGCGCGCCTGCACACCACCGGCATCATCGTGAAGGAAGCGATCGAGCAGACCTGGCTGGGCCGCGCGCCTGCCGATCTGCTGCAGCGCGTGGAGCGTGTGCGCCTGTACGCGCCCAACCTGGGCAGCGTGCTGCTGGCCGCGCCCGGCTACTACTTCATGACCACCGATACGCCCAACCTGCTGCGCTGGTTGTCGGCCGAGCTGTGCGCCAATGGCGTCCAGGTTCGCCTGCAGCAGTCCTTCACCCACGCCCGGCGCGAGGGCGATGGCTGGCAGGTCGATGGGGCAGGGCGCACGCGGTATCTGATCGGTGCCGACGGTGCCACCTCGCGGGTGGCGCAGCGCACCGGGCTGGGCCGCGTGCAGGACAATCTATACGGCGTTGAGCAGGAGTTTGCGGGCGTCCAACTGGCCGAAGCCGGTGCGCTGCACTGCTTTGCCAGCAAGCGCTTCGCCCCGGGTTACATCGGCTGGGCGGCGCAGAATCCGACCGGCGTGCAGGTGGGGCTGGCGCTGCGCCACGATGCGGCCCGCGCACGGCAGCCGGACCTGGAGGGATTCCTGCAGCATGTGCGCGACGTGGTCGGCTTGCCGGCTGCGGCGGTGCCGACCGCCACGCGCGCCGGGCTGGTGCCGTGCGGCCTGCCGGATGGCCCGATCACCGCACCCGGGGTGATCCTCACCGGGGACGCAGCGGGCATCGTGTCACCGCTGTCGGCCGGCGGCATCCACTCTTCGTGGCGGCACGGTTGGGCGGTGGGCGATGCGGCCGGCCTGCACCTGCGTGGCAATGGCCCGCCGCCGGAAGCCGTGGCGCGAAAGGCCGCGCCCACCTTCCGTCGCAAGCGCATGCTGCGCTGGGCGATGGACCACCTGCAGATGGACTGGCCGCTCAATCTGGTGCTGCACTCTGCAGTAATGCGGCGCGTAGCCGAACAGGTCTATTTTCATCGACGCGGAATGCCGGTGGCGGGGTAGCCACCGGCGCACCGCGCGGCCGCGTGGCCTGGGCCACGCGCCGGACGCAGCGGCTGAACAAGGATGTTGACGGCGTGAAGGAATCCCGACACAATAGCGCTCCTTCGACGCAGGTCGATGGGCCGGCAGCCTCCAGCACTTCACGGTGCGGTGCAGCCGGGGCAAGCGAAAGTCTGCGGGAATAGCTCAGTTGGTAGAGCGCAACCTTGCCAAGGTTGAGGTCGCGAGTTCGAGTCTCGTTTCCCGCTCCAGATTTCGACAGGGCCCCCTCGGGGCCTTGTTTTTCTCCGCGGTGGCACGCGGGCATCCTGATCGGCAATGCCGGCGGGGATGTGAAATAAAGTGTGAAAAGGCTGGTGTGTTACCTGCGGTTTCGGTAAGATACGCGCCTGATTTTGCGGGAATAGCTCAGTTGGTAGAGCGCAACCTTGCCAAGGTTGAGGTCGCGAGTTCGAGTCTCGTTTCCCGCTCCACATCCAGACCAGGCCCCGTTCTCGGGGTCTTGTTTTATCGGGGTATGATCGCCCGGTAAGCGGTAAGGTCACCGGCCTGGTGGCAGAGTGGTTATGCACCGGACTGCAAATCCGTTGAGATGGGTTCGATTCCCGTCCAGGCCTCCAGATTCAAGCAAGAGCCCGCGCAAGCGGGCTCTTTGCGTTGGGGCGGTCGTTTGCCGGGACGGACTTTGCCAAGGCTGGCGTGATCTGAATGCTTCAGCCAATCGCTTTATTCACGCCGCTGGAAGTGCCAGCATGACCCCCTATTTCGAGGACACAGCCCATGCCCCTTCGCGCGATCGCCTACATCAGCGAGGCGTCCGCCGGCTTGTCCAGCAGTACTCTGGATGCGTTGGTCGAGGATGCCGCCCGCTTCAATTCCCTGGCCGGGGTCACCGGCGTGCTGCTGTTCGATGGCGGGCGCTTCCTGCAGTATTTCGAGGGCCCTGAAGACGGCGTAGCCGCCGTCCACGAGCGCATCCTGCAGGCACGCAGCCATGCCGCGATCATCGAACTGAACCGCGGGCGCGTGCCACGCCGCTACTTCCCGTATTGGGGCATGCGCTGGCTGGGCGTGGAGTCGGCCCTGATCCGTCAGCTGACCGCTGGCGACTGGTCCGGCTTCGCCCACGGCGTGGAGCAGGGTCCGGCCGTGCGCAGCGCGCTGGACCAGCTGCTCGGGCTGGTGGCCCAACGCATGGATGCGGTGCCGCAGGCCCACGCCGGCGGCTGAGCCGGGTGCCGCGGCGGCCGTTTCTTCACCCGTTCAGGACGATGCCCTGACCAAGATGGGGACCGGTTCCCGCGCGAGACTGCCCCCATGGCCTTGGCCCTGTTGTTTGCCGCCGCCGCTACGCCCGGTTCGTTCTGGGCCTCGCCCAGCAATGTGAGCGGGGTGGTCTGGCTGCTGGTCGGGCTGGCCGGCATCGCGTTCTCGCTGGTGCTGGGCAAGGCGCTCAAGCGCTTCAACGGCCTGGTCTGGGCACTGCTGCTGGCCGGTATCGTGATCGGCGTGTACGGGGTCTGGCGCATGGGGTCATGACCGCCACGCGGTCGGCGCCCTGACATCTGACTGTCAACACTGCCGGTGCATGCTGCCCGGCAGGACGGTGGTCGCCCGCATGAACCGTTCAGCGCTCGCCGCGCGTTCGTGCTCCTGCCAATTGACTTGACGCGAAGACCGTGCAAATTTTGGGTGAACCGCAAGTGAATCCATTGCCGTCCGGGGTGTCTTTGTTGTCTTTGCGCGACAAGCTGCAAACAGGGTGGTTGCTCGTCTCCGATGCAGGGCAAGTCCAAGGGAGGTCGTATGCACTACGGCGTACATGACTTGGCTGACGGCGTGCGCACCGAGCTGGAAGCCAGTTACAGCAAGCATGGCTGCGGCCCGGAATTCTGGACCACATATCAACAGGTGCTGGAACGGCTGGTCCCCAAGGGCCGCAGCCGCACCCAGGTCACCAATGAGCTGGCGTTGATCATCGAGCAGCTGGGCATCGTCCGGCGCGCGCAGATGGTGCCGCCGCGTACCACGCGGACGCGCTGAAACCGGTTGGGGGACCGGGCCATCCCCGGATGGCAGGCAGGGGGCGGGGAACCAACGCTTACAACCGATGCAGGCCGATACCCAGCAGCACCAGCAGGGTGGCCAGCGCTGCCAGTGCGCGCGGCCGCAGCCACCGCGTGGCCTGCTGCTGCATGCGGTTGTCGCTGGCCAGGCCGATCAGACCGCCAGGGAAGCCCCACGCACGCATCTGCGTATTGCAGGCATCCACGCAGTGGCCACAGGCGATGCAGTCCGGGTGCGGGCCACTGCGGACATCCAGCGCCATCGGGCACACCTGTACGCAGGCCGCGCAGTCCACGCAGTCCCCGAGCCGATCGTCGGCAAAGCGCGGCATCGGTCCGGCCAGGGCCGGGTGCGCGGCGCGGAAGGCGTAGTCGCGGGCACTCACCGGATCGAGCAGACCCCGCCCGCGCTGCATCACCGCGCCCCGTCCCGGCGCCCGTGGGCCGCGCGGTTCGCCCCGGCGTGCGTCGTACTGGACGTGCGGGGTGTCCCGGTCGCAGAGGCTGGGACAGATCCGCGCGTAGGGACACAGGTCCAGGCAGACCTGCTCGCGCAGGAAGCCGGCATTGCCCCAGGTGGCCAGGGCGTAGAACAGCACCCAGAAGGTTTCCCAGCCGCTCCAGGCCGGTGGCCATGCGCCGACGACCAGATCCCGGACAGGGCTGAACAGGCCTACGAAGGTGATCCCGGTCCACAGCGCGACGGCGGCCCACAGCAGGTGCCTGACCGCGCGCGCCAGCGGCGGCCACGGCAGGTGCCGTGCACAGCGCTGTTCTATCCAGCGGAACAGGTTGCTCCACAGCGTCTGCGGGCAGCCATGTCCACACCACACCCGGCCGGCCAGGGTGGTGAGCAGGACCAGCGCGCTGGCCAGCACCGCCAGCAGGCCCAGCAGCACGCCCAGGTCCTGTGGCCACAAGGTCAGCCCGAACAGGTCGAAACGGCGCGCGGGCAGGTCGAACAACAGCGCCTGGCGGCCGTCCCAGCGCAGCCACGGCAGCACGTAGAACGTGGCCAGCAAGGTGGCCGACAGCAGCGCGCGCCAGCGCAGCGCCGGGCGCGCGCGCGGTGGCGGTGGCGGCGGCGCGGTCGGTTCAACCAGGTGCAGGTGCAGGCGCTGGGGCATGGTCAACCCAACGGCACGTCGTCGTCGTCGCGGCGCAGCGGACGCGACAGGTACCAGGTGACGCCGCTGGACGCGGCGGTCACTGCCCAGAACATGAAAAAGCCCAGCGTGTAGCCCAGTTCGCGGCTGAGTGCATGCGCCGGGAAGCTGATATCGCGCAGCCGGAGCGGATCGACGAAGGCGAAGAACACCATGCTGGCCAAGCCCGCCGCGACGAAGCTGGGCCACAGGATCGTGCCCCATTGCTGGATCAACTGCCGGCGGCGGCTGGCCGCAGGTGGGTCGTGCAGGTCGGTCATTGCGGCCACGGTCAGGAGGGAGGGGCAGGGCGTGTCTATACTGGTCGGCAGCCGTCCGGGCCGCGCGCAACCTGGCTGGGCTCACAGACTAGGGCGCCCGATCCGGCCCGACATTGATCCTGATCAAGGCTCCCCCGGGCCCGCGCGCGCATGCTGCGCATCACACGCGGCGGGCCGTCGCCGCAGAGGTATTCCATGCTTGATCCGTCCACCACCGCGTTGCCCACGCCCTCGCTGGCGTTGTGCAGCGAGCAGGAGGTCACCCGGCTGGTCCACGACTTCTACGCGCGGGTCCGCGCCGAGCCGCGTCTGGCGCCGGTGTTCGCCGCGCGCGTGCACGACTGGGATGCGCACCTGGCCCAGCTGGTGGATTTCTGGTCGGCGATGCTGCGCGGTACCCGCCGCTTCAGCGGCGCGCCGATGCCCAAGCACATGGCCATGGACGAACTGGACCGCGACCTCTTTGATCGCTGGCTGGCGCTGTTCCGGCAGACCACCGCCGAGAGCGGCAACGCGCCGATGCAGCGCCTGGCCGACGATGTCGCCACGCGCATCGCCGACACGTTCTGGCGCCGTTTCCAGATGCTGCGCTGGCCGCAGTTGCAGGTGGTCGGCACCGCCGGGGCAGGAACTCCGCCGCTGGATTGATCTGGCTCAATGCGCGGGCCACGCAGGCCGCGCAAGCTGCGGCCATGGACACGATCTCGCCTGCCGCCGCCGGGCTTGCCTGGCACTTCGACCCGGAACTGCTGCGTCGCCACGACCGCCCGGGCCCGCGTTACACCTCCTATCCGACCGCGCCGCATTTCCATGACGGCTTTGGCGAGCACCAGCTGCATGCGGCGATCAGCGCCAGCAACACCGGTGCGCGACCGCTGTCGCTCTATGTGCACGTGCCGTACTGCAGCAGCCCGTGCTTCTACTGCGGCTGCAACCGCGTCATCACCCGCGACCACAGCCGTGGCGTGGCATATGTGGCGCGCGTGCTCAGCGAAGCGGACCAGATCGCACCGTTGTTCGATCCCTCGCGCGAGGTGATCCAGCTGCATCTCGGTGGCGGCACGCCCAATTTCCTGGCCGCCGCGCAGTTGCGCGAGCTGGTGGAAGGGCTGCGCCAGCGCTTCCGTTTCAGCAGCGCGGCCCACCGCGATTTCTCCATCGAACTGGATCCGCGCTTCGTCGACCGCGCCGACATCGCCGGGCTGGCCGCGCTCGGTTTCAATCGCGCCAGCCTGGGCATCCAGGATTTCGATCCGGTGGTGCAGCGGGCGATCAACCGCGAGCAGGGGGTCGAGCAGACCCTGGACATCCTGCGCGCCTGCCGCGAGTTCGGCCTGCGCTCGGTCAACGTGGACCTGATCTACG
This sequence comes from Stenotrophomonas maltophilia, assembly GCA_002435595.1. Lineage (GTDB taxonomy): Bacteria > Pseudomonadota > Gammaproteobacteria > Xanthomonadales > Xanthomonadaceae > Stenotrophomonas > Stenotrophomonas maltophilia_AC. The sequence continues at coordinate 42,246 of DJBL01000140.1, forward strand.
GGCTGCCGCACCAGACCCAGGCCGGGTTTGCCCAGACTCTGGAGACGGTGCTGCGCGAGCGCCCCGACCGCCTGGCCGTTTACGGTTACGCGCACCTGCCGCAGTTGTTCAAGGCGCAGCGGCAGATTCCCGAAGCGGCACTGCCCAGCCCCGAGCAGAAGCTGGGCCTGCTCGGCCTGGCGGTGCGCCGGCTGTCGCTGGCCGGGTACCAGTACGTGGGCATGGACCACTTCGCGCTGCCCGACGAAGATCTGTCGCAGGCCCAGCGCGCCGGCCAGCTGCATCGCAACTTCATGGGCTATACCACCCATGCCGACACCGACCTGGTCGGGCTTGGGGCCAGTGCGATCAGCCACATCGGCGACAGCTACAGCCAGAATCCGCGCGAGCTGCCGGCGTGGGAGGCGGCGGTGGATGCCGGGCGCCTGCCGGTGTGGCGCGGCCTGCAGCTGGATGCCGACGACATGCTGCGCGCGGCGGTGATCGGCCAACTGATGTGCCAGGGCGAGGTGGACGGCCGCGCGCTGGCGCACCGGCACGGCGTGGACTTCGACAGTTACTTCGCCGATGCGCTGCGGGCACTGCAGGCCCTGCAGGACGACGGGCTGGCCGAGTACGCCGATGGCATCGTGCGCAGCACCGAGCGCGGGCGTCCGTTGCTGCGCCTGCTGGCGATGTGCTTTGACCGCTACCTGGCCCGCCCCGATCAGCCGGTGCGCTACTCGCGGGCGATCTGAGCGCGGCCGCAGATTCCCAAACCGGGCCCGATCAGGCACCCTATGCGCGGCGCTGCCCGGATGGCGAAATTGGTAGACGCATCGGACTTAAAATCCGCCGGGGGCAACCCCATGCCGGTTCGATTCCGGCTCCGGGCACCAGCACCGCACCGGTTTTCCCGCAGACCCGGCGCGGTGCGCGCAGGGCGCGGGCCAATGCCGTTAGCATGGGCATTCCCGTCCCGCCTGCGACCGCCGCCATGCTCACCCTCCATATCGGCAACAAGAACTACTCGTCCTGGTCGATGCGCCCGTGGGTGTTGATGACCCAGGCGGGCATCGCGTTCGAGGAAGTGCTGCTGCGTTTTGACAGCTTCGATCCGGACTCGCAGTTCAAGCGCCAGGCCAGCGCATTGTCGCCGTCGGGCACGGTGCCGGTGCTGGTCGATGACGGCCTGGTGGTGTGGGACACGCTGGCCATCGCCGAGTACCTGGCCGAGCGCCATCCCGACAAGGCGCTGTGGCCACAGCCGGTGGCCGCGCGTGCGCTGGCGCGCAGCGTGGTCGCGCAGATGCACAGCGGCTTTGCCGCGTTGCGCGAGCATTTCCCGATGAACATCGAAGCGCAGTTGCCGGAGGTGGGCGCGCGCGTGCTGCGCGAACAGCCGGCGGTCGTGGACGACCTGCAGCGTTTGCAGTCGCTGTGGGAGGGGCTGCTGGCGCGACACGACGGGCCGCTGCTGTTCGATGGGTTCAGCATTGCCGATGCCTTCTTCGCCCCGGTGGTGATGCGGCTGATCACCTACGCGGTGCCGGTCCGCGCGCCGGTGCAGGCCTACATGGACGCGGTCTCGGCGCTGCCGGGGGTGCGCCAGTGGGTGGCCCAGGCGCGGGCCGAGCACGACTTCCGCCCGTTCGAGGAGCCGTACCGGCAGGCCCCCGACCCGCTGTGATCAGGGCGCGTGCGCGGGCATCGGCACGCCCAGCGCGTGCAGCGCGTGCGCGTACTTGTCGATCAGCCGCAGCTGCACGTCCTGTGGCAGGTACTGCAGGCGCTGCGGATCGCTGTTGTCGGCGATGTCGGCCAGCTTGACCTTCAGTGCCAGCGGGTTGGCGCGGATGGCGGCGTAGTACGCCTCGGCAGGGGTGTCCTGGCGCCGGGTCAGACAGGTCACCGCCGCGCGGATGTGCGCCGGGAACGCGGCCACTTCCGCGGCAAACGCCGGGCAGTCTTCGACCACGTCATGCAACCAGGCCACCGCTTCGGCATCGTCGTCGCCGCGTACCCGCGCGGCCACGCGCGCGACATGGCCGATGTAGGGCAGGCCGGCCTTGTCGGTCTGGCTGGCGTGCGCGCGGTGGGCCAAGGTCTGGGCGTTGCGCAGGGTATCGATGGGGCGTTCTCCGAGGTCGGGCACTCCCGCATTATGCCGACACGACCGTGCAGGCCCGGGCAACGCAAACTTTACGCAGCCGCGCGCGCAGGCCCGTAGTCTGCGCACGACTCCATCACAGGCAAGGCAGCATGGCGAGCGCGGCGCGGGCAGGGACAGCGTGGGTGGCGGCGATGGCGATGGCGCTGGCAGGTGCGCCGGCGGGGCATGCGCAACCGGCAGCACCGACGGTGGTCGACCTGGCTCCGGTCGTGGTATCGGGTGTGCAACCCGGGCCTGGCATGTGGAAGGTGACCGGCGCCGATGGCCATGTGCTGTGGATCCTGGGCACCGTATCGCCCCTGCCGGCCAGGCTGGACTGGCGCGCCGACGAGGTTCAGGCGGTGATCGCCGAGGCCGACGCCGTGCTGGGGCCGCCGGGCTGGACGCTGGATGCCGACGTGGGCTTCTTCAAGCGCCTGACCTTGCTGCCGTCGGCCATGAAGGCCGCGCACGATCCGCAGGGCCGCCGCCTGCAGGACATCCTGCCGCCGGCCGAGTACGCGCGCTGGCTGCCGCTCAAGCAACGCTACCTGGGCCGCGATCGCGGGGTGGAGAAGGATCGCCCGCTGGTGGCGGCCACCCGGCTGTATGCCGAGGCGCTCAAGTCGGTCGGGCTCGGCCGCGCTTCGCCGGTGTCGGCGGTGCTGGACAAGGCCTACAAGGCGCGCGGCCTGAAACCGGTGGTGACCAAGGTGGTGATCCGCATCGACGATCCGCGCCAGGCGCTGAAGGAAGTCCGCGACAGCACGCTGCAGGACGTGCAGTGCTTCGAGCGCACCCTGGACGTGGTCGAACATCAGCTGCCGCTGCTGGTCGAGCGCGCCAATGCCTGGTCGATGGGCGACATCGAGGCGCTGCAGCGGCTGGCCCTGCAGAGCCAGTACGACGCCTGCGTGGGGGCGATCGCCGACAGCGAGATCGGGCGCCGCCGCGGCCTGGTCGCGGTGGACCAGCAGGCGGCGGACAAGTGGCTGCAACTGGCGCGTGCAGCGCTGGTCGCCCATCCACGCACCTTCGCGGTGGTGCCGGTGCAGGCGCTGGTGCAGCCCGGTGGCTACCTGGCCCGGCTGGAGCAGGCCGGCTACCAGGTCCAGGCGCCCTGACCCTGCGACCGCAGGACGCAGGCTCGAACGTGCTGCAGCGCACAGTGTTCATCTATCCCGGCCTACGCGATCGTGGCATAGTCGAGGCAGTTCACAGGGGGCTCCAGCTGCATGCCGTTGCGTGCGATCGCCTATACCAGCGTCGCCTCCGAAGGGATCCAGGCATCGGACATCGATCGGATCCTGCAGGCGGCGTCGAGTTTCAACAAGGTGGCCGGGGTCACCGGCGTGCTGATGTTCGATGGCACCCGCTTCCTGCAGTATTTCGAAGGGCCCGAAGACGGGGTCGATTCGGTCTACCAGCGCGTGGTCAATGCGCGCAGCCACCTCTGCCTGCGCGAGCTGGCCCGCGGCTGGGTGACCGCCCGGCACTTTCCACGCTGGACGATGGCCTCCGCTGCGATCGAGCCGGCCGTGCTTACCCGCATGGTCGAGCGCCCGTGGGAGGGCTTCAGCGCCGCCGGGCCGGTGCCCGGCCAGGCCGACGTCGGCTTCGCGCAGCTGCTGCAATTGTGGACCGGTGATTCCGGCGAACGGGAGCCCGCCGCCGTGATGCTCGGCTCGTAACGGAACGGTTCTTTCCTCGTAACACGATTCTCACGAGGCCTCGCCTAGCATCTGTCTACCAGCTGTGACCGGTCCTGCGGAAATACCGCCAGGCTGTCTGAAAGGGTAGTAACCGCAGCTGGACCATTTGTTGGCCGTCGTCCGTACTCTCCGCGGGCGGCGGCTTTGTTCTTTGTGGGGCGGCCACTCCCGCGTTAGGCTTGCGCTATTCGTTTCCTGGCGTCGCCCTCCATGAGTTCTTCCAGCCCGTCGCATCCGTCCCCCTGCTTCCGCACCGCGCCGAGGCCCCGCTGATGGCGGCCGCCATCGGGGCTGCCAGCCACGCACGGATCGGCGTCATCGGGCTGGGTTATGTGGGCCTGCCACTGACCGTCGCCTTCGGCTGCCGGCAACCCACGCTGGGGTACGACATCGACCGCGCGCGCGTGCTGGAACTGCAGCAGGGCCATGACCACACCCTGGAGATGGAGCCGCATGAGCTGGCCGCGGCCGCCCAGGCGCGCTACAGCGACGATCCGGCCGAGCTGGCAACGTGCAACGTGTACATCGTGACCGTGCCCACGCCCATCGATGCCTTCGAGCAGCCCGACCTGGGGCCGCTGCGCAGCGCCTCCACGCTGATTGCCGGGGTGCTCAAGCCGGGCGACCTGGTCATCTACGAATCCACCGTGTACCCGGGCACCACCGAAGAGGTGTGCGTGCCGCTGCTGGAAGCCGGGTCGGGGCTGCGCTTCAACCAGGACTTCTACTGCGGGTACAGCCCGGAACGGATCAACCCGGGCGACCGCCAGCGGCGTCTGCCGGACATCCGCAAGATCACCTCCGGCTCCACGGTCGAGGTCGCCGCGGTGGTCGATGCCCTGTACGCGGCCATCATCACCGCCGGCACATGGCCGGCGCCGTCGATCCGGGTGGCCGAGGCGGCCAAGGTGATCGAGAACATCCAGCGCGACGTCAACATCGCGCTGGTCAACGAGCTGGCGCTGATCTTCGACAAACTGGGCATCGATACCCAGGATGTGCTCGATGCGGCAGGCAGCAAGTGGAATTTCCTGCCGTTCCGGCCGGGCCTGGTCGGCGGCCACTGCATTGGCGTGGATCCGTATTACCTGCTGCACAAGTCCGAGAGCGTGGGCTACCACCCCGATCTGATCCACACCGCGCGCCAGGTCAACAACCGTGTCGGCGCCCACGTGGCGCAGCGGGTGCTGGCGCTGCTGGAAAGCCGCGGCAAGGCCGCCGCCAGCGCGCGCATCCTGGTGCTGGGGGTGACCTTCAAGGAAAACTGCCCGGACCTGCGCAACAGCCGCGCGCTGGAGCTGGCCCAGGTGCTCGGCACCAGCGGGGCACGGGTGGAGGTGCAGGACCCGTGGGTGGGGCCGGCGGTGCTGGCCGACAGTGGCGTGCACTGGGTGGAGCGCGCCGATCCGGGCGTGTTCGACGCGGTGGTGCTGGCGGTGGCGCACGATGAGTTCCGTGCCTTCGATGCGGCCAGCGTGCGTGCGCTGCTCGCGCCTGGCGGCGTGGTCTATGACGTCAAATCGGTCTGGCCGCGCGACGTGGTCGACGACCGGTTGTAGACTCGAAGGCGTTATTGATCGAGGAAAGCCATGCATCGTTACCTGGTCTACGTGCTCGCCATCCTGCTGTTTCCAGTCTGCCTGTGGCTGGCGACGATCTGGCCCGCCTGGTACTGGGGTGTCGGCGTCAGTGCCGCGCTGGCGATCCTGGGTACCTGGGACCTGCTGCAGAAGCGCAGCACGCTGCGTCGCAACTATCCGGTGATGGCGCACTTCCGTTACGGGCTGGAGTCGATCGGCCCGGAGATCCGCCAGTACTTCGTGCAGAGCGACCTGGAAGACGTGCCGTTCTCGCGCCAGCAGCGCGCGCTGATCTACCAGCGCTCCAAGAATGAAATGGACGTGGTGCCGTTCGGCACGCTGCGCAGCACCTATGCGGTGGACTACGAGTGGATCAACCACTCGCTGGCGCCGACCGAGATCGCGCACAGCGATTTCCGCGTGCTGATCGGGCCCAACTGCGCCAAGCCGTACTCGGCCAGCGTGTTCAACATCTCGGCGATGAGTTTCGGTTCGTTGTCGGCCAACGCGATCCGCGCGCTCAACGAGGGCGCCCGCCGTGGCGGTTTCTACCACGACACCGGCGAAGGGTCGATCTCGCCTTACCACCGCGAGATGGGCGGCGACCTGGTCTGGGAAATCGGCTCGGGCTACTTCGGCTGCCGTGACGATGCCGGCGGTTTCAGCGAAGAAAAGTTCGTGGCCAATGCCAACACCGATCAGGTCAGGATGATCGAGATCAAGCTGTCCCAGGGGGCCAAGCCCGGCCACGGCGGGGTACTGCCGGCGGCCAAGGTCAGCGCGGAAATCTCGGTCACCCGCGGCGTGCCGATGGGGGTGGACTGCGTGTCGCCGTCAAAGCATTCGGCGTTCAGCACGCCGGTGGAGCTGTTGCAGTTCGTGGCGCGGCTGCGCGAGTTGAGCGGTGGCAAGCCGGTCGGATTCAAGCTGGCCATCGGCCATCCCTGGGAGTGGTTCGGCATCGCCAAGGCCATGCACGAAACCCAGTTGCTGCCGGATTTCATCGTGGTCGACGGGGCCGAAGGCGGCACTGGCGCGGCGCCGGCCGAGTTCATCGACCACGTCGGGGTGCCGATGCACGAAGCGCTGCTGCTGGTGCACAACACCCTAGTCGGGCTGGACCTGCGCGAGCGCATCAAGGTGGGCGCGGCCGGCAAGGTCACCAGTGCATTCGAGATCGCCCGCACGATCGCGCTGGGCGCGGACTGGTGCAACGCCGGGCGTGGCTTCATGTTCGCGCTGGGCTGCATCCAGTCGCTGAGCTGCCACAGCGACAAGTGCCCGACCGGCATCGCCACCCAGGATCCGCATCGCTGGCGCCACCTGGATGCCACCGACAAGGCCACCCGCGTGCACAGCTACCACGACAACACCGTGCGCGCGCTGCGCGACCTGCTGTGCGCGGCCGGGCTCAACCATCCGGCCGAGCTGGGGCCCGAGCACATCCTGCGCCGGGTGTCGCCGGTGGAGATCCGCTCGCTGGCCTCGTTGTACCGGTACTTGGCGCCCGGCGAGCTGCTGCGCCAGGTGCCCGACCACGCCGTGTTCCACGACTACTGGAGCGACGCACGCAGCGATTCGTTCCAGCCGCCGGCGCGGATCCAGGCGCTGCGCGCGAGCAAGTCGCGATGATCGCCGGAACCAACCGTGATGGCGGGGCGGCCGGGCTGCACCCGGTACTGCGGGTGGGCACGGCCGAGGAGGCCGACCGGTTGTGGGCGCTGCGGACCCGCTGCGTGCGTGAGCTGTGCAGTGCGGCGTATCCGCCGGAGGTGATCGCCCCGTGGGCCGCATCGCCGCCGCCGGCGCAGTACGCAGGCCTGATCGCGCAGGGTGGCTGCGTGGTTGCCGAAGACGCGGCAGGACAGTTGCTGGGGTACGGCATCCTCGACACGGCCGGCAATGAAATCGATGCGCTGTTCGTCGACCCCGACTGCGGCGGGCGCGGCATTGGCCAGGTCCTGATGCAGGCGCTGCAGGCGTTGGCCGATCCGGCGCGCCCGCTGGTGCTGTCGGCCTCGCTCAACGCGGTGCCGTTCTATCAGCGCTGCGGTTTCCAGGCGCTGCGCGAGGAAAGCTACCCGCATCCCAGCGGCATCGCGCTGGCCTCGGTGCGCATGCAACGCCCCTGACCCGGCAATGCCTGGCGCTTACCGGGCCTGCAGGTACTCGATCACGCCACGGCCCGCGCGCAGGCCGCTGGCATAACAGGCGGTCAGCAGATAGCCGCCGGTGGGCGCTTCCCAGTCCAGCATCTCGCCGGCGCAGAACGTGCCCGGCATCGCGCGCAGCATCAGCTGCGCATCCAGTGCCTCCAGCCGCACGCCTCCGGCGCTGCTGATCACTTCGGCGATCGGGCGCGGGCGCAGCAGCGACAGCGGCAGCCGTTTCAACGCGGCGGCGATGCGTTCGGCCGGCAATTGGCCGGCGTCCTTGCCCAGCACTTCGAACAGCAGCGCCGACTTGACCCCACCCAGGCCCAACTGGCGGCGCAGGTGCTCACCGAAGCTGCGGCCCTGTCGGGGACGCTGCAGCTTGTCCAGCAGCTGCGCCTCGGTCTGGCCAGGCAGCAGGTCCAGGTGCAGGGTCACCGCGCCGTCGCGGGCGAGGGTGTCGCGCAGGTCGGCGGCCATCGCGTAGATCAGGCTGCCTTCGATGCCGTCGGCGCTGATCACGCATTCGCCCTGCAGGGTGCGCGGTTGCCCGTCCAGGCCGATCCAATGGGCTACCAGCGGCTTCAGCGGTGCGCCGGCCTGGCGCTCGCGGAAGTACGCGGTCCAGTCGATGTCGAAGCCGCAGTTGGCCGGCTGCAACGGCGCGATATCGATGCCGCGTGCAGCCAGGGGTGCCACCCAGGCCGCATCCGAGCCGAGCTGCGGCCAACTGCCACCGCCCATCGCCAGCACCACGGCGTCGGCATGCACGCTCACTTCGCCGTCCGGGGTTTCAAAGCGCAGGGCCTCGTCGTGTGCCCAACCGGTCCAGCGATGCTGCACGTGCAGGCGCACGCCTTGCTCCTTCAGCCGACGGACCCAGCCGCGCAGCAACGGCGCGGCCTTGCGATCCACCGGGAAGACCCGGCCGGAGCTGCCCACGTAGGTCTCCACGCCAACGCCGGCGGCCCACTGGCGCAGCGCCGGGCCGTCGAAGTCGGCCAGCCAGTGGCCCACCTGCGCCGACCGTTCGCGATAGCGCGACACGAACAGCGCCTGCGGATCGGAATGGGTCAGGTTCAGCCCACCCTTGCCGGCGATCAGGAACTTGCGCCCGGGCGAACCCTTGGCCTCGTACACATCGACCTGGTGGCCGGCCGCGCGCACGGTTTCGGCGGCCATCAGCCCGGCCGGGCCGCCGCCGATGATCGCCACGCGCCGCGGCGCGCTGTCTGGACTACGCATGCCGCAGGCTCAGTTCGGCTTGACGTCGAGCAGCTCGACATCGAACACCAGCGAGGAGCCGGGCCGGATCGGGCCAGCGCCGCGGTCGCCGTAGCCATACGCGGCCGGGATCATCAGGGTGCGCTTGCCGCCGACCTTCATCCCGGCAAAGCCCTCGTCCCAGCCCTTGATCACCTGGCCCTTGCCCAGGTCGAAGCTGAAGGGCTCGCCGCGGTCGACCGAGCTGTCGAACTTGTCGCCGTGCTTGTCGGCGGCATGCTCGTTGTAGATCCAGCCGGTGTAATGCACGGTGACCTTGCTGCCCGGCGTGGCTTCGGCACCGGTGCCCGGCTGGGTGTCGATCTTCTCGAACTGCGCGATGGTGCCACCCGGCGGCGGGCCGGGCGGGGTGCAGGCGGCCAGCGCCAGCAGCATCAGGGGGGCAAGCAGGTACGAGGGCAGGCGGCGCATGACGGCTCCGGAACGAAAAAACGGGACGCAAGGGTAGCGCATCGCCGGGCGCTATCATGGGCGCATGTCGAAACTGCTGCTCAACCTGCGCAACGTCGCGGACGATGAAATCCAGGACGTGACCGCCCTGCTGGACCAGGCGCGCATCGCCCATTACCGCACCGAACCCAGCCCCTGGGGGATCTCCTCGGGCGGCATCTGGATCCGGGACGACCAGGACCTCCCCCGGGCCAAGGCCCTGATGGCCGAGTACCAGCAGGCCCGCGGGGTGCGGGTGCGCGCCGAGCGCCAGGCCGCCCTGCGCGAGGGCACCGCCGAGACCTTCGGCAGCCTGCTGCAGCGCCGGCCGCTGTTCGTGCTTGCCGTGCTGCTGGGCATGCTGGCCGCCGCGGCGCTGGTGCTGCTGCCGTTCGTGCTGCTGCGCGGCTGATAAAATGCCCGCATGATCGCCAATACCGCCGCCTACCACTTCACCCCCGTCGCCGACCCCGAGGCGCTGTGCGCCACCTTGCTGGAGCGGGCGACCGCTGCGGCACTGCGCGGCACGATCCTGGTGGCGGGCGAGGGCATCAACCTGTTCCTGGCCGGCAGCCAGGCCGGCATCGACGGTTTCTACGCCGCCCTGCTGGCCGATCCCCGCTTCAGCGGCATGCGGGTCAAGACCAGCTTCAGCCAGATGCAGCCGTTCGCCCGGCTCAAGGCCAAGGTCAAGCCGGAGATCATCAGCTTCCGCATCGACGATGGCCAGCCGCTGGCCTATCCGCGCGCGCCCTCGGTCGATCCGGCCACCGTGCAGCGCTGGCTGCGCCAGGGCCATGACGATGCTGGCAAGCCGGTGGTGATGCTCGATACCCGCAACACCCAGGAGATCGCGTACGGCACCTTCCAGGATGCGCTGGTGCTGCCGATCACCAAGTTCACCGACCTGCCCGATGCGCTGGCGCCGCATCGCCAGGCGCTGCGCGACAGCACCGTGGTCAGCTTCTGCACCGGGGGTATCCGCTGCGAGAAGGCGGCCCTGTGGATGCGCAACGACGGCATGGACAACGTGCTGCAGCTTGAGGGCGGCATCCTGGGCTACTTCGAGGCGGTCGGCGGGGAAGGCTACGACGGCCGCTGTTTCGTGTTCGACGAACGCGTGGCGCTGGACGCGACCCTCGCCCCGCTGGTCGACGCACCGGGCGCCGACGCCGCCTGAGCGCGGCAGCCTCACGAACTCGAACCGCAGGAATCAGCATCCCGCCATCGGCACTGGCGGGTGCCGCCGGCCATCCCCATCTCGGTGGGATACCTTCTGGATGGAACGCGTTCATGCACCTGTCGATTCTTGACCTGGCCCCGGTCTGCGAGGGCAGCGACACCACCCAGGCCTTCGCCAACATGCTGGACCTGGCCCAGCATGCCGAAGGCTGGGGCTACCACCGTTACTGGCTGGCCGAACACCACAACATGCCGGGCATCGCCAGCGCCGCCACCGCGGTGCTGATCGGGCACGTGGCCGGCGGCACCCGCCGCATCCGGGTCGGCGCCGGCGGCATCATGCTGCCCAACCACTCCCCGCTGCAGGTGGCCGAGCAGTTCGGTACGCTGGCCTCGCTGTATCCGGACCGGATCGACCTGGGCCTGGGCCGCGCGCCCGGCACCGACCAGCCCACCGCCCGCGCCCTGCGCCGCTATTTCGACAGCGCCGACCAGTTCCCGCAGGACGTGCGCGAGCTGCTGCACTATTTCGAACCGGCGCAGGCCGGCCAGGCCGTGCGTGCCGTGCCCGGCGCGGGCATCCCGGTGCCGGTGTGGCTGCTCGGCTCCAGCCTGTTCAGCGCGCGCCTGGCCGCCGCGATGGGCCTGCCGTTCGCCTTCGCTTCGCACTTCGCGCCCGATGCCATGGACGAAGCGTTGGCGGTGTATCGCCGCGAGTTCCGCCCGTCCCCGTACCTCACCGCACCGTATGCGGTGCTGGGCCTGAACGTGGTGGCGGCCGAATCGGAGGCCGAGGCCCGGCGTCTGTTCACCACCCAGCAGCAGAGCTTCGTCAACCTGCGCCGTGGCAAGCCCGGCCTGATCCCGCCGCCGATCGAGGACATCGAAGCGTTCTGGCAGCCGCACGAGAAACTCGGCGTGCAGAACGCGCTGGCCTGCGCGGTGGTCGGGGACGTGCGCCAGGTGGGCCAGGGCATGGCCGCCTTCGCCGCGCGCCACAAGCCCGATGAAATCCTGCTTACCGCCAACATCTACGACCACGCCGCGCGCAAGCGTTCGTTCGGCCTGGCGATGCAGGCCTGGCAAGCCAACGCGTAACGCACCGGGCCTGCGAAGGCGGCGTGACTCCACGATTCACGCCGCCGTGGCCGCCGATCGGCTGTGATGGGGGCTCCCGTTAGAGGAGTCACCCCATGGCAGAGCACGATCGCCAACAGCACATCAAACAACTGGCGGGCATGATCCGCGATGTCGACATCGCCATGTTCACCACCGTCGGCGTGGACGGTCGGCTGTACAGCCGACCGCTGGGCACCCAGGAAGTCGAGTTCGACGGCGACCTCTGGTTCGCCACCGAAGCCGACAGCCCCAAGGTGGCCGAGATCGCGCTCAATCCGCGCGTCAACGTTTCCTATTCCTCGCCTTCGGGCAACACCTACGTATCGGTCGCCGGCACCGCGCGCATCGTCGATGACCGCGCCAAGATCGAGGAGCTGTGGTCGCCGGCGATGAAGCTGTTCTTCCCCGGCGGCAAGGACGATCCCAACCTGCGGCTGATCCACGTCAGCGCCGAATCGGCCGAGTACTGGGATGGCCCCGGTGGGCTGCTCGGCAGCGCGTTGTACTTCGTGCTGTCGGCCGTCACCGATGACCCGGGCGCGTTGTCCGACACCGGCACCGTGGATCTCAAGCCCGGCGCGTGATGGCCGCCGATGTCCGGGCAGCCGACCCACGGTCGGCTCTGCCCTGGGCAGGCGCCGACCGTGGGGTCGGCGCCTCCCGGTGCGGTCCTCAGAACCACCGCTGGAACTGTTCCACCGTATAGCTCACCAACTGCCCGGAGCTGAAGCCGAAGAACAGCACCGCGGCCACCGCGCCGATCCAGTTGAGCAGCATCAGCACGCCATCGCGCTCGAGCAGGGCCAGCGCGAACAGCAGCAGCTGGAAGCCGAACAGGTAGTTGGTGAAGGGGATCGGCAGGGACAACAGCACCGCCACCAGGATCAGCAGCAGGCCGGTGAAGGCGTGGGCCGGCAGCGGCACCAGCAAGGCCGGCAGGCGTGGCTTGAGCAGTCTGTCCAGCCGCCGCAACGGCCCGTCGATGCGGGCCAGGAAGCGGTGCATGGTGCCGCGCCTGGGGCCACGGTGGGCAATGAACCCGGGCAGCCACGGCCGCCGCATGCCAAACAGCATCTGCGCCCCGATCAGCACGATCAGCGGGCCGCTGACCGCGCCGCCCACGCCGGGGATGGGGATGAAGGCCGGCAGGATCGCCACGAACAGGAACACGCCGAATGCACTCTGCTGCAGGTCGCGCAGGATCGTGCCGAGCAGCAGCCGCTCCTCCGGGTCACCGTGGTCGAACATCGCCAGCAGCGTGCGGATGCCCTCGTTGCGGTACTCGGCGCGGCCCGGGTCCGGCGGCGTCGGATCAGCCGGTGAGTTCATCGGTCTCTTCTTCGGACAGCGTACGCAGCAGCAGCTTGTCCACGCGCGCCCCGTCCAGGTCGACGATTTCGATCCGCCAGCCAGCCCAGTCGAAATACTCGCCGGCGTGCGGAATGCGCCCGAAGTAATGGATGCACATGCCCGCCAGGGTGTAGTAGTCGCCATCCTCGGCATCGGGCAGCTCGGCATTGCCCATCAGCTCGCGCAGGTCTTCGATCGACAGCGAACCATCGACCAGGAACGAGCCGTCCTCGCGGGTGACCACCAGTGCGTCCTCGTCCACGTTCTCCACCGACTGCAGGCGCCCGACCACCGCGCCCATCAGGTCGCTGATGGTCACCAGGCCCTGGATCTCGCCGTACTCGTCCACCACCAGCGCCATCGACTGCTGTTCCTCGCGGAAGATCTCCAGCAGCTTCATCGCATGGGTGGATTCGGAGACGTACAGCGGCTCGCGCAGCTGCTGGAACAGCGAGTGGTCATCGCGCACCAGGCGCGTCACCAGGCTCTTGACCTCCAGCACGCCGACGATGTCCTGGTCGTTGTCGCGGTACACCGGATAGCGGGAGAACTCGTTCTCGCGCATCGTGGCGATGTTCTTTTCCGGGTCGGCCACCGTATCCAGCCAGGCGATCCGGTTGCGCGGGGTCATCAGGCTGTCGGCGGTGCGGTCGCCCAGGCGCATCACCCGGTTCATCATGTCGCGCTCGTGCGCGTCGATCACGCCGGCCTCGTGGCTCTCGGCCACCAACATGCGGATCTCTTCTTCGGTGACCGATGCGGCCTCGTCCTTGCCCAGGCCGAGCAGGCGCAGGACCAGGCGGGTGGTATGCGAAAGCAGCCAGACGAACGGGAAGGCCAGCTTGGCCAGCCAGCTCATCGGCAGGGCGACCAGCCCGGCGATGTCTTCCGAGCGGGTCAGGGCCAGTCGTTTGGGCACCAGTTCGCCGAAGATAAGCGTGACAAAGGTGATCAGGGTGACCGCCAGGCCCTTGCCGACCAGCTCGGCGTAGCCGAACCCGGGCATCAGCTCCTTGATCCACAGGGCGATGGCCTCGCCGATGGCGTCGCCACCGAGCAGGCCGGTCAGCACGCCGATCACGGTGATGCCGATCTGGACCGTGGACAGGAAGCTTTCCGGCTTTTCGGCCAGTTCCAGCGCCTTGGCCGCGCGCTTGGAGGTGCCGGCCATCTGCTTGAGGCGGCTCTTGCGCGACGTCATGACCGACATCTCGGACATGGCGAAGAAGCCGTTGAGCAGGATCAGGGCGAAAACAAGCAGGATCAGTTCAAACACGGGCGTCATCCCCGGTTGGTGGCAGGGAGGGCGTGTTCAAGCGGTGGCGGCATCCGGAGGGCGCGCAGGCGCGGCGGAGCGGCGGAGGGTAAGGGTCGTCTTCCATAGAGTGCACCCGAAGGTGCCCGCGCATCTTAACAAAAGGCCGGGGGAGGTAGGCAAACAGAGTCGTTCAGGGTGGGGCGTTCCGGCGTGAAGATGACGGGGGATACCCGGATCGGACATCAAACCGTCATAATTCCGCCCGGTGCCGTCCTTCCTCGACGGCGAATAGGTTTCTCAATGTTCTCTCTGCAGACCATTTTCGGCTCCGGCAAACAGTTCTACACCCTGCTGGACGAGGCTGCCCAGGCGGCCCAGGACAGCGCCAAGGCGCTGCACGCGATGCTGCGCGAGGCCGACCGCCAGCCGGCGCTGGACGCGTTCAAGCTGGCCCGCCTGCGCGAGCGCGCCGCCTCGGACAAGATCAGCCAGGCGCTGGTGGACAGCTTCATGACCCCGATCGAGCGCGAGGACATCGAAGCGCTGGGTTCGGCCCTGTACAAGATCCCCAAGCAGGTGGAGAAGTTCGCCGACCGCTACTCGCTGGCCACCAAGCACCTGGAGCACATCGATTTCGCGCCCCGCGCAGCGATGCTCGAACAGGCCGCCAGCGTGGTGGTGGACATGGTCGGGGACCTGCGCCACATGAACCTGGACCGGATGACCGCGCTCAACGAGAAGCTGCGCTCGCTGGAAAACGAAGCCGACCGGCTGATGCTCGAGCTGTACCGCGACATCTATTCCGGCCGCCTGGACAACCTGCAGATGTTCCTGCTCAAGGAGTTCTTCGAGATCCTGGAAAAAGCCATCGACCGCTGCCGCGAGGCCGGCGTGGTGGCGTACCAGATCGTGCTGAAGAACAGCTGACGGACGCCACAGCATGCTGACCCTTGTCCTGGTGGTGATCCTGGCCGCGCTCGTCTTCGAGTTCATCAACGGCTTCCACGATACCGCCAACTCCATCGCCACCGTGGTGGCGACCAAAGTGCTCTCGCCCGGCTGGGCGGTGATGCTCGCTGCCTTCATGAACCTCATCGGTGCGCTGACCGGCACCGCGGTGGCGCTGACCATCGCTTCGGGCCTGCTCAACACCAACGTGGTCGATGTGACGCCACAGGTGATCCTGTGCGCGCTGCTGGGCGGCATCATCTGGAACCTGATCACCTGGTGGAAGGGCCTGCCCTCGTCGTCCTCCCATGCCCTGATCGGCGGCCTGTGCGGCGCCGGCCTGGCTGCTGCCCACAACAACTGGGATGCGCTGATCTGGTCCGAACGCATCGGCACCTGGGCCCAGAACAAGGGCCTGCTGTGGAAGGTGTTCCTGCCGATGATCACCTCGCCGATCGCCGGTTTCCTGCTCGGTATCGTGGTGATGCTGCTGTTGTGGGCGATCATCGCCGGCATGGCCAAGGCCGGTGGCTGGCTGGGCCGCCTGGCGCGGCCGCGCATCGTCAACGCGTTCTTCGGCAAGGCCCAGATCGTTTCGGCCGCCTACATGGGCTTTGCCCACGGCCACAATGACGCGCAGAAGACCATGGGCATCATCGCCATGACCCTGATCGGCGCCGAGGCGACCGGCGCATTGAACGACCTGCCGGCGTGGCTGGCCTTCATGCATCCCGATGCGCATGCCGGTGACGGTATCGCGATGTGGATCGTGCTGACCTGCGCGGTGGTGATGGCTGCCGGCACCGCCTCGGGCGGCTGGAAGATCATCAAGACCCTGGGCCACAAGATGGTCAAGCTGCACCCGATCCACGGCTTCGCCGCGGAGACCAGCTCGGCCACCATCCTGACCCTGGCCGCGCATTTCGGCATGCCGGTCTCGACCACGCACAGCATCTCCACCGCCATCATGGGCGTGGGCTACGCCAAGAACCCGCGCTCGCTGCGTTTCGGCGTGATCGAGCGCATCGTCTGGGCCTGGATCCTCACCATCCCGGCGGCCGGTGGCTGCGCCTACCTGATCCTGCGCCTGTTCGAACTGTTCGGCTGGGCGTAAGCCAGCCGATGCCGTAGGGCCGGCCTGTGCCTGCCCGACGCGAAAAAACCCGCCGAACGGCGGGTTTTTTCGTGGGCGCAGAACGCGCACGATTGCGGCGGGACGCATCGCCACGATCAGACGGGTGCCCCATTGCAGCGGGACGAATGGCCGCGACCGAACCGGTGCCCGCCCGGGACGCAGCGCCGCGACCGGACGGATGTTCCCATTGCGGCGGGACGCATCGCCGCCGCCCAACCGGTGTTCCCATTGCGGCGGGACGCATCGCCGTGACCGGACCGGTGCCCGCCCGCTTGGCACACCGCTCAGGCCCACGCCTTGGTAGGGTCGCGCCCCAGCCGACTGCCGTGAACCCCCGCCACCGCGATATCGGCATGGAAATGATCGGCATCCGTGCGCGTTGACCGACAGGATGCCGTTCGAAGGTCCTGCCACCACCGAACGTTGCGCCGTCACCGGCAGTCGGCTGGGGCGCGACCCTACCAGCGTCCCCGCGGCGGGACGCATCGCCGCGACCGGACGGATGTTCCCATCGCAGCGGGTCGCATTGCCGCGACGCGCCGGGTGTCCCCCATTGCGGCGGGACGCAGCGCCGCGACCGGACGGATGTTCCCATCGCAGCGGGCCGCATTGCCGCGACCCGACGGGTGTCCCCCATTTCAACGGGGGGCATCGCCGTGACCGAACCGGTGCCCGCCCGCTTGGCACACCGCTCAGGCCCATGCCTTGGTAGGGTCGCGCCCCAGCCGACTGCCGTGAACCCCCGCCACCGCGATATCGGCATGGAAACGATCGGCATCCGTGCGCGTTGACCGACAGGATGTCGTTCGAAGGTCCTGCCACCACCGAACGTTGCGCCGTCATCGGCAGTCGGTATCCCCCATTGCAACGCCACGCCTCCGCACGACCGGACCGGTGCCGGCCCGCGCGATGCAGGGGTCAGACGCTGCGGTCGCGTGCCAGCAGGCCATACAGCGCCGAGTCGGACAGCTCCCCGCCCACGCTCCAGCGCTCGCGCAGCAGTCCTTCGCGCTGGAATCCGATGCGTTCCAGCACGCGGGCCGATGGCACGTTGCGTGGGTCGATCTCGGCCTCGAGCCGGCGCAGTCCACGGTCATCGAACAGGTGGTCCACCACGCACTGCAACGCCTCGCCCATGTAGCCCTTGCCCTGCGCCTGCGGGGCCAGGTGGTAGCCGATCTCCGCGCGGCCGGAGGCCGCGTCGATCGCGAACACCACGCAGATGCCGACCAGCGCCGCCTCGGCGTGCTCGCGGATGCCGAGCTTGAGCTGGGTGCCGGCGCGCAGGGCGGCGAGGTCGTCGAGGATCTGCGCGTAGGCCTGCTGGATGTCGGTCCAGGCCGGGTGGTTCCAGTAACGCATCACCACCGGGTCGGACTGGATGGCGAACAGCGCCGCGCCGTCGCTGGCCCGGATCGGGCTCAGTACCAGGCGCGGGCTGCGCAGCTGCAGGGCAGGGTCGAAGTACATGTCCAGGCTCGATCAGGAAGGCGGGAGGGCGGTGCCGGGCAAGGCCATGTGCAGCAGCGGGTAGGGCTGGCCCTGGGCATCCAGGGGCGAGCGCCCGGTGACCACGAAGCCCTGGTGCTGGTAGAAGCCCACGGCCTGCGGGTTCTGTTCGTTGACGTCCAGCGCGGTGGCGCCGAGGGTGTCGATGGCATGTCGCAGCAGGGCCGAGCCGATGCCGGTGCCGCGCAGCTGCGGGTGGATGAACAGCATCTCCACGCGGTGCCCGGCCACGCCGACGAATCCGCCGATCCGCCCACGGGCATCGCACAGCACATGCAGGTCCACGGCCGCCAGGTAGACCTCGCGGACCAGGGGGCGCAGCGCCTGGATCGCGTGTTCCGGCAGGAAATCGTGGGTGGCGCGCACCGAGGCATCCCATAGCTCGGTGAGGGCGTCGTAATCGGCAGGCAGGGCGGCGCGGATACCGGTCATCGGGGCGGCTGTGCGGAGAAGTGGATCGATTATCGCCGCTTGCCGCCCGCGCCCGGCGATGGCGCGCAGAAAAAAGCCCGCCAGAAGGCGGGCTTTTCCAGGGAGGCGGGTGCCGGGATCAGACTTCCAGCGATGCCAGGTCGCCCTTGTTTTCCAGCCACTGCTTGCGATCGCTGGCCCGCTTCTTGGCCAGCAGCATGTCCATCAACGAATGGGTCTGCTCGCCATCGTCGATGGTCAACTGCACCAGCCGGCGCGTATCGGGGTGGATGGTCGACTCGCGCAGCTGTGGCGGGTTCATCTCGCCCAGCCCCTTGAAGCGGGTCACGCTGACCGTGCCCTTGATCTTCTCGCGCTCGATCTTGTCCAGCATGGTGCGCTTTTCTTCTTCGTCCAGCGCATAGAACACCTGCTTGCCCACGTCGATGCGGAACAGCGGCGGCATCGCCACGAACACGTGGCCAGCATCGACCAGCGCCGGGAAATGCTTCAGGAACAGCGCGGTCAGCAGCGTGGCGATGTGCAGGCCGTCCGAGTCGGCGTCGGCCAGGATCACCACCTTGCCGTAGCGCAGCCCGCCGATGTCGTCCTTGCCCGGATCGCAGCCGATCGCGATCGCCAGGTTGTGCACTTCTTCGGAGGCCAGCACGCTGCCCGAAGACACCTCCCAGGTGTTCAGGATCTTGCCGCGCAGCGGCATGATCGCCTGGAAGTCCTTGTCGCGGGCCTGCTTGGCGCTGCCGCCGGCCGAGTCGCCTTCCACCAGGAACAGCTCGGTGCGCGACAGGTCCTGGCTGATGCAGTCGGCCAGCTTGCCGGGCAGGGCGGGGCCCTGGGTGACCTTCTTGCGGGTGACCAGCTTTTCGGTCTTCAGGCGCGCGCTGGCGCGCTCGATCGCCAGCTGGGCGATCTTCTCGCCCATCTCCACGTTCTGGTTGAGCAGCAGGCTGAAGGCGTCGTGCGCGGCGCCCTCGACGAACCCGGCGGCCTGGCGCGAGGACAGGCGTTCCTTGGTCTGGCCACTGAACTGCGGGTCGGTCATCTTCAGCGACAGCACGAACGAGACGCGGTCCCACACGTCTTCCGGGGCCAGCTTGACCCCGCGCGGCAGCAGGTTGCGGAAATCGCAGAACTCGCGCAGCGCCTCGGTCAGGCCGGTGCGCAGGCCGTTGGCGTGGGTGCCGTGCTGGGCGGTCGGAATCAGGTTGACGTAGCTTTCCTGGACCAGCTCGCCCTCCGGGATCCAGGCCAGGGCCCAGTCCACCACCTCGTTTTCCTTCTTCAGGTGGCCCACGAACAGGTCCGCCGGCAGCATCTCGCGCTCGCCCAGCTCGGCCTTGAGGTAATCGCTCAGGCCATCCTCGTAATACCAGGTGTCCTGTTCGTCGGTGGCCTCGTCGCGCAGTTTCACGGTCAGGCCCGGGCACAGCACGGCCTTGGCGCGCAGCAGGTGGCGCAGCGCGCGCAGGTTGTACTTGGGCGTATCGAAATACTTCGGGTCGGCCCAGAAGCGCACGCGGGTACCGGTGTTCTTCTTGCCGACGCTGCCGACCACTTCCAGCGGGGTGGCGCGGTCGCCATTGCGGAAGGTGATGCGGTGTTCGCTGCCGTCGCGCTTGATATGCACCTCGACCAGGGTCGACAGCGCATTGACCACGCTCACGCCCACGCCATGCAGGCCGCCGGAGAAGGTGTAGTTCTTGTTGTTGAACTTGCCGCCCGCATGCAGGCGGGTCAGGATCAGTTCGACGCCGGGGATCTTCTCCTCGGGATGGATGTCCACCGGCATGCCGCGACCGTCATCGCTGACCTCGCAGCTGCCGTCCTTGTACAGGGTGACCTCGACCGTACGGGCATGCCCGGCCAGGGCTTCGTCGACGGCGTTGTCGATGACTTCCTGGGCCAGGTGGTTCGGGCGCGCGGTGTCGGTGTACATGCCAGGGCGGCGCTTGACCGGGTCCAGGCCGGACAGGACTTCAATATCGGCGGCGTTATAGCGGGCGTTCATCTGTCTTCATAAAGCGCAAAGCGACGGCGAAGTTTGCGGTCTGGGCGGTTTTTTTGCACGCCACACGTTCAGGGGGCGGCCGACCGGGGTTGGATAGACTGTGCGTGGTGGAAACCGGGCTCCCCCCGGCGACCCCCATCCCAAGCCGAAACCGCGAGGAGTGACCCCATGAAGAAGTTGCTGACCGTCATCGCCATTGCCGCCGCCGTCGTGGCCGTGCCGCTGGCCATGGCCCAGAACGCCGGACAGGGCCAGCCCGCGCCGCAGCAGGGCGAGCAGGCTGACAAGGCGCAGTCCGAGGCCGACGCCAAGGCCAGGCGCCGGGCCCAGGCCACCGCCGAGATGAAGGCCCGGGGCGAGCAGGCCCCGCAGAAGGAAGAGGAAGAAGAGGCCAAAAAGAAGCGCTGACCCTTCTTCTGCTGCCATGGGCGCCCCGGCCTTGCCGGGGCGCTTTTTTTGTGGGGGTCCAAACCAGCGCTTGGGCTTGGGGCCTCCAATCTGTAAACTATGGCTTTCCGGGAGCAGTACGTGTCATCCATCAGCGAATGGACTGGCCTGATCGTGCGCGATCGCCAGCAGGGTAGGCAGCAGGTGACGGTCCCATGGGCGACCGGCACGGCCAACCCGACCTCGCCGACCGGCCCCCGCGCTGCGCCCCCGATCCCGTCCCCGGCGCGTGTGTCCACCGCCCTCCACGACCGGATCACCCCCCCTTTTCCCCTTCACGCCGTCCGTCGCCCCCGCGCCGGCGTCGTCTCCCCCTTCCTGACAGGACACCCCCAGCCATGACTCCCTTGATCTTCGTAACCGGCGGCGTAGTGTCCTCGCTCGGCAAAGGCATTGCCGCCGCGTCACTTGCCTCCATCCTCGAAGCCCGTGGCCTGAAGGTCACGATGATGAAGCTCGACCCGTACATCAACGTGGACCCGGGCACCATGAGCCCGTTCCAGCACGGTGAGGTCTACGTCACCGACGACGGCGCCGAGACCGACCTGGACCTGGGCCACTACGAGCGCTTCGTGCGCACCCGGCTGAGCCGCAAGAACTCGGTCACCACCGGCCGCATCTACGAAAACGTGATCCGCAAGGAGCGCCGCGGCGACTACCTGGGCGCCACCGTGCAGGTCATCCCGCACATCACCGATGAAATCCGCCGCTGCATGGACGAAGCCACCGAGGGGTTCGACGTGGCCCTGGTGGAAATCGGCGGCACCGTGGGCGACATCGAGTCGCTGCCGTTCCTGGAGGCGATCCGCCAGGTGCGTACCGAGCGGGGCCCGGAGAAGGCGTTGTTCATGCACCTGACCCTGGTGCCGTACATCGCCGCCGCCGGTGAGCTGAAGACCAAGCCGACCCAGCACTCGGTCAAGGAACTGCGCTCGATCGGCATCCAGCCGGACGTGCTGCTGTGCCGCTCCGAGCAGGTGGTGCCCGATTCGGAGCGCCGCAAGATCGCCCAGTTCACCAACGTCTCCGAGCGCGCGGTGATCAGCGTGCCCGACGTGGATGTGCTGTACCGCATCCCGATGGGCCTTCACGCGCAGGGCCTGGACGAGATCGTCATCAACCAGTTCAAGCTCGGCGACAAGGCCGGCCCGGCCGACCTGCACGAGTGGGAAGCGGCCGTGGATGCCACCCTGCATCCGCTGGACGAGGTGACCATCGCGGTGGTCGGCAAGTACGTGGACCACCAGGACGCCTACAAGTCGGTCGGCGAGGCGCTCAAGCACGGTGGCCTGCGCCAGCGCACCAAGGTCAACCTGAAGTGGCTCGAAGCCCAGGACCTGGAAGGCAGCGACATGGGCGCGCTGAAGGATGTCGACGGCATCCTGGTGCCCGGCGGCTTCGGTGACCGCGGCTTCGAAGGCAAGGTGCTCACCTCGCAGTTCGCCCGCGAGCAGCAGGTGCCGTACTTCGGCATCTGCTACGGCATGCA
>DJBL01000127.1:0-196 GCA_002435595.1 Stenotrophomonas maltophilia
CCGGTGCGCGCGGCCCCGCCGCCGCCGCCGCCGACGGCCGTGCAGCACCGCGACACGCGCCATCTGGGCCAGCAGCCCTACGCCGATCAGCAGGGCTACCGCAAGAAAAAGAAGGAGAGCTTCCTGTCGGACCTGTTCGACTTCTGACTGCCGCGCCGGTCCTGGCCCTCAGGGCCGGCGCAGGATGAACTCCAGG
>DJBL01000127.1:356-3798 GCA_002435595.1 Stenotrophomonas maltophilia
CGGCGCAGGATGAACTCCAGGTCGCGGCTGTCGCCGACCACGAAATCGTAGCTGCCGACCTGGACGCAACCGTAGCGCGCGTAGAAGCGTTGCGCCCCGAAGTTTTCCGACCACACGCCCACCCACAGGGTGCGGCGTACCGGCTGGTCGAGCCAGGCCAGGAACGCCTCCATCAGGCGCGCGCCGTGGCCGCCGCCCTGGTGACGGGCCAGCACGTACAGGCGCTTGAGTTCAACATCTCCCTGCGCGGCATCGGCATGCGGCAACGTGTTGGGGCCTGCGGCCAGGTAACCGACCGGCCGGCCGTCCGCTTCCAGCAGCCAGATGGCGCTGTGCGGATCGTCGAGCTCGCGGCGCTGCGGGGCGATGCTGTAGTGCGCCTGCAGGAAGGCGTGCAGATCCTGCGGCGGGTAGGAGTCGCCGAACGTCTCGGTGTAGGTGGCGATGGCCAGGGCCGACAGGGCGGCGGCATCGGCCGGCGTGGCGCGGCGGATCTGCAGGGACATGGGAGCACGGACAGGGAGCAGGACAGGGCGCAAAGCGTACGCGATCGCGGCTCCATCCCATCGCACTGGCCGCTTCGATGGCGGAAGTCTGGCCCGGGCGCATCACATCAGTACCCGGGGCGCCAACGAGCAAGGCCCCCGGGTGTCGGACAGGCTGTGACCGCGCCCCGCGCGGCCGCCTGTGACGCCCCGCCTGGGCCCGTCGGATCCGGCATGCACGACCCCTGTTGTCCCGGGCGCCCGCCGCGCCCGGGAGCTTTTTTCTACGGCGGCGGCCTCAGAACCAGACGCGCACCCCGGCCACCCAGCGGGTATCGCGCGCGTGCCCGCCTGCCTCGCGGTGGTAGGCGGCGGTGTCACCGAACAGGCGTTCGTGGCTGATGCCGATGTACGGTGCGACGCGCCGGTTGAACTCGTAGCGCAGGCGCAGGCCTGCCTCGACCTTGTTGAGCCCGGTGCCGGTGCCGTAGCGGGGCTCGTCCCGGGCCGCCAGGGTGGCTTCCACCAGGGGCTGCAGGATCAGCCGGTTGGTCAGCAGCAGCTCGTACTCGACTTCGGCACTGGCCATGACCTGGCCGCCCTCGCCGAGGTACACCGTGGCCGAGGTTTCGAACTTGTATGGCGCCAGCCCCTGGATGCCGAAGGCGGCCCAGGTGCGCGCGTCGGCGCTGCCGATGTCCTGCCTGATGCCCGCCAGCACATCCCACCATGGCGATACGCTGCGGCCGTACAGCACTTCCACGTCGGCTGCCTCGGTCCGCCCGGCGCTGCGTTCGCCTTCGCTGCGGATCCATACGCGGTGGATGTTGCCGCCCACCCAGCCGCTGGCTTCCCACGCCTGCCCATTGCCGTGCTGGCCATCCCAGTGTTCCAGGCGGTTGACCAGCAGCATGCTGTGGATGTCCGGGGCGTGTTCCATCGCGCCGTGGTCGATCGGCGGGAAGGCGGCGATGCGGTCGGCCGGGGTCACCACCGGGATCGGCTCGCGCGGCGAGCTGGATGCTGTTGGCGCGGGTGCGGCGTGATCCATCGTCGAATGGTCCATCGCCGAGTGATCCATCGCCGAGTGATCCATCCTCGAGTGGTCCATCGTCGAGTGATCCATCGCCGAGTGGTCCATCGTCGAGTGGTCCATCGCGCCGTGATCCTGCGTGGCCGCAGCCGGTGCGGCGGCCCTGTCGTGGCCCTCGTGCGACTGCGCCCCCGCCGGTGCGGACAGGGTGAGCAGCCATGCGCTGGCCAGGGCCGCGCGTGCGGCAAAGGGTCGGTGCTTCATTCCTCGATCCTCACTTCGCGCATCATCCCTGCTTCCATGTGGTACAGCAGGTGGCAGTGGTAGGCCCAGCGGCCAAGCGCGTCGGCGCGCACGCGATAGGTGCGGCGGGTGCCGGGGGGCATGTCGATGGTGTGCTTGCGCAGCTGGAACTGGCCGTCGGCGTCCTCCAGGTCGCTCCACACGCCGTGCAGATGGATCGGGTGCTGCATCATGGTGTCGTTGACCAGCACGATGCGCATGCGCTCGCCATAGTTCAGGCGCAGCGGTTCGGCACCGGCAAAGGGAATGCCATCGAAGGACCAGCTGAACTTTTCCATGTGGCCGGTGAGGTGCAGCTCCACCTCCCGGCCGGGTTCTCGCCCGTCCGGGTCGTCGAACAGGCTGCGCATCGCGCCGTAGGTCAGGACGGCGCGGCCGTTGTCGCGCAGCCCGATGCCGGGGTCGTCCAGCTTGGGCTCGGTGGCCATGCTCTGCATGTCGATCAGCGGGTTGCCTTTCTCGCTGGCCGGGTGGCGCGGCGCCTTGGGGCTGCCGCCGTGCGCGGCGTGGCCCATGCTGGCGCCGCAGCCGCCTTCCATGCCCTTCATGTCGTGGCCCATGCCGGCCATGTCGTGGCCCATGTCGCCCATGGTCAGCAGCGGTCGCCGGTCGCGGGCGGGAATCGGCGCCTGCAGGCCGTGCCGCACTGCCAGGGTGCCGGCGGCAAAGCCGGTCCGGCCCATGTCCTGGCAGAAGATGGTGAAGGCATCCTGGCCGGTGGGCTCCACGATCACGTCGAAGGTTTCGGCCGGCGCGATGCGGAACTCATCGATGCTGACCGGATGGATGTACTGCCCATCGGCGGCCACCACGGTCATCTTCAGGCCGGGGATGCGCACGTCGAAGTAGGTCATCGAGCCGCCGTTGATGAAACGCAGGAGCACCTTTTCGCCACTGCGGAACAGCCCGGTCCAGTTGCCCGCCGGCGCGGTGCCGTTGAGCAGGTAGGTATAGGTGTGGGCGTTGATGTCGGAGATGTCGGTGGGGGTCATCCGCATCCGGCCCCACATGCCGCGGTCGGCGGTGGCCGCGGCCCAGCCTTGCCGGCGCACGTCGCGCAGGAAGTCGGGCAGGGTGCGCTTGTAGTAGTTGTCGAATTCGGCCAGCTTCTTCATGCGCCGGAACAGCGCACCGGGGTCCATGTCGGTCCAGTCCGAGAGCAGGATCACGTGCTCGCGGTCGAAGCGGTAGGGCGCCGGCTGCAGTGGGTCGATGATCAGCGCGCCGTACAGGCCGGCCTGTTCCTGGAACATGGAATGGCTGTGGTACCAGTAGGTCCCCGATTGCTTGAGGGTGAAGCGGTACTGGTAGGCCTGGCCGGGGGCGATGCCGTTGAAGCTCAGGCCGGGCACGCCATCCATGTTGGCCGGCAGCAGGATGCCGTGCCAGTGGATCGAGGTGGGGTGCGCCTGCAGCGCGTTGGCCACGCGCACGCTGACGGTATCGCCCTCGCGCCAGCGCAGGATCGGCGCGGGCAGGCTGCCGTTGACGGTGATCGCCGGGCGGGTGCGGCCGGTGAAGTTGGCCAGCGACTCGCCGATGCTCAGCTGCACATCCGGGCCGCCGAGGACCTGCGGGGCCACGGCGACGGTGGGGCCGGCGGCGGCCAGGGCGCGCGCCG
>DJBL01000126.1 GCA_002435595.1 Stenotrophomonas maltophilia
TTCGACGTGCGCGGTCGAGATTGTGATGCCACGGGCCTTTTCTTCCGGCGCGGCGTCGATCGCGGAGTAATCCTTGAACTCGCCACCGAAGCGCTCAGCACCGATCTTGGTCAGTGCGGCGGTCAGCGTGGTCTTGCCGTGGTCGACGTGACCGATGGTGCCGACGTTGACGTGCGGCTTGGTGCGCTCGAACTTACCCTTGGCCATGGCTGCTTATCTCGAAATCGTCTGAATGGTGGCACTTAGATGGTGCTCACGAAAGGAATCGAACCTTCGACCTCCTCCTTACCAAGGAGGTGCTCTACCGACTGAGCTACGTGAGCGAGTTTTGAATTATGGCACGAATTTGAATATATTCAAACTCATTCAATGGAGCGGGAGACGGGGATCGAACCCGCACCATCAGCTTGGAAGGCTGAGGTTCTACCATTGAACTACTCCCGCATCGGAAGCTCTTGCCACAACATGAAACTGGTGGAGGGAGGTGGATTCGAACCACCGAAGGCGTAAGCCAGCAGATTTACAGTCTGCCCCCGTTGGCCGCTTGGGTATCCCTCCTTACCACCCTGTCCCGTGGCGCCGAAGCGTTTTCGGTGTGGGGTGGAAGAGCCGTGAATTTTGGGGGTGAAGACGGGTTCTGTCAACACTCTTTTTCAACTTTTTCACACCAATCGTCATTTGCCTTGCCAGCACAGGCTATTGGCCCGGCAGCGGCAGGGCTTCGTCGGCAAAGATCGCCACGTGCGGCACGCCGTCGGCGCCGATCCAGCCGCGATACATGCCCTGCGTGTTGAACGGCGTGGCGGCGCGACCGTCCGCGGACAGCACGATCGCGCCGCCGTCGCCGCCGAGCGCGGGAATGCGCGTGTTGATCACCGCACGGCCGGCTTCGTCGGGGCTCTGCTTGAGGTAGTCCATGCGCGCGCAGATGTCGTGCGCGGCCGCGGTGCGGATGTAGTACTCGCCCCACCCGGTGCCCGACACCGCACAGCTGGCGTTGGCATAGGTACCGGCGCCGATGATCGGGGAATCACCGACGCGGCCATAGCGCTTGTTGGTCATGCCGCCAGTGGAGGTACCCGCGGCCAGGTGGCCCTGCGCATCCAGCGCCACCGCCCCGACCGTGCCGAAATGACGCGCGGTCTCCAGGTCGGCATGGGCCTGGCCTGCGGCCTCTTCCTTGAGGGCGCGCTGCAGCTGCTGCCAGCGCTTGTCGGTGCGGAAGTACGCGGGATCCACCAGTGCGATGCCCTGGCTGGCGGCGAAGGTTTCGGCGCCCTGCCCGACCATCATCACGTGCGGGGAATGCTGCATTACCGCCTCGGCCAGCAGGATCGGATTGCGCACCCGCTGCACGCCGGCCACCGCCCCGGCCTTGAGCGTGGCGCCATCCATGAGCGAGGCATCCAGTTCGTTGCGGCCGTCGTGGGTGAACACCGCGCCCTTGCCGGCGTTGAAGGTGGGATCGTCCTCGAGCACGGTGATCGCGGCGGTGACCGCCGCCAGCGCCGGCTTGCCCGCCGCCAGCGCCTGGTGGCCACTGAGCAGGGCCTGGCGCAGGGCCGCGCGCGCGGCTTTTTCCTCGGCCGGGGACAGGTCCTTGCGTTCCACCCCGGCACCGCCATGCAGGACCAGCACCGGTTCGACGGCCGCGGCCGACAGCGGGATCGACAGGCACAGCGACAACAACACCACAGCAGGACGCGACATGGGCAGGCACCGTCAGGGACAGGCCGCCATCATGGCATGCGCGGCCCGGCAGGCTGTGCGTGAGCCCGCTGTGACACCCCCTCTGGAGGCATGCCACCCCGGCAGCATCCACGGGTGGCGTGGCGCTACGGCCCGGGTGCCAGTTCCAGGCTGCCGTCGCGGATATCGGCAGTCATCCGGAAGGCGGCGTCGTCCACGCGGAAACCCTCCAGGTGCAGCAGGCTGCCACTTCCGACACCGGTGACCGGGATCGCATGGAAGTCCAGCGGTTGGCCTTCGCGCAGGCGCTCGGCGGTATGCCGCGGCATCACCAGCCAGGCATAGCCGCCGTCATTGCCGAGCACCCGCCCGCGCCCGTCCGCCTCCACGCACAGGGCGGTGTCCTCGTCCACGCCGATCCCGACCATGTCCTGGCGACCGGCCTGCTGCGCGGCGCGGGCCACGAACACGATCAGCCGGCCGAGCCGGTCGCGCGTGCCGAAATGGGTATCGGTGATCACGTTGGACAGGTAAGGCATGGTCAGGAAGTCGTTGTCCAGGGTGACCGCACTGCCCATCGGGTCGCGCAGGGCGCGTTCGGAGCTGAGGCTGCCGCCATCCAGGGCGCCGTAGCTGTAGCCGCCGAGGATGGCCAGGCCAGCACTGGTGCCGGCGATCGGACGGCCGGCACGGACGTGCGCATTGAGCGCCTCGTTGAGCGCGGTACCCTTCCAGAAGCGGATGTAGCGGGATTGATCGCCACCGGCGATGAAGATCGCATCGGCCGCCGCCACTACCCGCAGCACCGCCGGGTCGTCGGCAGCGCGACGGCTTTGGAACACCAGGGTCTGCACCGAGGCGGCGCCCCCGATATCGCGATACAGCCGTTCCTGCAGTTCGTCGGCACCGGACGCGCGCAGGATCACCACGCGCCCCTGCCCGGCCCGCTGCAGCCACCACTGGAACGCGGCCGGCACCCACTCCCCGCCGCCCATCAGCATCATCGCCGGCTCGGTGTGCGCGGCCGGCGCGGCCTCCAGGTCGCCGACTTCGTAGTAGCGGTAGCCCGGATCCTGCAGGGACTGGGCACGGGCCGGTCCGGCCAGGCCGAGCAGCAGGACGTAGAACAGCGGCGCGAAGAGGCGGAAAGCCTTGTGCACGTTGATCTCCCTGAACAAAACGCGGGTGGAAGCGCTTCCACTCTTTGCCAGAGAAAAAGGCAGTGGTCAACCCCGTAAAAAAGGCGTTAAATGCGCGCCGTCCATTCGCGAAATGTGAATGGGGGACGGGCCTCCCTTGGGGCCGACTCTTTCTTCTCGAGAATTCTCATGCGTAAACAGGCGATGGCGTGGTCGATCCAGCTGGCGTTGATGGGTGTGGCCGCGACCGCGGGCGCACAGTCTCCGGCCGCTCCCGGGGTGCAGCAGCTGGACGCGGTGCAGGTCACCGGTTCGCGCATTCCGCGCGCACAGGTGGAAGGCCCGGCCCCGGTCACGGTGATCACCGCCGAACAGATCCAGGCCAGCGGCTTCACCAGCGTGCCGGACGTGCTGCGCTCGATGACCCAGAACGGCGGTGAGACGCAGAGCCAGCAGTCCTCCAGCGGCGCCGACTTCTCCCCGGGCGCGCAGCAGGTAGACCTGCGCGGGCTCGGCCCCAACCACACCCTGGTGCTGGTCAACGGCCGCCGCATCGCCGACTTTCCGATGCCCTTCCAGGGCCGCAGCAACTTCACCGACGTGTCCAACATCCCGATCGGGATGATCGAGCGCATCGAAGTACTGACCGGCAGCGCCTCGGCGATCTACGGCTCGGACGCGATCGCCGGCGTGGTCAACTTCATCCTGAAGAAGCACGTGGATGGCACCAGGGTGGACGTGCGCATGGGCACGGCCACCGAAGGCGGCGCCGATTCGTTCGACATCAGCCTGGCCAGCGGCGTCGACGCCGGCCGCTTCAGTGCGGTGTACAGCCTGGAACTGCAGTCGCAGACGCCGCTGTGGGCCTACGAGCGCGGGCAGCAGGACTCGACCCTGGACGCGCCCACCGACAGCGCCCGCGCCGCGCGCCGCGCCTACCTGCGCACCGACTACAACGATGACTACCTGGACCCGGGCCAGGCCACCTGCGACGCGCTGGCCGGGCAGAACCGCGGCAGCACCGGCTATGCCGAGCGCCCGCGCTACGGCTTCTACTGCGGCAGCGACCGATCGATCGGCTACGGCACGATCCTGAGCAAGCGCCGCGGCGTCAATGGCTACGCCTCGCTCAACTACGCCTTCGACAACGGCGCCAGCTGGTTTGCCGACGTGCAGATGGGCTACCACGACATCGCCCTGATGCGCGATGTGACCCAGTGGGGCCGGATGGCCGCCGACGGCAACGAGGACGGCTACTTCTACAACCAGGCCACCGACCAGGTGGAGTTCTGGCAGCGCCAGTTCTCGCCGGAGGAAATGGGCGGGCTGCGCAACGGCATGATCCGCAGCACCCAGAAGACCTTCAGCGTCACCACCGGATTCAAGGGCAGCCTGGGCGCGAACTGGGACTACGAGGCCTCGTTGAGCCACTCGCAGTACCAGTCCTCGATCCGCTGGCCGCAGATCATCGCCGCCAAGGCCAACGCGCTGTTGCTGGGCGAGCAGCTGGGCGAGTACACCGATGACGATGACAACGTGTTCCCGATCTTCAACGCCGACCCGGCGCGCCTGTACCGGCCGCTGAGCCGTGCCGAGTACGATTCGATCGCCGCGAAGACGACCTACAGCCCGAAGTCGCGCACCGATACCGCCGCGCTGACCCTCACCAACGGCGAGCTGTTCGAGCTGCCCGGCGGCAAGGCCGGCTTTGCCGCCACCGCCGAGTTCGGCAACCAGTCCTATGCACTGAACCCCGATCCGCTGGCGACCGAGTACTACTACTACAGCTGGAAGGATTCGGACGGCCACGGCAGCCGCAACCGCTGGGCCACCGCGGCCGAGCTGCGCCTGCCGCTGCACGACACGCTCAATGTGAGCGTGGCCGGCCGCTACGACCAGTATCGCTACTCGGGCAACAGCATCGGCAAGGCGACCTGGAGCGGCGGCATCGAATGGCGTCCGATCGACAGCCTGCTGGTGCGCGGCTCCTACGGCACCGCCTTCCGCGCGCCGGACCTGCACTACGTGTACGCCGGGCCTGGCAACGATGAGACCAGCAACAACGACTACTACGCCTGCCAACTGGACGGCGCGGACGATTGCTCGGACTACGAGGAGAACCTGATCCGCACCCGCGAAGGCAACCGCAAGCTCGATCCGGAGACCAGCACGTCGTGGAGCGCCGGGTTGGTGTGGTCGCCGGCGGTCGGGCTGGACCTGTCGGTGGACTGGTTCGACATCGACATGCGCGACCAGGTGCAGGACATGGACGTGGGCACGATCCTGCGCGATGAAGCGGCCTGCCGCCTGGGCAACGCCGATGCCAACTCGCCGACCTGCGTCGATGCGATCAGCCGCGTCAGCCGCACCAGCGATGGCCGCCTGTACGGGGTGCACGTCAACCCGATCAACATCGCGCGCGAGACCACCCAGGGCATCGACGTCGGGCTGCGCTACCGGCTGACCACCGGGATCGGCGACTTCACCCTCAGCGGCAACCACACCTGGGTGAAGAAGCATGATTTCCAGCAGTTCGAAGGCGACGTGGTGGAAGACCAGTTCGCGGTGAACAGCGGGTTCGACATTCCGCGCACCAAGACCAGCGCCAGCATCACCTGGGAAAAGGACGCCTGGTCGGCCACCGTGTACGGCTCGCGCCTGGGCAAGCTGCCCAGCTATGACAGCTATGACCAGAGTTTCGACCCGGAAAGCGGCGACAGCCCGTGGATCGGCGCCACCTACCGCTACAACGTGTCGCTGCAGTACCGCTTCGACGACCATTCGCGCCTGTCGCTGTCGGTGGTCAACGTGGCCAACAAGATGCCGCCCAAGGACGTGACCTATACGCCGTACCCGTACTACGACGTGTCCTGGTTCGATACCGTGGGCCGGACGATCAATCTGCAGTACACGCACAAGTTTGGGGGCAGCGCGCTGTAAGCGGCGCGGCTGCAACGCAGGCGGACGAAAAGACGGAGGCAGTGCCTCCGTCTTTTTTTTTGCGGCCGCAGGCACCACGGCGCCGTGCCCGCCCGCGCGACGGACGCCGCCGGTGCCAGCCGATGGTCGGCGCCCGGCATCCACACCGCGAGCGCTGCGGTTCTCCACACCCCACGTGGAGAGGCGTGGGGGTTTGGTGTGGACAAGTGGGTGCAAGCCAACCACCGCAAGGCTTTCGGCACGTGGTGATTTTTTGTCCAGGCGTGGGTGGGGTTTTCCACACGGTGCGTGGAGAGTGATGGGGGTTTGCTGTGGACAACCCGGTGCGAGCGATACGCGGCAAGGGTTTCCAGCCTTGGTCAAAAATTGTCCAGGCCACGCGCGGGGCGGGTTGGCGAGGGTGCGGGTCAGCGGCGGGCACTGCCGGAAAACGGGTTTTCCACACGGGGCGTGGAGAGCGATGGGAGTTTGTTGTGGACAAGTGCGCCGAAAGCTCACGCGCCAAGGGTTTCCGGAGGTGATCAATTAATCACCACGCCACGCTCCGCGCGCCTGCCGGCCCAACACTGCGATCGCTGCGAGCCACGCAACGGGCTTGGATCGCCAGCGCCCTGCCGGGCCGCTTTCCTGCCTGGGATTGCAGGTTTCTACGCGCTCATCGCCCCGCCATGCAGGATGCGCGCACGCTGCAAGGCCGGCCGCAGACGCGTTTGATCGCCGCAAGCCAGGTCCACGCAAGCCGGCGTGCGGTGGCCGTGCAGGAATGAAAAAGGGCCCCGCACTGCGGGGCCCCTGGTCTGCGGCATCAACGTGCGATGGAATCAGACGTTGAAGCGGAAGTGCAGGATGTCGCCTTCCTGGACGCGGTATTCCTTGCCTTCCAGGCGCAGGCGCCCGGCTTCCTTGGCACCGGCTTCGCCCTTGTACTTGATGAAGTCGTCATAGGCGATGGTTTCGGCGCGGATGAAGCCCTTCTCGAAGTCGGTGTGGATCACCGCGGCCGCCTGCGGGGCGGTGGCGCCCTTGCGCACGGTCCAGGCGCGGACTTCCTTCACGCCAGCGGTGAAGTAGGTCTGCAGGCCGAGCAGCTGGTAGGCGGCGTAGATGACGCGGTTCAAGCCCGGCTCGGACAGGCCCAGATCGGCCAGGAACGTGTCGCGGTCTTCGTCGTCCAGCTGCGACAGCTCTTCTTCGATCGCCGCCGACACCGGCACCACCTGCGCGCCTTCGGTGGCGGCGCGGGCGCGCACCGCGTCCAGGTGCGGGTTGTTCTCGAAGCCGTCTTCCAGCACGTTGGCGATGTACATCACCGGCTTGAGGGTAAGCAGGAACAGGTCGCGGACCAGGGCCTTTTCTTCCTCGTCCAGGCCCGCCGAACGACCGGCCTTGCCGTCGGCCAGCGCGGCCTGCAGCTTGGCCAGCACCGGCTTGCGTGCCGCCGCTTCCTTGTCACCGCCCTTGGCCGCGCGCTCGGCGCGGTTGAGCGCCTTCTCGACGCTGTCCAGGTCGGCCAGGGCCAGCTCGGTGTCGATGGTGTCGATGTCCGAGATCGGATCGACCTTGTTGTTGACGTGGATGACGTCGGCGTTCTCGAAGCAGCGCACCACGTGGGTGATCGCGTCCACTTCACGGATGTGGGCCAGGAACTTGTTGCCCAGGCCTTCGCCGCTGGCGGCACCGGCCACCAGGCCGGCGATATCCACGAACTCCACCGCGGTCGGGATGACCTTCTGCGGGTTGATGATCGCGGCCAGCTCGTTCAGGCGCGGATCCGGCACCGGCACGATGCCGACGTTGGGTTCGATCGTGCAGAACGGGAAGTTGGCCGCCGCGATGCCCGCCTTGGTCAGCGCATTGAACAGGGTCGATTTGCCGACGTTGGGCAGACCGACGATGCCGCATTTGATACCCATCTTTGACAACCTCTGGGGTGAAAGTGATTGGGGAAACAGCGACATCGGCGCTGCTTTTCCAATCATTCTCCGTACCGACCCGCGGTCGGTACCTTCCGGGACGCTTACTTCGGGGTGTGCAGCCGTTTCATCGCTTCGCTGAAATCGCCCTTGACTGCCAGCGGCAGGACGTCGATCGCATCGTTGACGGCATGACCGATCAGCACATCATCGTCCTTGCCGGCACGCCCCAGTACCCACGGGACCACGCGGTCCTTGTGGCCGGGATGGCCGATGCCGATGCGCAGGCGGTGGAACCTGCCATGGCCAAGCAGGCGGATGGTGTCGCGCAGGCCGTTCTGGCCGCCGTGGCCGCCATCGAACTTGAGCCGTGCCACGCCGGGCGGCAGGTCGAGTTCGTCATGCGCCAGCAGGGTTTGTTCCGGTTCGATCTTCCAGAAACGCTGCGCCGCGGTGACCGATTTGCCACTGAGGTTCATGAAGGTGGCAGGCTTGAGCAGCCATACCGGCTGGCCGGCGATGTCGACCTTGGCGGTCTCGCCGAACAACTTGCTGTCCACGCTCCAGCGCGCGCCGGCCTGCTCGACCAGGGCGTCAATGAAACGAAACCCGGCATTGTGCCGGGTCTGGGCGTGCTCGGGCCCGGGGTTGCCCAGACCAACGATCAATCGCAATCCTGTCATTACTCTTCTTCGTCGGTACCAGCCCTGTGCCGGTACATACAGAAACGGCGCCTGCCCCGGGGGACAGGCGCCGCAAACACTTACTCGGCAGCCGGCGCTTCGTCGGCAGCTTCTTCCTTGCCGTGCTTGGCGGTGACGATCGCGTCGTCGTGGTCCTTGCCCTGGGCCAGGGCCGGGATCTCAACGCCCTTCGGCAGCTTGATGTCCGACAGGTAGACCACGTCGCCAGCCTTCAGCTCGCCCAGGTCGACGTCGATCGACTCCGGCAGGTCCTTCGGCAGGCAGGACACGGTCACTTCCTTCAGTTCGTGGGTGACCACGACGTCGGCAGCCTTGCCAGCCGGCGAGGTGTCTTCGTTGATGAAGTGCAGCGGGACGTTGGCGGTCAGGGCCTCGTTCTCGTTCACGCGCAGGAAATCCAGGTGGATGATCAGCTGCTTGAACGGGTGGCGCTGCATGTCACGCAGCAGCACCTTGGTGACCTGGCCGTCCAGGTTCAGGTCCAGGATGGACGAGTAGAACCACTCGTTCTGCTGCGCCAGCCAGATCTGGTTGTGGTCCAGGTTGATGTTGATCGGAGCGACGTCGCCGCCGTAGACGACGGCCGGGATCACGCCGGCGTGACGCAGGCGGCGGCTCGCACCCTTGCCCTGCACGTCACGAGCGGTGACCTTGATTTCATGGGTCTTGGACATTGTATTTACTACCAGTTGGTGCCTTGCCCGGGGGCTTGGCGATTGAGGGCACGTCCGCGACCAGACGTACCCGGGACCCGACCACCGTTGCCGGCGGCCGGAGAAAAATCAATCCACGTACAGCGAGCTGACCGACTCGCCGAAGGCGATGCGGCGCATCGTCTCGGCCAGCATTTCCGCCACGCTGAGCTGGCGGATCTTGCTGCACACCCGCGCCTCTTCACGCAGCGGGATGGTGTCGGTCACCACCAGCTCATCGAGCTGGGAGTTGTTGATGTTGTCCACCGCCGGGCCCGAGAGCACGGCGTGGGTGCAGTACGCAGCCACCTTGAGGGCGCCACGCGCCTTCAGGGCCGCCGCCGCCGCACACAGGGTGCCGGCGGTATCGACGATGTCATCGACCATCACGCAGGTCTTGCCTTCGACGTCACCGATGATGTTCATCACGGTGGAGACGTTGGCGCGCGGACGG
Source organism: Stenotrophomonas maltophilia (assembly GCA_002435595.1). Classification (GTDB taxonomy): domain Bacteria; phylum Pseudomonadota; class Gammaproteobacteria; order Xanthomonadales; family Xanthomonadaceae; genus Stenotrophomonas; species Stenotrophomonas maltophilia_AC. The sequence continues at coordinate 9,532 of DJBL01000126.1, forward strand.
CGCTTGTCGATGATCGCCAGGTCCGCATCGTCCAGGCGCTTGGCCACCGCACGTGCGCGCACCACGCCACCCACGTCCGGGGACACCACGATCAGGTTTTCGGTGCCGTAGGCGCGCCAGATATCGGCGAGCAGCAGCGGCGAGGCATACACGTTGTCCACCGGCATGTCGAAGAAGCCCTGGATCTGGTCGGCATGCAGATCCACCGTCAGCACCCGGTCGGCGCCAACGGCGCTGAACATCTTGGCGGCCACCTTGGCGGTGATCGGCACGCGCGAGGAGCGCATGCGGCGATCCTGGCGCGAGTAGCCGAAGTACGGCACCACGGCGGTAACGCTGTTGACCGAGGCGCGCTTGAGCGCATCGATCAGCACCAGCAGCTCCATCAGGTTCTCCGCGCTGGGCGCGCAGGTCGGCTGGATCACGAACACGTCCTGCTTGCGGACGTTCTCCTCGATCTCGACCTGCACTTCACCGTCGGAGAAGCGCGACACCAACGCCTTGCCCGGTCGCACCCCCAGTTCCTTGCAGATGCTCTGCGCAAGGCGCTTGTTGGCGTTGCCGGAAAATACCAGCAGGTTGGGGTGTTCTTGCATCATGACGGTCTCGGGCGGGAGCGATTGGAGAACTCGGCCGCCGGCACCCGGGGGTGTCTGCGGTGACAACACCGCGGATCATCGGCCGTGCCCGCGCAGGCATGCGCATGGGAACGCGGCTGACATCCGCAAGTGGCAGGGGCGGGAGGATTCGAACCTCCGAATGCCAGGATCAAAACCTGGTGCCTTGGGCCTCTTGGCGACGCCCCTGCATCAAAATCAATAACGCTCGAGTACATCAAGCAGTGGCGAGCGCTCCACGCCCGCAGCCACCCATGCCCGCAGTTCCTTCGGCAACTGCGCCAGGCCCTGCTCTGCAGCAGCGCGCGTGGCGAACTCGACGAAACAACCGCTTCCCGACCCGGTGAGTCGTGCCCGGCCGATCCTGCTCAACGCTGCAAGCACTGCCTCTACGGCAGGTTCGCGGCGGCGCAGTACCGGCTCGAACGCATTCCCGAGCAAAGACCCGGAAGCGAAGTCCGCTATTTTCGCCACTGGAGCATCGCGCGTCAAATGCGGATCGGCAAAAAGTCGCACGGTGGGCACGTGCACGCCCGGATCGGCGACCACATACCAGGCCGGCGCCAGCCCGATCGGGGTGAGCTGCTCGCCCACGCCCTCGGCCCAGGCGTTGTGGCCGCGCACGAACACCGGCACGTCCGCGCCCAGCCGCAGGCCCAGCGCGGCGAGGGCATCCACGCCCAGCCCGGCCTTCCACAGGGCGTTCAGGCCTACCAGCACGGTCGCCGCATCGGACGAGCCGCCCCCGAAGCCACCGCCGGCTGGAATGGACTTTTCAACGCGGATGTCAGCACCTTCGGCGACATTCGCTTCCTTTTTAAGCAGCACCGCCGCGCGCACCGCCAGGTCGTCGGCCTCCTCCACACCGGCCACCGACGGGCCCTGGCGGCGGACCTGGCCGTCGCCCCGCACGCGCAGACCGATCCGATCGCCCCAGTCGAGCAGGCGGAACACGGTCTGCAGCTGGTGGTACCCGTCGGCCCGACGCCCGGTGATGTGCAGGAACAGGTTGAGCTTGGCCGGGGCCGGCCACTGTGACCAGCCCGCGTTCAGGTCCACGCCGCTCATGGACCGGCCAGCGTCCAGCTGTCCACCACCAGGCGGACCTTGGCGTCGCCGTTGACCGCCTCGATCCGGCGCGGCAGCATCGGGCGATCGCCCTCGGCCGGGTACCAGTCCAGGTACTGGATCTGCCAGCCCATCTGCTCGACCCGGCGCGGTCGGCCCTCGCCGTCGCGCTCCACGCGGTCGGCGGGGGTGGCATCGTCGGCCACCAGGCCGCGCACCCAGTCGGGCAACTGGTTGACCGGGATGTCCCAGCCGGTGGCCTCCAGCAGCACCTGCTGGGCGTCCTCCCCTTCGCGGGTGCCGCCTTCCATGCCTTCCAGGCGGCCGCCCTCGTGGTGGCTGTCGCCGGTGAGCTTCCAGCTCTGGCGGGTCACCGGGGCACTCAGCTCGACCACGTACTGGCGATCCTGCTGTTGCCAGTCGATGCGGCCATTGCCGCCGTTGCGGCCCTTGTTGACCGCAACGCGCCCCTGGAAGGTCCAGCGCGGCTGCGCCCGCAACGCCGCCACCCGGGCCGCTTCGGCCTCCGTGGCGGCAGCGGTGACCACGCTGACCACCGCCGGGGCGGCCGGGGCCTTGCGCTCGTCCAGCGAGACGCAGCCCGACAACGCCAGGACCACCGCCAGCGCGCTGCCGGCTTTCAACAGGGACAGACTCATACGCCGTGCTTCTCGATCACGCGCTGCAGGGCGCGGTTGTCAGGGTCCAGCTTGCGCGCTTCATCGAAGAAGCGTCGCGCCTCGTCCTTGCGCCCCAGCACCCAGAGCACTTCGCCAACGTGTGCGGCGATCTCGGCATCCTTGGCCAGGGTCCAGGCGCGGCGCAGCTGCACCAGCGCTTCTTCATTGCGGCCCAGCCGGTACAGCACCCACCCGTAGCTGTCGACGATGGCCGCGTTGTCCGGCTCGGCCACGCGGGCCCGGTCGATCAGTTCCAGGGCCTCCTGGTAGCGCTGGGTGCGGTCGGCCAGGGTGTAGCCCAGCGCATTGAGCGCGGCCACGTTTTCCGGTTCGGTCACCAGGATCTTGCGCAGGTCGGCCTCGGCGCGCGGCACGTCATCGCGGCGCTCCCAGGCCAGCGCGCGCGCATACAGCAGCGCACTTTCGTCCGGGTAGGCGGCCAGGCCACGGGCCAGCGCATCCAGCTCGCCGGGGAGGTCGTCGCCACGCAGGCGCAGCTCGGCTTCCAGCAGGTAGGCATCGCGGCGCGCTTCATCGTCCACGCTGGCGTCGGACTGGATCGCGTGCACCTCGGCGAACGCCTTGTCCGGCCGGCCGGCATCGTACTGGGCGTTGGCCGCGCGCAGGCGCGCCTCGTCCAGTTCTTCGCCACCGGGCACGCTGTGGTACCAGTCCACGGCCTCGGCCGGGCGCTTGAGGTACTCGGCGATCTTGCCCAGCAACAGGCGCTGCGCCGGATCGGGCTTGGCGGCCTTGGCCGACAGCTCCTTGTACAGCGCCAGCAACGCCGCATCGTCCTTCTGCTTGGCCAGCAGCGAGGCGCGCATGCCCCAGGTCTGCACGTCCTGCGGGCCGACAGCCAGCACGCGGGCGGCAGAACGGGCATCGCCCATGCTGTCGTAGGCGATGGCCAGCGCGTTGCGCAGTTCCGGGTCCTGCCGGCTCCTGGGCTCCACCCCCACCAGCAGGGCGCGGGCCTCGTCCTGCTTGCCGGCCTGGGCCAGCTGGCTGGCGTTCAACAGCGCCACCCGCGGCTCGTTGGGAAAGCGTTTGACCACCTCATCGACCATCCGCTTGGCCAGGTCCGGGCGCTCCATGCGCATCGCCAGGCGGCCCATTTCCTGCCAGACCTCCAGCTTGTCGGGGATGGCGTTGTCATCGACCAGCCCGCCCAGCACCTGGGCGGGGATGGCCGGGTCGCGCCCGCCGCCGATCAACGCGGCGATGGCGAACTTCCAGCCGCGCTCATCGGGGTCCTTGAGCAGCGCCCCCAGTTCGGTGCGCGCGGCCTTCACATCGGCCTTGCGCATGTCCAGGGCGGCGGCGGCACTGCGCATGGCCAGCGTGCGCGGGGCGCGCGCTTCCCACAGCCCCAGCGCGCGGGCGGCGGCCTTGTCGTCGTTGGCGAGCATGGCGATGCGGGTGGCGCGCTCGGCCAGGCCGGCGTCATCGGTGCCGGCCTCGGCCGCCTCCAGGTACCAGCGCGCGGCCTCGCCGAGCTTGCCGGCCTGCAGGGCGAACTCACCGGCCATCACCGGGGTGAGGGGGGCGGTTTCGACGGCCGCGGCCTTGCTGGACGGGGCCGTGGCCGGTGCCGTGGCCGGGGCGGCCAGGGCGCTGGCCGCGGACAAGGACAGCAACAGAACGCTGGAGATGCGAATCAATGCGGGCATCGGGGGCTTCTGGCCTTAAAATGACGACTTGAATGGCCAGCAGCTTATCGCAAGCAACTGAACAATGACCCTGTGGGTGCTCGGACTGAACCACCAGACCGCGCCAGTGGAACTGCGCGAACGCGCGTCCTTTGGCGGCGACGCCCTGCCCCAGGCATTGGCGTCGCTGCGCGATACCCCGCAGGTGGCCGAGGCGGTGCTGCTGTCCACCTGCAACCGCACCGAACTGTATGCGGTGGCCGAATCGGGCGAGGCGCTGGCGCAGTGGCTGGAATCGCATGCCGGGCAGCTGCACGGCTACCTGTACCAGCATGCCGACGCCGATGCGGTGCGGCATCTGTTCCGGGTCGCCACCGGGCTGGATTCGATGGTGCTGGGCGAACCGCAGATCCTGGGCCAGGTCAAGGATGCCTGGGCGACCGCGCGCGACCACGGCCTGCTCGGCCAGCGCCTGGACCGACTGTTCCAGCAGACCTTCTCGGTGGCCAAGCGTGCCCGGACCGATACCCGGGTGGGCGCCAATCCGGTCTCGGTGGCCTCCACCGCGGTGCGCCTGGCGCAGAACTCGTTCGCGCGGCTGGAGGATTCCACGGTGCTGCTGGTCGGCGCCGGGGAGACCATCGAGCTGGCCGCACGGCATCTGAGCGAAGGCAAGGTGCGCCGCCTGCTGGTGGCCAACCGCACCCTGGCCCATGCGCAGGAGCTGGCCAGCCGCCACGGCGGCGTGGCGCTGCCGCTGACCGAGCTGGAGCGGCACCTGGGCGAAGCCGACGTGGTGTTCTCGGCCACGGCCGCGCGCGAGCCGGTGATTGCCCGCGCGCACGTGGCCGCCGCCCTGAAGACCCGCAAGCACAAGCCGATGCTGCTGTTCGACCTGGCCGTGCCGCGCGACATCGAGGCCGGCGTGGGCGAGCTGCAGGATGCCTTCCTGTACACCGTGGACGACCTGGAGCGCGCGGTGGAAGACAACCGCCGCAGCCGTCGCGAAGCCGCGGCCGAGGCCGAGGCGATCATCGAGCTGCAGGTGGCCCGCTTCGTGGAAACGCTGCAGGCCAGCGCACACCAGGCCCCGCTGCGGCAGCTGCGCGCCTATGGCGAAGCCACCCGCGTGGAAATGCTGGACAAGGCCCGCCAGCAGCTGGCCCACGGTAAATCGCCGGAGGAAGTGCTGGAACTGCTGGCCCATGGCCTCACCAACCGCCTGCTGCACCCGCCCACCGCGGCGCTGCGCGCGGCGGCGCTGACCGGCGACACCGAATTGACCCGCGCCGCCGAGCGCCTGTTCCCGGCCAAGCCGGGCTATCAACATCCCCCCGTGAAGACCGATGACGCCGACCCTGCGCCGTAAGCTGGAAGCGCTGGCCGAACGCCGCGAAGAACTCGAACGCCTGCTTGCCGACCCCGGCGTGGTCAGCGACAACGACCGTTTCCGTGCGTTCTCGCGCGAGTTCGCGCAGCTGCAGCCGATCGCCACCGCCCTGGCCGACGAGGCCCGCGCACTGGCCGACCTGGCTGCGGCCGAAGCCATGCGCAGCGACCCGGACCTGCGCGAGCTGGCCGAAGAAGAGATCAGCGCTGCGCAGCAGCGGCTGGCGCAGCTGGACCAGGAACTGGCCCTGCTGCTGGTACCGCGCGACCCGCGCGATGACGGCAACCTGTTCCTGGAGGTGCGCGCCGGCACCGGCGGCGACGAGGCGGCGCTGTTTGCCGGCGACCTGTTCCGCATGTACGCACGCTACGCCGAGCGCCAGGGCTGGAAGGTCGAGATCGAATCGGACAGTCCCGGCGAGCATGGCGGGTACAAGGAGATCGTGGCCCGGGTGGTCGGCCGCGGCGCCTATTCCAAGCTGAAGTTCGAATCGGGCACCCACCGCGTGCAGCGCGTGCCGGCCACCGAGTCGCAGGGCCGGATCCACACCTCGGCGGCGACCGTGGCGATCATTCCCGAGGCCGATGAAGTGGACGAGATCGTGATCAACCCGGCCGATCTGCGCGTGGACACCTTCCGCTCCTCCGGCGCGGGCGGCCAGCACGTGAACAAGACCGAGTCGGCGATCCGGATCACCCACGTGCCGACCGGGGTGGTGGTGGAGTGCCAGACCGAACGCAGCCAGCACGCCAACCGCGACAAGGCGATGAAGCGCCTGAAGGCCCAGCTGCTGGATGCCGAGCGCAGCAAGCAGGCCGCCGCCACCGCCGAGAGCCGGCGCCTGCAGGTGGGCAGTGGTGACCGCAGCCAGCGCATCCGCACCTACAGCTTCCCGCAGGGGCGCATCACCGATCACCGCGTGGAAGGCCTGACCCTGTACGACCTGCCCAACATCATCGCCGGTGAGCTGGACACGCTGGTCGAGCGGCTGATCCACGAACACCAGGCCGACGAACTGGCGCAGTTGGCGGCAGGCACCTGAGCATGGCGTCGGAGCGGCAGCAGCTGCGCCTGGCGGTGCAACGCCAGCCCACCGACTTCATCGCCTGGGTGATGCTGGCCGATGCCGAGCTGGAAGCCGGTGACGTAAAGGCCGGCGAACAGGCGGCCACGCGTGCGCTGCAGCTGCGCGGCAACCATCCCGAAGCACTGGCCCGGCTGGGCCGCGCGCGCTGGATGCAGGGCCGCCATGCCGACGCCGCCGCGCTGCTGC
>DJBL01000141.1 GCA_002435595.1 Stenotrophomonas maltophilia
GCTGGCCACCATCGATGCGGCCAGCAAGCAATGGCGGCGACGCCTGCGCTGCGATGCCAGCCCGCCCACCTCGGTGGAGGCGCACCAGCTCGGCGACCTGCTCGCCCACGCCTTCCCCGACCGCATCGCCGCACGCCACCCCACCGACCCGCTGCGCTACCTGCTGGCCAACGGGCGCAGTGCGCGCCTGTTCGATCCCAGCGACCTGCGTGGCGAACCGTGGCTGGTCGCGGTGGAGCTGCGCTACGAAGCGCGCGACGCGCTGCTGCTGCGCGCCGCACCGGTGGATGAGAACCGCCTGCGCCGCGATTTCGCCGAGCGCTTCCAGCAGGAGGACGTGGTGCGCTGGGATGCCGGCAAACGCGCCCTGGTCGCGCGCCGCGAAAGCCGCTTCGACCGTATCGTGCTCGACAGCCGTTCGGCCGGCCGCGTCGATCCTGCGCAGGCCGCGCAGGCGCTGACCGAGGCGGTGGCCGAGCTGGGCATCGACGCGCTGCCGTGGACCGAGGGGCTGCGCCAGTGGCAGGCCCGCTGCGTGGCGCTGCGCGCGTGGATGCCGGAACTGGACCTGCCCGATGTGTCCGACGCGGCATTGCGTCAGACCCTGCGCAGCTGGCTCATGCCGGCCTTCAACGGCAAGACGCGGCTGGACGCACTGGATGAGGCCAGCCTCGGCGAAGCGCTGAAAACCCCGTTGCCCTGGGCGCAGCGCCAGCTCATCGACCGCCACGCACCGGTGCGCATCAGCGTGCCCTCGGGGATGGAGCGACCCATCCACTATGCCCTGGAGGCCGATGGGGTAAGCCCGCAGCCGCCGGTGCTGGCGGTCAAGCTGCAGGAACTGTTCGGCCTGGCAGACACGCCGCGCATCGCCGACGGTCGCATCGCCCTGACCCTGCACCTGCTCTCGCCCGGTGGCCGCCCGCTGCAGGTCACCCAGGACCTGCGCAACTTCTGGGCCAACACCTACGCCGAGGTGAAAAAGGAGATGAAGGGGCGCTATCCCAAGCACCCCTGGCCGGACGATCCGTGGACGGCCACCGCCACCCATCGAGCCAAGCCGCGCGACACGTGAGGACAGCCTCGCATTCATGGCTGCCGGCTGACCGCGTCATCGCGCCGTACTGCAGCGGCGCGGACAAGCCGCTACAGTCGTGATCCGGTCGTAGCGGGCGGCTAACACGCCCTACACGGCCTACGTCCCACACTGGATCGGAACCAAGCAAAGGACCCCCCATGAGCAGACTGACTGTGATTACCGACCGCGCCCTCGAGCGCGCCCTGGATCTGGCAAGCAGCGCCGGCGACGGCCTCAAGCATGCCGGCGGCAGCCTGCGCCACCTCGGCCCGCAGGCCACCGACTGGATCAAGACCGGTGCCGCGCTGGGTGCAGTGAGGACCGGCGGCAAGGTCGCGGCCAAGGTCGTGCGCCGCAACCCGGCAGTGACCATCGCCGCCGCTGCGGTCGGCGTGGGCCTGCTCGGCTACGCGCTGTACCGCAAGCAGCAGAAGAAGAAGCTCGCCAACGGCGAGGTGGTGGACGGTCAGGCGCAGCGCATCAGCGCCCGCAACCGGCGCACCAGCACCGTGGTGGATGAGCACAGCGATATCGGCAGCGACGCCTGATCGGCTGCAGCGTCACCCCATGCGTAGCGAAACCGCCGGCCTGTCCGGCGGTTTTTCTTTGCGCGCGGCAAGACCGCGCCGGGGCGGCATCAGTCCAGCCGGCGCCACTGGCCAGGTTGCAGGCCGTCGAGCGCGTGTGGGCCCATCGAAACGCGCACCAGGCGCAGCGTCGGCAGCCCCACCGCCGCGGTCATCCGCCGCACCTGACGGTTGCGGCCTTCGCGCAGGGTGATCGCCAGCCATGCGTCGGGCACGGTCTTGCGGAAACGCACCGGGGGATCGCGTACCCAGAGATCGGGCGCGGGATCCAGACGTGCGATCTGTGCAGGCAGGGTCGGTCCGTCATTGAGCTGCACGCCCCGCCGCAGCGCCTGCAGCTGGTCATCGGTGACAGTGCCTTCCACCTGCACCCAGTAGGTCTTGTCGGCCTTGTGCCGCGGGTCGGTCAACTGATGGGCCAGGCCGCCGTCGTCGGTCAGCAGCAGCAGGCCTTCGCTGTCGTAGTCCAGGCGCCCGGCCGCATACACCGCCGGCGGCAGTCCGAAGCCGGCCAGGGTGGCGCGCGGCGGCTGGCTGCGGTCGGTGAACTGGCACAGCACGTTGAAGGGTTTGTTGAAGGCGATCAGCATCGGACAGGACAGCACGGGGGACGGTCCATTGTCCCATCCCCCGTTGCGATCAGCGCGCCGGTTTGACGAAGCGCAGGGTCATGCGGTCGCTTTCGCCGATGGCCTGGTACCTGGCGTCATCGGCCTTGTCGTGCTGGTTGGACGGCGGCAGCGTCCACACCCCGTTGGGATGGTCCTTGGTATCGCGCGGGTTCGCGTTGATCTCGCTGCTGCCGGCCAGTTCGAAACCGGCGGCCTTGGCCAGGGCGATCACCTGCTGCTGGCCCACATAGCCGGTCTTGTCGTCGGCCGGCACGTCGGCCTTGGCGCGGTGTTCGACCACACCGAGCACGCCGCCGGGCTTGAGCACGCTGTAGAAGCCCTTGAACATGCCCTCGGCCTGGTTGGCGCTGCGCCAGTTGTGCACGTTGCGGAACGTCAGCACCACATCGGCGGAGTTGGCCGCACCGAAGCTCGGCGCCTTCGGGTCGTAGGCCACCACCGTGGTCTTGTCATACAGCGTGGCGGTGCCGGCGAACTTCTTCTCCAGGCCGTCGCGACTGCGCTGCTGGTAATCGCGGCCGCGGCCTTCGGCCACCGCCATCGGATCGACCACGGCGGCCACGTAGCGGCCCGAGTCATGCAGCAGCGGGGCCAGGATTTCCGAGTACCAGCCGTTGCCGGGCGTGATCTCGATGACGGTCTGGCCGGGCGCGACGCCGAAGAAGGACAGCGTCTGCGCGGGATGGCGGTACGCATCGCGCTTGACGTTGGCCGGATCGCGGCGGCTGTCCTGCACGGCCTTCTGCACGGCCGGGGTGATCGCGACCTGCGCATTGGGGCCGGCCGGTTTGATCGCCATGGCCGGCGCGGCAAGCAGGAGGGTGGACACGGTGAACAGGCAGGCACAAGTCAACGAACGGGCTTTCATCGGCGGGCTTCCGGTGGCGGGATGGCGCGAGCCTAGCAGCCGGACGTGCACAGGTGTTCACAAAACGTTAGTGCGACGCAGCAATCCGGAACACTGTTTTGTGTCTGCTGCCGCAACGCTGTCACCCCCCCGGCCGTATCCTGTGGAAACGATTCCCAGGGAGAACATCACCCATGACTGCTACGCGCGAACTCGGTCGCTCCGGCCTCCATGTCGCCCCCATCGCCTTCGGCGGCAACGTGTTCGGCTGGAGCGCCGACGAGAAGACCTCCTTCGCCCTGCTGGATGCGTTCGTGGACGCCGGCTTCAACCTCGTCGACACCGCCGATGTGTACTCGGCCTGGGTGCCGGGCAATGCCGGTGGCGAATCGGAGACCATCCTCGGCCGCTGGTTCAAGCACAGCGGCAAGCGCGACCAGGTGGTGCTGGCCACGAAGGTGGCCAAGTGGGGCGAACACCCCGGCCTGTCGGCCGACAACATCGCCGCGGCCGTGGAAGACTCGCTGCGCCGCCTGCAGACCGATGTGATCGATCTGTACCAGGCCCACGAAGATGACGAATCCACCCCGCTGGAAACCACGCTGGCCGCGTTTGGCCGGCTGATCGAGCAGGGCAAGGTGCGCGCCATCGGCGCCTCCAATTACAGTGCCAGCCGCCTGCGTGATGCCCTCAAGGTATCGGAGGACTACAAGCTGCCGCGCTATGAAACCCTGCAGCCGGAGTACAACCTGTACGACCGCGCCGGCTATGAGGCCGGGCTGGACGCGCTGGTGCGCGAACAGGGCCTGGGCGTGATCAGCTACTACTCGCTGGCCAGCGGTTTCCTCAGCGGCAAGTATCGCAGTGCGGAAGACGCCGCCAAGAGCAGCGCGCGCGGTCAGAGCGTGGTTGCCAAGTACCTCAACCCGCGTGGGCTGCGCATCCTGACCGCACTGGATGACATGGCCGGCAAGCACGGCGCGAGTGCCTCGCAGGTTGCGCTGGCATGGTTGATCGCGCGCCCGGGCATCACCGCACCGATCGTCAGCGCCACCAGCGTTGCGCAGTTGAAGGAGGTGCTGGCGGCCGCGCAGGTGCGCCTGTCGGCCGATGACGTGGCGCAGCTGGATGCGGCCAGTGCCGAAAGCGACTGAATCGGCCCGATATCGCCGATGACGTGCAGCCGCCGCAGGGCGGCTGCATTGTGTCCGCTGCTGCGCATCCGCCGAGATAATCGGAAAGATTCACTTTCTGCTTGCAGCCTGAAACGAACCCGGGTAATGTTCGCGCCCATCGCCGCAGCGTGCGGCCCCCTTCCACCCAACCGAGCCCGTCATGCCCCTTCGTTTCCCCGCCACCGCCCACCGACTGCATAGCGCCATCGCCGCGCTGCGTCCGTGCGCTGGCGCGGGCAAGGCCGACGCGCTGACCAACGACTGATCTTCCTGCACGGAGATCGGTTCCCGATCTCCGAGGCATGCCAACGCCCTCGGATGCTGCATCCGGGGGCGTTTTCGTTTGCGTTGGCGTTGCCAGATCCGACGATCACCGGGCGTGATCTTCCATCGTCCATCCCGGGCACGGAGTGCCCGACCACGCGGACGTGTTGCCATCCGGCGCGAGAGCGCTGTGCCCCGGCCTGGGGCACGGGCAGCGGGAGAGGATGCCTGTTGATTAACTGTGCCGGTTTTCTCCGGCACTGCATGGCCGTGGCCGGTGATTATCTGGCGCGGCCGCTCAATGGAATGAAACCCATGAATATTCCCTCCACTATCGAACTGCTGCACGCCGAAGGCGGCACCCCCATCAAGGGCTGGGTAAGCGGCGTCCCCGTCGACGAACACGCCCGGGAGCAGCTGCGCAACATCGCCGCGGTGCCGTTCGTCGGCCCCTGGGTGGCGGTGATGCCCGACGTGCACGTCGGCAAGGGCGCCACGGTGGGGTCGGTGATCCCCACGCGAGGCGCGATCATCCCGGCGGCGGTGGGCGTGGACATCGGCTGCGGCATGGCCGCGGTGCGCACCACCCTGCGCGCCGAACACCTGCCCGACAACCTGGCCCGCCTGCGCAGCGACATCGAGCGCAGCGTGCCGGTAGGCAACGGCCGCGGCGGCGAGCATCGGCAGCTGCCCGACAGCATCCACAGCCGGATCGTGCGCTCCGGCCTGGTCGAGCGCCTGGACGCGATCAAGCAACGGCACCGACGCATCCGCACCGACAAGCTGGGCTGCCAGATCGGCACGCTCGGCGGCGGCAACCACTTCATCGAAATCTGCCTGGACGAGACCGGCGCGGTGTGGGTGATGCTGCACAGCGGCTCGCGCGGCACCGGCAACCTGATCGGCACCTACTTCATCGAGCGCGCACGCGAAGAACTGGCCCGGCGCGTGCTCGGCTTCCACCTGCCGGACAAGGACCTGGCCTTCTTCATGCAGGGCGAGCCGTTGTTCGACGACTACGTGCAGGCGGTCTCGTGGGCGCAGGATTACGCCCGCGAGAACCGCGAAGCGATGATGGCGCGGGTGCTGGCCGAGATGCGCCTGCGACTGCCGAAGTTCCAGCTCGAGAAGCTGGCGGTGAACTGCCACCACAACTACGTGCAGACCGAGACCCACGGCGGCGAGGAACTGCTGGTGACGCGCAAGGGCGCGGTGAGCGCGCGCGCCGGCGAACTGGGCATCATCCCCGGCAGCATGGGCACGCGCAGCTACATCGTGCGCGGAAAGGGCAATGCCGAGAGTTTCCACAGCTGCAGCCACGGCGCCGGGCGGGTGATGAGCCGCAGCGCGGCGCGCCAGCAGATCACCCTGGCCCAGCACCGCGAGGCGACCGCGCACGTGGAGTGCCGCAAGGACGCCTCGGTGATCGATGAATCCCCGGCCGCCTACAAGTCCATCGATGCGGTGATGGCCGCGCAGAGCGACCTGGTCGAGGTGGTGCACACGCTGCGCCAGGTGGTCTGCATCAAGGGCTGAGTGGGCCGCGTATCGCCTGCAACACGGCCACCTGCGGGCGGCCGTGCCGGGTCAGGCCAGCGCGCTGTCTTCGGCCACCAGCGCATGATGCAGGCTGATCCCGGCACGCACGCCCTCGGCATTGGCCAGGGTGATGTTGCCGACCACGCTGGCATCGCCCGCCGCGTACACGCCCGGCACCGAGGTCTGCTTCTGCGCATCCACCTGCACCAGCACCCCGATCGGGCTGTCTTCCAGCACGCAGCCCAGCTGCTCCACCAGCGGCGAGGCCATGTGCTGGCGAGCGGCCACGAACAGCGCGCGCAGGTCGATGTGGCGACCATCGGCAAGCAACGCCCCGCTCAACTGCGGTGCCTGGCCTTCCAGGCCCACCACGCGCTCGGTCTCGATGTGCACGCCGCGCCGCTCGAGCGTGGCCCGGTCCTGCGCATCGATCTGCATGCCGTGGGCAAACAGGGTCACCTGGCCCCAGTCGGCCAGCAGCCCGGCCATTTTCACCGACAGCGCGTGACCACCAAGCAGGCCGATCGCACCGCCGCCCACCTCGTAGCCGTGGCAGTAAGGGCAGTGCAGCACGCTGTGGCCCCAGCGTTCGGCCAGGCCTGGCAGCTCGGGCAGTTCGTCGCGGATGCCGGTGGCCAGCAACAGCTTGCGCGCGGCCCAGGTGTCGCCCCCGGCGGTGGTGACCGCAAAGCCGTCCACGGTGGGCTGGGCGTCGATGGCGGTGTCGCTGACCCAGCGCACGGTGGGGTAGTGGAGCAGTTGCGCCTTGGCCTGCCGGAGCAGATCGCTGCCGGCGATGCCGTCCATGCCCAGCACGCCGTGCGAGTGCGCGGAGAAACGGTTGCGCGGCAGGCCACTGTCGATCACCAGTACCTCGCGGCGTGCCCGCGCCAGCATCAGCGCGGCGGACAGACCGGCGAAACTGCCGCCGACGATCACGGCATCAAACGTCATGGGGAACTCCTGCTGCATGGTGGGCCAGGTGGCGGGCAAACGCCTCGCCGAGGGTGGCCAGGGTGGTGCCGCGCAGGCGCTGTTCGAGCAGGGCCTGGGCCTGGCGGTAACTGTCGTCCAGCGCATCGTTGACCACCTGCTGCACCGGGCAGCCGCGCCCGGTCTCGCGCGCGCCGGTGTGCAGCAGCGGCGGCGCGCCGATGGCCACGTACACATCGTGCAGGGTGATCGTGGCCGGATCGCGGGCCAGCTGGCTGCCGCCGCCGTGGCCGCGCGCGTTGCGCACCACTCCGCCCTTGTGCATCGCCGCCAGCAGCCGCCGGATCACCACCGGATGGGTGGGTAGACAGGCGGCCAGCTGCTCGGACGTACGCGGGCCGTCCTGCCCCACCAGATGGGCGGCGATGTGCAAGGCGTCGGAGAACTGGTTGCTGGATTTCATGTAACAACGATAGTTACAAATTGGCGCGATGTCCAGTCACGGTCGCGGGCCCGCGCGGGGCGATCACCGCTCAGCGCACGTAAGGCTCGCCCACCATCGCCGCGGCCAGGTGGTCCAGGAAGGAGCTGATCCGCGCCGACACCGCCGTGTTGCGGTAATACACCGCGTGGATGGGCTGGCGCACCTCCAGTGTGAGCGCGGGCAACAACTGGACCAGCTCGCCGGCCTGGCGGTCACGATGGGTCATGAAGTCGGACAGGCAGACGATGCCCACGCCCTGCAACGCCAGCGCACGCAGGGTTTCCCCGCTGGAAACGGCCACCGCCGGGCGTACGTGCAGCAGCGCATCGGTATCGCCGGGCAACGGCCAGTGGTTGAGCGAGTCCGGTTCGTTGAAGCCCAGCAGGGTATGGGCGCGCAGCTCGGCCACGCTGGCCGGGGTGCCGTGCTGCTGCAGGTAGGCCGGGCTGGCCATCACCCGCAACCGGCTGTGCGCCAGCGGCCGTGCGTGCAGGGTGGAATCGGCCAGCGGACCGATCCGGATGGCCACGTCGGTGCGCCGTTCCAGCAGGTCGATGTAGCGCTCGCTGCTGTTGAGCTCCAGCGCCACGTCCGGGTAGCGCGCGCGGTAGCCGGCCACCAGCGGGGCGATCACGTGCAGCACGAACGGCATGGCCGCATCCACGCGCAGGCGTCCGGCCGGGCGCTCGCGGCGTGCGGCGATCTGCTCTTCGGCGGCCTCCACCGAGGCCACGATCGCACGCGCCTGCGCCAGGAACGCATCGCCTTCTTCGGTCAGCTGCAGGCGCCGGGTGGTGCGGGTCAGCAGCGTGGTGCCGAGCTTTTCCTCCAGCCGCCCCAATGCCCGGCTGACCCCGGAGGTGGTCTGGCCCAGGGCTTCAGCGGCGGCGGTGATCGAGCCGCTGTCGATCACCGCGATGAAGGCCTGCATTTCGTCGAGGGTGGTTTTCATGGGGCGGCCTGCCGGGGGCGGGCGTCCATTATTGACCAAAGAGCAAGAGTGATTGGCGTGAAGGCCGCTTTTTCGGCAACAGTGCGGCGCGCAGACTGCGCAGCCTCACCTCCCACCGGTAACCGACCATGTCCCGTGGCATCCCCCTGGCCCTGCTGGCGCTCACGCTTGGTGCGTACGCCATCGGCACCACCGAATTCGTCATCGTCGGGCTGATCCCGACCATCGCCGCCGACCTCGGCGTCTCCCTGCCCTCGGCCGGCCTGCTGGTCTCGCTGTACGCCCTGGGCGTGGCGGTGGGCGCGCCGGTGCTGACCGCGCTCACCGGCCGGGTGCCGCGCAAGACCCTGCTGGTGGCCCTGATGGTGCTGTTCACCCTGGGCAACGTGATTGCCTGGATGGCGCCCGGCTACGGCTCGCTGATCGTGGCCCGCGTGCTTACCGGCCTGGCACACGGCGTGTTCTTCTCGATCGGCTCGATCATCGCCACCTCGGTGGTGCCCAAGGAGAAAGCCGCCAGCGCGATCGCGATCATGTTCACCGGCCTGACCGTGGCACTGGTCACCGGCGTGCCGCTGGGTACCTTCATCGGCCAGCACCTGGGCTGGCGCGCGACCTTCCTGGCCGTGGCCGCGCTCGGCGTGATCGCGCTGGTCGGCAGCCTGCTGTTCGTGCCGCGCAACCTGCAGCGCAGCGAACCGGCCACGTTCGGCCAGCAGTTGGCGGTGCTGGCCCAGCCGCGCCTGCTGCTGGTGTATGCGATCACCGCGCTGGGTTATGGCGGCACCTTCCTGTCCTTTACCTACCTGGCCTCGATCCTGCAGGACGTCAGCGGCTTCTCGGCCAATGCGGTGAGCGGCGTGCTGCTGGTGTACGGCGTGTCGGTGGCGTTCGGCAATCTGTGGGGCGGCCGCCTGGCCGACCGCCGCGGCCCGATCCCGGCGCTGAAGCTGATCTTCGCGCTGCTGGCGGCCGTGCTGTTGGTGCTCACCTTCACCGCCTACAACACCTGGCTGGTGCTGCTGACCGTGCTGGCCCTGGGCGCGGTGGCGTTCGGCAACGTGCCGGGGCTGCAGGTGTATGTGGTCAAGCAGGCGCAGCGGTTCGCCCCGCAGGCGGCCGACGTGGCGTCTGGCCTGAACATCGCCGCGTTCAACGTGGGTATCGCCTTCGGCGCCTCGCTGGGCGGCCTGGTGGTGGACCATCTCGGCCTGATGCACACGCCGTGGCTGGGCGCGCTGGTGGTGATGGGCGCCTTCGGCCTGACCGTGCTCAGTGGCCGCCTGGATCGGCGCGACGGTGTGGCCGATCGCGCCGACGGCATCGCCGTGGGCGCGCATTGAGCCAGCCTGGCAGCGCACTCACCGCCCGCGTTACGCAACTACAGCGGGCCAACGGTCCGCTTTGCGCGACGGCAGCCGACCAACGGTCGGCTCTACGTCGCTTTACGGTGCACGGCGTAGCCTGCACTTCCCCCCTTGAAGGAGTTTCCATGAGCATTCCCGCATTCGGCCTCGGCACGTTCCGCCTGAAAGGCCAGACCGTCATCGACTCGGTCCGCAACGCATTGGACGTGGGCTACCGCGCCATCGACACCGCACAGATCTATGACAACGAGGCCGAGGTTGGCCAGGCCATCGCAGCATCCGGCGTGGCCCGCGACGATCTGTTCGTGACCACCAAGGTGTGGATCGCCAACTTCACGCATGACGCCCTGCTGGCCAGCCTGCGCGAGAGCCTGCGCAAGCTGCGCACCGACCATGTCGAGCTCACCCTGATCCACTGGCCCTCGCCCAAGGACGCGGTACCGATGGCCGAGTATCTGGGCGCACTGGCCGAAGCGAAGTCGCTGGGCCTGACCCGGCAGATCGGCATCTCCAACTTCACCATCGCCCAGACCCGCCAGGCCATCGAGATCCTGGGTGCCGATGCCATCGCCACCAACCAGATCGAAGTCCACCCGTACCTGCAGAACCGCGCGTTGATTGCGTTCCTGCAGGAACAGGGCATCCACGTCACCGCCTACATGAGCCTGGCTTACGGCGAGGTGCTCAAGGATCCGGTGATCCAGGCCATTGCCGAACGCCACCAGGCCACCCCGGCCCAGGTCGCGCTGGCGTGGGCGCTGCAGCAGGGCTTGGCGGTGATCCCCTCCTCCACCAAGCGCGAAAATCTGGCCAGCAACCTGCTTGCCGCCGACCTGCGCCTGAGCGACGCGGACATGGCGCAGATCGCCACGCTCGACCGCGGCCAGCGGCTGGCCAACCCGGACGGGATTGCGCCGGCCTGGGATTGACGCAGGCGGGCACGGTCGGTGTTCGCGGTGGTGTGGGTCATCCGCGCGCGCTGGCGGTACTCCGGATGCACGCCGAGGTAGGGTCGGATCCCTATCGACCGCCGACTGTGTGAATCGGCGCGGCGAACGCATGATCTTGGCCGACGTGTGTGCGCTTCGATTCGTGGTCATGCCCTCAACGAACGTGGCGCGTTTCACGGCGGTCGATCGGGATGCGACCCTACCGGGGTCGCGTTCCGGGCGTTGGCCATCCGCGCGAGCTGACGGTCCTCCGGATGCACCCCGAGGTAGGGTCGGATCCCTATCGACCGCCGACCACGTGGATCGGCGCGGCGAACGCATGATCTTGGCCGACGTGTGTGCGCTTCGATTCGTGGTCATGCCATCAATGAACGTGGCCCGTTTCACGGCGGTCGATCGGGATGCGACCCTACCGGGGTCGCGTTCACGGTGTTGACCATCCGCGCATGCTGACGGTCCTCCGGATGCACCCCGAGGTAGGGTCGGATCCCTATCGACCGCCGACCGCGTGGATCGGCGCGGCGAACGCATGACCCTGGCCGACGTGTGTGCGCTTCGATTCGTGGTCATGCCATCAACGAACGTGGCGCGTTTCACGGCGGTCGATCGGGATGCGACCCTACCGGGGTCGCCCATGAGGCGCGCAGGTGCCGGCACATCGGGACGGGATTGCGATTGAACCAGGCGACGCGGTGACCGAGGTAGGGTCGGATCCCTATCGACCGCCGACTATGTGAATCGGCGCGGCGAACGCATGACCCTGGCTGACGTGTGCGCTTCGACCTGTGGTCATGCCATCAACGAACGTGGCGCGTTTCACGGCGGTCGATCGGGATGCGACCCTACCGGGGTCGCCCATGAGGCGCGCAGGTGCGGGCACATCTGGACGGAATTGCGATTGAACCAGGCGGCGCGGTGACCGAGGTAGGGTCGGATCCCTATCGACCGCCGACTATGTGAATCGGCGCGGCGAACGCATGACCCTGGCCGACGTGCGTGCGCTTCGATCTGTGGTCATGCCGTAAACGAACGTGGCGCGTTTTACGGCAGTCGATCGGGATGCGACCCTACCGGGGTCGCCCATGAGGCGCGCAGGTGCCGGCACATCGGGACGGAATTGTGATTGAACCAGGCGGCGCGGTGACCGAGGTAGGGTCGGATCCCTATCGACCGCCGACGACGTGGATCGGCGCGGCGAACGCATGACCCTGGCCGACGTGTGTGCATCGATTTGTGGTCATGCCATCAACGAACGTGGCGCGTTTCACGGCGGTCGATCGGGATGCGACCCTGCCGGGATCGCCCATGAGGCGCGCAGGTGCGGGCATATCTGGACGGAATTGCGATTGAACCAGGCGGCGCGGTGACCGAGGTAGGGTCGGATCCCTATCGACCGCCGACTACGTGGATCGGCGCGGCGAACGCATGACCCTGGCCGACGTGTGCGCTTCGATCTGTGGTCATGCCGTAAACGAACGTGGCGCGTTTTACGGCAGTCGATCGAGATGACCCTGCAGGGGCAGCGGGCGCGACGGCGCTGCCGGGTCAGGCCTGCAACCACCCGCGCATCGCCGCGCTGACCTCGTCCGGCTTCTCCATCGGCGCCAGGTGCCCGCAATCGGGCAGCACCAGCAGCGTTGAACCGGGCACCAGCGCATGCATCTCTTCGCTGATCGGCAACGGGGTGATGCGGTCGTTGGCGCCGCAGACGATCAGCAGCGGATCGCGATACCCGGCCACGACGTCATGGCCATCGCCGCGCTCCAACGCGCTCTGGCGCAGGAACACCTCGGCGCCCAGCCGCGCGGTCATGTCGCGCACGCGCTGCACCAGTACGTAGTCGTCCAGGCGCGAGGCGTCGATGTAGCTGCGCATCAGCTTGTCGCCAAACCCATGGAAGGTGCCGGGCAAGCGCACGCTGGCCTGTTGCGACTGACGCTGGGCGGCACGCTCGGGGGAGTCGGCATGGATCGAGGTATCGATCAACGCCAGCCGCAGCACCCGTTCCGGCGCCGTGCGCAGGATCTGCTGGGCCACGAAACCGCCCAGCGAGAAACCGGCCAGGGCAAAACGCGCCGGTGCCTGCGCCAGCACGTCATCGACCACCGCCTGCATCGTTTCACCCCGGGTCTGGTCGCCGACCGTGCAGTCGGCGATATCGGACAGGTCGGCGATCTGCGCGCGCCAGAGTTCGGCATCGTTGAGCAGGCCGGGGAGCAGCAGCAGGGGAATGCGGTCGGTCATGGGGCTATTGTCGCGCCACCGCGCTGCCGGGGCCATGCCGTGTCTGGCCCTGTGCGTTGCAGGGCTGGTGCGATCGGCGGCGCCCCGATGCCCGAACCATCCGAGCTGCCGGAGCGGCTTTCACGGCAGAAGGCCGAGCAATGCAGGCGCGGGCAGTGGCCCCCACCCTGGGCATGGGTGCAACGGCACCGCTGGCGCTTCACCCGGCGACGCCATGGATGGTGCAGGATCTGTCATCGACGCCGGATCCACAAAAGTAACGTCACTGGTCGATCGAATGACCCTGGGTCAGGCAAGGCGCCAACCGGATCACGCCTGTCCGGCAAGGGGGCGGCAGCATTATCGGGAGAACCTCATGTCCAAAGTGCCAACGATCACACTGTGCATTGCGCTCGCTTGCTTGCCCTTGGCGTGTGATGCCGCCAACAAGGAAAGGCTGCAGGGACTGTCTGCGCAGACAAGCGCCAACATTCTGGCTGCGCAGCAGCAACCCGACTGCGTGCGCGTCGTGGACGCCTACGTCTTGCGCACCAGGGCCTGGAAACCCACCACGTACTTCGTCGCTCTATCAGCCCCTGTGGCCGCGGGCCGGGCATTTGCCGTGTTGCATGTGGATGAGCTTGCAGATCCGCTGTACCTGGGCGAACGAAAGTCGTTCCATGTGGAGCTGGATCAATCCTGCAGCAAGGTGACCGAGGAACTCCAGTTTCAGTAAGCGCCGCCAGATGGCGTGAACCAGGCGCGGGTCACACCGGCACCTCGGGCACCTTCACCCCCTGCACCGGCAAGGTCACCACCATCACCGTGGAATCGTCCGGGTCCAGCCTGGTCTTGAAGCCCAGGCTCTGGCACATCGCCAGCATGGTGCTGTTTTCGCGCAGGACCTGGCCTTCGATGATGTTCAGGCCCAGCCACTGGGCATACTCGATCATGATCGTCATCAGCCGCCAGCCGATGCCGTGGCCCTTGAGGTCCGAGCGGATCAGGATGCCGTACTCGCCGCGGTCGTAGTCGGCGTCGGCGTGCAGGCGCACCGCGCCGAGCATGTCGCCGCTACGCGGGTCGATGGCCACCAGCGCGATCGAGCGGGCGTAGTCGAGCTGGGTCAGGCGCGCGATGAACTCGTGGCTGAAGTGCTTGACCGACTGGAAGAAGCGCAGGCGCAGGTCGTCGTCGGTGACGCGGGCGAAGAACGCGCGGAACAGCGCGTCGTCTTCCGGCCGCACCGGGCGCACGAAGGCCGGCGCCCCGTCGGACAGGGTAATGGTGCGCTCCCATTCCTTGGGATACGGGAACACGGCGAAACGCGGGTGGCCACGGCCCTTGTGCAGCTTGCGCGAGGGCGCGATGGCCACGCGTGCATCCAGCGCGATCACGCCATCGCGGTCGGCCAGCAGCGGGTTGATGTCCAGGCTGCGGATCTCGGGGATGTCGGCGGCCAGCTGGGCCAGCTTGACCAGGATCAGCGCGACCGCGCGCTCGTCGGCGGCGGGAACATCGCGGTAGGCCTTGAGGATGCGCGACACGCGGGTGCGCCCGATCAGCTCGTGCGACAGGCGCAGGTCCAGCGGCGGCAGCGCCAGCGCCTTGTCGTCGATCACCTCCACCGCGGTGCCGCCGCGGCCGAACACGATGACCGGGCCGAAGGTGGGGTCGTCGGCGATGCCGGCGATCAGTTCGCGCGCCTTGGGGCGCACGATGGTGGGTTGCACCAGCACACCGTCGATGCGCGCGTCGGGGCGCTTCTCGTGGGCACGCGCGATGATCGAGGTGGCAGCGGCGTGCACCGCCTGCAGCGTGCCCAGGTTGAGGCGCACGCCATCGACATCGGACTTGTGCGGGATGTCGGCGGAGAACACCTTGACCGCGACGGTGGCGCCCTTCTCCAGCAGCGGCTGGGCCAGGTCCATCGCTTCGTGGGCGTCACGCGCCTGCATCACCGGTGCCGAGGGAATGCCGTAGGCGGTGAGCAGCTGGTGGGTGGCGATCGGGTCCAGCCACTGCTGGCCGGCGGCGAGCGCGGCCTCGACCAGCGCGCGGGCCGCGGCGGTATCCACCACGAAGTCCTCGGGCAGGCTGGGCGGGGTTTCCATCAGCGCGGCCTGCGCGTCGCGGTAACGCACCAGGTGCTGGAAACCGCGCACCGCTTCGGCCTCGGTGGGATAGGTGGGCACGCGCGCGGCGTTGAGGGTGGCGGTGGCGCGGTCGTCGTTGCCCAGCCAGACCGCGAACACCGGTTTGTCGCGGTGGTGGCGCGGGCGCAGGCCGAGGGTGCGGGTGAGCGCCTGGGCGGCATCGGCCGAGGACGTGAAGGCGGTGGGCACGTTGACCACCAGCACCGCGTCGTTCTCGCTGTCGGACATGAGCGCATCGATCGCGGCGGCGTAGCGCTCGCCATCGGCGTCGACCACGATGTCCACCGGGTTGCTGCGCGACCAGCCTTCGGGCAGGACGCTATCGAGCTGGGCGACGGTGGCCGGCGACAGCTCGGCCAGCGTGCCGCGCAGGGCCAGCAGCTGGTCCACGGCCAGGCGCCCCACCCCGCCCCCGTTGCTGAGGATGGCCAGGCGGCGGCCGGGGAAGGTGCCGAGCCGGCCCAGGGTTTCGGCGGCGGTGAACAGCTCGTCCAGCGCACCCACGCGCAGCAGCCCGGCACGGTTGAAGGCGGCGCCGTAGACGGCATCGGTGCTGGCCAGCGCCTGTACGTGGGTGTCGGCGTCGGGATTGATGCGGATGTGCCGTCCCGATTTGACCACCACCACCGGCTTGGCGCGCGCGGCCGCACGCGCGGCGGACATGAACTTGCGCGCGTCGCGGATGTTCTCGACGTACAGCAGGATGGCGCGGGTGCGGTAGTCGGTGGCGAAGTAGTCGAGCAGGTCGCCGAAGTCCACGTCCAGCGTGTCGCCCAGCGAGACCACGGCCGAGAAACCGACCGAGCGCGCCACGCCCCATTCGACCAGCGCAGCGGCGATCGCGCTGGATTCGGAGATCAGCGCCAGGTCGCCCGCCTGCGGGAAGTGGGCGGCAATGCTGGCGTTGAGGCGCGCATGCGGGGCGATCACACCCAGGCAGTGCGGGCCGAGGATGCGCAGGCCCTTGGCGCGGGCGGCGGTTTCGACCTGGGCGGCCAGTGAGCCGGGCCCGTGGCTAAGGTTGGCGGTGAGGATGATGGCAGCGGCCACGCCGCGCTCGGCAGCGGTGGCCACCACCTGCGGGACGATGCTGGCCGGGGCGGTGATGATGACCAGCTCGGGCACCCAGTCCAGGTCCTTGAGGCGCTTGACCGTGCGGATGCCGTCGATATCGCTGTAACGCGGGTTGATCCAGGCCACCTTGCCGGGAAAGCCGGTGCTGCGCAGGTTGCGCATGACCGCGCGCCCGGCCGAACGCTCGCGCGGGCTGCCGCCGATGACGGCGACCGATTGGGGACGGAAGACGGATTGCAGGTGGTAGGTGCTCATGGGGCCGATCAGTCACCGGTACATGGGATGACACGGTACACGGCTGCGGTGCTGGGTGGGATGATCTGGCGAGGCGGCAGGCTGCATCGGACACCAGCGCCTTTGCCCGGTCGGGACTCGGACACGGAAACCATTCCCGGTAGAGCCACGCCATGCGTGGCTGGCTCTCACCGCATCGGGCTACAACAACGTGCCGCGCAGGATCATCGCGGCGATGCTGAAGTAGATGACCAGGCCGGTGACATCCACCAACGTGGCCACGAACGGGGCCGAGGCGCTGGCCGGGTCGAAGCCGAGGCGTTTGAGGATGAAGGGCAGCATCGAGCCGGACAGCGAGCCGAAGGTGACGATGCCGACCAGCGCCGCGCCGATGGTGAGGGCCAGCAGCTGCCAGTGCTCGCCGTAGTCGTGCAGGCCCAGCAGCTGCCAGGAGACGATGCGGATCATCGCCAGCACGCCGAGGATGGCGCCGAGGGTGAGGCCGGTGGGCACCTCGCGCAGGGCCACCTTCCACCAGTCGCGCAGGCGCAGCTCGCGCAGCGCCAGGCTGCGGATCAGCAGCGACGTGGCCTGGGAGCCGGAGTTGCCGCCGGAGCTCATGATGAGCGGGATGAACAGGGTGAGCACGACGGCGCGCGCGAGCTCGTCCTCGTAGTGCTGCATGGCGCTGGCGGTGAGCATCTCGCCCAGGAACAGCACGCTGAGCCAACCGGCGCGCTTGCGGATCATGCCGAAGAAGCCGATCTGCATGTACGGCTTGTCCAACGCCTCCATGCCGCCGAACTTGTGGGCATCCTCGGTGGATTCTTCGATGAGCGCATCGAGGATGTCATCCACGGTGACGATGCCCAGCACGTGCTGCTGGGCATCCACCACCGGGATGGCGAGCAGGTCGTGGCGGCGGATCAGCTGGGCCACTTCTTCCTGGTCCAGCTGGGCATCGACGGTGACCGGCGGATTGACCTGGGCCACGTCGAGGATGGGTTCGTCGGGCAGGCCGGTGATCAGCCGGCGCATGGTCACCACCTGCACCAGGGTGCGGGTGTGCGGGTCGAGCACGTAGATGGCGTAGACGGTCTCGCGGGTGCGCTCGACTTCGCGGATGTGCTGCAGGGTGCGACCGACGGTCCAGTCGGCGGGGACGCTGACGAACTCGGTGGTCATCAGCGCGCCGGCGGTATGCGCCGGGTAGCCGAGCAGCTGCTGGATCGACTGCCGCGCCTCGGGGCTGAGCAGCGGAATCAGGCGCGCGCGCTCTTCCTCGTCCAGTTCGTGGACGATGTCGGTGGCGCGGTCGTCGGCCATCAGCCCGAGCAGGGCGGCGGCGCGGGCCACCGGCAGGCGCCCGACCAGTTCGCCGCTGCGGTTGAGCTCGGGCTGCTCAAGCATCTTGACCGCGCGCGGCAACGGCAGCGCGGCCAGGGTGTCGGCGGCGCGCGACAGCTCCAGGGTATTGAGGAATTCCACCGCGTCGGCGGTGTTGTAGTGGTCAAGCGGTGCGCTCAGGGCGGCGGCATCGGCCACCGGGCGCAGCAGGTCTTTCTGGTTCATCGGGTTCGCCTGTGGGGGATCGCCATGTGCGACGCCAGCCGTGGCGAACCGTCCCTGGTCAGGCGGTGGCCATCACTGGCGTCGAGCAAGGTCGACTTCTACTGTCGCTGGACATCGGTTCGGGGACTCCGCAAGGGTGTACTGCCGGATAGGCCGGCAGCGGCGGGCAGTCTGGACCGGGGCGCGGGGCCGGTCAACCCACGCGCGGGCAGCGCGTTGGGCTGCGATTGACGTTGGACGAACGCCTGCGACGCATAATGGGCGGACATTCCCTGCACAGGATCTCCCATGCACAGCGGCGCCCTCGAGCTGGCCCTGGTGCTGCTGCTGGCCGCGGTGATCGCCGTACCGGTGTTCAAGAAGCTCGGCTTCGGCGCGGTGCTGGGCTACCTGGCTGCCGGCGTGGTGCTGGGCCCGGACGGCATGGGCTTTGTGCAGGATGCCGACCGCATCCTCGGCGCGGCCGAGATCGGCGTGGTGATGCTGCTGTTCGTGATCGGGCTGGAGCTGTCCCCGACCCGGCTCAAGGTGATGCGGCGCTCGGTGTTCGGGGCCGGCGCGCTGCAGGTGGCGCTGAGTGCGGTGGTGCTGGGCAGCCTGTTGCTGCTGGACCACTTCCAGTGGAAGAGCGCGCTGATCGTGGGCCTGGCGCTGGCGCTGTCGTCCACCGCGGTGGGCCTGCAGCTGCTGTCCGAGCACAAGGCGATCAACAGCGATTACGGGCGGCTGGGCTTTGCCATCCTGCTGTTCCAGGACCTGATCGCCATTCCGCTGCTGGCCGCGATCCCACTGCTGGGCGGCGCCAAGAACGAGACCCTGCAATGGAGCGACGTGGCCGTGGCGCTGGGCGCGCTGGCGGTGGTGATCCTGTGCGGGCGGCCGGTGCTGCGCCGGCTGTTCAACATCATCGCGCGCACGCGCAGCCCCGAGGTGTTCACCGCGATGGCGCTGCTGGTGGTGCTGGGCACGGCGTGGTTCATGCAGGAAGCCGGGCTGAGTCCGAGCCTGGGCGCGTTCCTGGCCGGGGTGCTGTTGTCCGATTCGGAATTCCGGCACGAGCTGGAATCGCAGATCGAACCGTTCAAGGGCCTGCTGCTGGGCCTGTTCTTCATCGCGGTGGGCATGGGCATCGACCTGGACCGGATCGTGGCCGAGCCGGCGATGATTGCCGCCGGCGTGGCGATCCTGCTGGTGGTGAAGTTCGGGCTGCTGTTCGGCATCGGCAAGCTGGCCAAGCTGCGCACCCGGCACGCGGTGATGCTGGGCAGCGTGCTGTGGCTGGGCGGTGAATTCGCCTTCGTGGTGTTCAACGAGGCCCAGCGCGCGCACCTGCTGGGCAGCGCCAACCACGACCGGCTGGTGGCGATCGTGGGCCTGTCGATGGCGATCACACCGTTGCTGATGATCGCGCTGCTGCGCCTGCTCGGCCGCGAGGATGCTCCCAAGGCCAGCGCACCGCCGGCCGACACGGTGGACACCGGCGGCATCCAGGCGCAGGTGATGATCGCCGGCATGGGCCGCTTCGGCCAGGTGGTGGCGCGCCTGTTGACCGCGCAGAAGATTCCGTTCGTGGCGCTGGAGTCCAACCCGGACACGGTCTCGGACCTGCGCCGGTTCGGCAACAAGCTGTATTACGGCGACCCGACCCGGCCGGAGATGCTGCGCGCCGCCGGTGGCGAACACATCCGCGTATACGTGGTGACCCTGGACGACCCGGACGCGAACATGCGCGCCACGCGCCTGATCCGGCGCATGTACCCCGATGCGGTGGTGCTGGTGCGGGCGCGCAACCGCCAGCATGCATGGCGGTTGATGGACATGTCGGCCGAGCCGTTCCGCGAAGTGTTCGGCACCAGCCTGGAATTGAGCGAGCGCATGCTGATCGCGTTGGGGATCCCGGCCGCGACCGCGCGCAGCCACGTGCAGCGCTTCCGCGAGCACGATGAAAAGCTGCTGCGCGACCAGTACCTGGTGTACGACGACGAGGCGGCGGTGATCCAGACCTCGCGCGATGCCCGCGCGGACCTGATGCATCTGTTCGAGGCGGATGCGGAGCGCGACGCAAAGACCGACGCCGCCGACCGGGGCGGCTGACGCCCCGGCCCAGCCCATTCACCGGCAAACGCGCGCAGCGCGTGTCCGGCGCGGAAGCGTCCTCACCGGCAGGAATGGCCGGGGTGGGCCGCAGCCGACCCACGGTCGGCGCTACGATCGGGGTGGCGTGGAATCAGCCGTTGTCGCGCAGGAACCGGGCCATCGAGGACACCCCGGGCACGCGCGGTTCGAACTCGCCGGCCACGTCGATGAAGCCGCGCATCACCGCGATTTCGCGCGGGCTGCGGTTGAGCGCGTCGCGCACGTCCGGGTCGGCGCCGGCGCGCAGCAGGCGCTGCACCAGCAGCGGCAGGCCATGCAGGGCGGCCAGGTGCAGCGGGCCGAAGCCACGCGGATCGCGCACGTCCAGCGACACATCTTCATCAAGCAGGCGCTCCACCGCCGCCAGCACCACCTGCTCGTCGCAGGCGGTACCCGGCTCGGCGCGCGCGCCCAGCAGCAGCAGCAGCGGCGTGACCGAACCGGCCGCGGCCTGGTCCGGCTCGGCACCGGCCAGCAGCAGGGTGTCGAGCAGGGCCAACAGGCGCGAGCGGTCGCGGGCGCTGAAACCGTACAGCGCCGCGCAGTGCAGCGGCCCCAGTTGCTGGGCATCGCCGGCATGCACGTTGGCACCGGCGGTGAGCAGGCGGGCGACGATGTCCGGCAGGCCCAGCGCGGAGGCCAGCATCAGCACGGTCACGCCACCGGGCAGGCGGTATTCGAGTTCGGCACCGGCATCGAGCAGCGCCGAGACGATGTCGATCTGGCGCATGCTGACCGCCGCCGACAACGGCGTGGCGCCACTGGCCGCGGCGTGCTGCGGGTTGGCCCCGCGTGCCAGCAGCAGGTCGACCACGGCCAGGTGGCCGCCGCCGGCGGCACGCAGCAGCGCGGTGCAGCCCTGGGCGTCGACCACATCCACGGCAAAGCCCAGGTCGATCAGGCGGCGCACCGCGTCGGCATCGCCGGACATCGCCGCGGCCGGCAGGTCGCCGTCGCGCAGGGCGCGTCGCGGCAACGGCCACACGCGCCAGTCCAGCCAGTCGGCCAGGTCGCGACGACCGATCGACAAGGCCACGCCCAGCGGGGTCTGCCCGTCGGCGGCGCGTGCCTCCGGCGAGGCGCCCTGCTGCACCAGCAGCTTCAGCGAGCCTTCGCGGGCCAGTGCGGTGGCCAGGTGCAGCGCGGTCATGCCGTGGCTGTCGCGCGCCTCACGGTCCACGCCGAGCAGCAACAGGGCCTGCTGCAGGCGCAGCCAGCCCAGGCGCACCGCCAGCGACAGCGGCGGATCGCCGGCCGGCGACGGGGCGAAGGGATCGGCCCCCCGTTCAAGCAGTTCCAGCGCCAGCTGCTCCAACCCGCGCGAGGCATGGTCGTGCTGGGCGCAGGCGCTGAGCAGGCGCGCCAGGCCACCACGGCCGGCCGGCGACTGGCCGCGGCGCAGCAGCACCTGGAGCGCGGGTACCGCGTCGATCCCGCGTGCCAGCAGCGCGAACATCGGGGTGTCGCCGCAGGCATCCAGCACGTCCGGGGCGGCGCCGTGGGCCAGCAGCCAATCCACGGCGTGCGGGTCCAGCGCCAGTTCGGCGTCGTGCAGCAGCGCCCCCAGCTCCTGCGGGTCGCACAGCCGCGCCAGCGCGGCCATGCCGTCGAAATTGCCAAACCCCAGCGCCTCGCGCAGCAGGTCCAGCGGCGGCCGGTCCGGCAGCGTCGGGGTGCCGGGTTCGGCGTCGGCGTCGGCGCTGGCCAGGCCATCGGTGACCGAGGCCGGCAGGGGGTAACTGCGGTCCAGCAGCGAAACGATGGTCCAGCGCCCAGCGCTGGCGGCGATGTCGACCGCGCGACGGCCCTGCGGATCGACCACGTCCGCGGCGATGCCCAGCTCCAGCAGGCGCCGCACCAGCAACGGCGAAACGTTGTCGGCCAGGCACGCCAGCAGCACCGCGTTGCGGCCTTCCACGTCCACGGCGTTGAGCTCGGGCTTGTGCGGCAGCAGGTGCTCGATCACCGCGGCGCGACCGCCCCGCGCGGCTTCCAGCCACGGCGTGCGCGACAACGCATCACGCGATTCCAGGTTGGCACCGGCGGCCAGCAGCACATCGATGATGTCCACGTGGCCGGCCAGGGCGGCTTCGTGCAGGGCGCTGCGGCGCTGGCGATCACGCGCGTCGGCGCGGGCCTTGTGCTTGAGCAGCAGCTGCACGCCGGCCGGATCGTCTTCTTCGGTACCGGCGGCAGCCAGCAGCACCGGGGTGCCATCGGCCGGCTCGGTCTTGGCGCCGCGTTCGAGCAGGAAGCGCGCAAGCCGCCAGTTGCCGACCTGGCAGGCCACTGCCAGCGGCGACCAGCCATCGTTGTTGAGCGCGTCCACTTCGGCGGCGGCATCGCGCAAAAGCGCGGCCACGCCGGGATCGGAACTGCGCGCGGCGTGGTGCAACGGGGTGTTGCCGTCGCTGTCGACGGCGCGCGAATCGGCGCCGTTGGCGAGCAGGGTCATCACCGCCTCGGGACGGCCGTGCCAGCTGTCGCGGGTGGCGGCCAGCAAGGGGGTCATGCCGCGGTGCGGGGCATTGACGTTGACCCCGCGCGCGATCAGCTCGCGCAGCAGGCGCAGGTCGGGCAGCACGGCGGCCAGCACCGGCAGGTTGCGCTGGTCGCGCCAGGCCGGATCGGGCAGCCCATGCGGATCGGCGCCGGCGGCAAGCAGCTGCAGGGCGCGATCGACGCGGCCGCTGCGGGCCGCTTCGTACAGGGCCGGCAGGTGTTCGTGCTGGCCAAGCGGTTCCAGCGGTTGCGGTTCGGCGGCGTGGCCGGCGAAGGCATCCACGCCCGGCCCCTCCATGTCGAAGACGGCGCGCGGGGCCAGGCTCGCGGCCGGGGCGATGTGCTGCAGCAGCAGGTGGGCCAGCGGCGAGAGCACCACCACCGCGGCGGTCAACGGCCAGCGCAGGCCATCGGCAACCAGGCCGGGCCACGCCGGCAACACCACCAGCGCGCACACCAGCACCACCAGGGCGGCCACGGCCAGCCCG
>DJBL01000097.1:0-154 GCA_002435595.1 Stenotrophomonas maltophilia
CCTGGCACGGCAGCCGCCGGCGTTCACCCAGCCGCGCCTGGCGGCGGCCGGCGTGGCCGGCGGTGCGCCGGCGGCCTTCCATGTGGTCCAGGTCGACGCACTGCAGCCGGCACACGTCGGCTGGGATCCGATCACCCAGACCCTGCATGCCGAC
>DJBL01000097.1:357-1150 GCA_002435595.1 Stenotrophomonas maltophilia
ACCCAGACCCTGCATGCCGACCTGGTCGCATGCGATGGCCAGGGCATCGGTCTGCGCCTGCTGCATCCGCACCGCGCCGCAGCGCCGGAGGCGGTGGACGTGCTGGCCCGCGTGCTCGAGGGCCACTACGGTGCGTTGCGTGCGGTGGCGGGCAACGTCTGCCTGCAGGGCGGGGCACTGGTCATGCAACCGGTCGCGCTGCTCACCGACACCCAGGCCGTGGTTCCGCAGGTCCATCCGGCCGTTGCAGCGCTGCCACTGCCCGCGGTGGCCCCGGCCGCATCGACGCCGCTGCTGGACACCCTGGAACAGCTGGCGCTGATGCTGCAGCAAGGCCTTCGCCACCAGCACGGCGGCGATTGGGAGCGCGTGCAGGAACAGATCCACGGCCTGCAGCTGGCCGGCTACCGCCAGGCTGCTGCCCAGCTCGGCCACCTTCGCGCGGCGCTGGTCCCGGCGCAGCGATCGACGCTGCTGCAGCGGGTGTCGGTGCTGGCCCTGCTGGTGCGGGACCTGTCCGCATGATCCCTGCCTGGCCACGCATTGACCTATGCTGCAGGCATGCCTTCTTCCGTTGCCCGCAGGTGAGCATGCCCGCACCCCGTCCCACCTCCCCGCTGCCGGTCATCCGTCGCCTTGGCCTGCGCCTGGCCGGCATCGCGCTGGCGCTGCTGGCCACCACCGCCAGCGCCGCCGCACCGGACAGCTTCGAGCGCTGCCTGGCAAGCCTGCAACCGCAGGCCGTCAAACAGGGCATCAGTGCGGCCGGTTTCACCCGCCTCACCACCGGCCT
>DJBL01000097.1:1290-5703 GCA_002435595.1 Stenotrophomonas maltophilia
CACCCGCCTCACCACCGGCCTGGCCCCGGACCTGAGCGTGCTACCGCTGCTGGACGCGCAACCGGAGTTCACCACCCCGTTGTGGGATTACCTGGCCGCACTGGTGGACAGCCAGCGGGTCGACGACGGCCGCGCCCGCCTGGCGCAGCACCGCGACCTGTTGAACACCGTGTCCAGCCAGTACGGCGTCGATCCGGCCACCATCGTGGCGGTGTGGGGCGTGGAGAGCGATTACGGCCGCGTGTTCGGCAAGCGCCCGCTGCTGCAGTCACTGGCCACGCTGTCGTGCAACGGCCGCCGCCAACCGTTCTTCCGCGGCGAACTGCTGGCCCTGCTCAAGCTGCTCGACGCCGGCGACCTGCAGGCCGAAGGCCTCACCGGCTCGTGGGCCGGTGCATTCGGCCACACCCAGTTCATGCCCTCCACCTATGCGCGCATCGCGGTGGACGGCGATGGCGACGGCCGCCGCGACCTGGTCGCCAGCATCCCCGACGCCCTGGCCTCCACCGCCAACTACCTGGCCAAGGCCGGCTGGCGTACCGGCCAGCCCTGGGGCATCGAGGTCAGCCTGCCGACCGGCTTCAACCCGGCCCTGGCCGGGCGCACCCAGCGCAAGCCGCTGGCCAGCTGGCGTGCACTGGGCATCGTCCCGGTCGGTGGCGGTGCGCTGGCCCCGGCCGGGCTGCCTGCCGACAGCAACGCCGCCCTGCTGCTGCCCACCGGCGCCAAGGGCCCGGCTTGGCTGGTGTTCCGCAATTACGACGCGATCTACGCCTACAACGCCGCCGAGAGCTACGCGCTGGCCATCGCCACCCTGGCCGATCGCCTGCGCGGTGGCACCGGCACCGTGGCGGCCTGGCCGACCGACGATCCGGGTATTGGTCGTCGCGAACGCCGTGAACTGCAGACCCTGCTGCTTGCCCGCGGGCACGACATCGGCGCCGCCGACGGCATGGTCGGTACCGCCACCCGGCGCGCCATCCAGATCGAGCAGCAGCGCCTGGGCTGGACCAGCAGTGACGGCCGCGCCGGCCAGCGCATCCTCACCGCCCTGCGCAGCGCTCCCCCTCTCCGGACCTCTTCGACCCCCATGCCCGCATCCACCGTGTTCACCCTGCCACCCAACCACGCCCGCCTGGCACAGTCCCCGGCCGGTCCCGCCGCTGCCCTGCCCAAGGTCGACGGCCTGACCCTGGGCAGCGTGCAGGGCTTCCCGGCCTGGCAGGTGGACACCCCGTTCGCCACGGCGGCCATCGCGGTGTTCGGTGGGCAGCTGCTGTCCTACATTCCCAAGGGCGGCCAGGACCTGTTGTGGCTGTCGCCCAGCGCGCAAGCGCTGCCCACCCCGATCCGCGGCGGCAGCCCGGTCTGCTGGCCCTACTTCGGCCGCCAGGGGCAGGGCAGCGACGTGCCCTCGCATGGGTTCGTGCGCACCCTGGCATGGACCCTCACCGAGGCGCGCCGCGAAGCGGACGGCACCATGCTGCTCAGCCTCGCCCCGCCCGCGCTGGAGTCCCTCGGCCTGCGCCTGACCATGCAGCTGCGCATCGGCCGCACGCTGGAGCAGCGCCTGGTCACCGAGAACACCGGCGGCCAGCCGGTCAGCTTCACCCAGGCCCTGCACAACTACTTCCGGGTCGGTGATGCCACCCGCGTTGACGTACATGGCCTGGACGGGCTGACCTACCTGGACAAGTTCGAGGACTACGCCACCCCGCGCGTGCAGCGCGGCGACTGGAACCTGCGCGACCCGCGCGATCCCGGCCGCAGCGATCGCATCTATACCCAGGCCGGCGGCCACTACGTGCTCAAGGACCCCGGCCTGAAGCGCCGCATCGAGATCACCACCCAGGGGAGCGCCTCGCTGGTCGCCTGGAATCCGGGCGCCGCCGGCGCGGCGAAGATGGCCGACGTCGGTGCCCGATGGCGCGACTACGTCTGCCTGGAGGCGGCCAACGCCGGCCCGGACGTGGTGACCCTGGCCCCGGGCGCACGCCATGTACTGCAGCAGACCCTGCGCCTGCTGCCCCTGTAATTCCATCAACGGCCTCTCAAGGAACGAGTCATGACCGAGACCCAGTGGTACTACGCCGATACCGGCCAGCAGCGGCAGGGCCCGTTGCCCACAGGCGCACTGCGACGCCTGCACCGGGAGGGCGCGATCGATATCGATACCGTGGTCTGGTGCGAGGGCATGCCGCAGTGGAAGCCGCTGCACAGCGTGGCCGAGCTGTCCCGGGAAGCGCCGGAACCAGCACCGCCACAGGTGCTGCCGCCGGCATCGGAACCAGCATCGGCAGCGGCGCATGATCCCTACGCCGCCCCGGCCTCCAGCCTGGCGCGCGGCAACGGCGGGGGGTGGGTCGCGCCGGATGCCAGCCAGCAGGCCTACGCCGCGTTCGTGGGCAGCAACTTCCCGGTGTACCGGCGCAAGTGGCGGCTGGACAGGCCCGGCCACAACGCCAGCGGCTGGCACTGGCCCGCATTCCTGTTCGGCGCCTTCTGGATGCTGTACCGGCGCATGTATGCCGTGGCTGTCGGCTGGATCGCCGCCCTGGTCGGCCTGTCCTTCCTGGAAGCCCTGGTGAGTGCCAGCAGTGCGCTGTCCACGGCGATCACACTCGGTGCCAGCGCCACCGCCGGCGCCCTGGGCAACCATCTCTACCTGAGCCACGCCGACCGCATCATCGCCCAGGCCCGCGCCACGCACCGCGGCAACACGCAGGCCCTGCATGCCGAGCTGGCCGCCCGCGGCGGCACCCGCTGGTCGGCGGTGGTGCTGGGGCTGCTCGCCTACATCGCCGTGCTTGCTGGCTTGACCTTCCTGTTCGAGCGCTGATTCCGGCTCAGCCCTGGCGCGGACGTGGGCGCAGCGCCAGCAGGCAGATCGCGCCGGCCACCAGGCCCCAGAACGCGGACCCGATCCCGGCCAGCGACACCCCCGAGGCGGTGACCAGGAACGTCACCAGCGCCGCCTCGCGGTCGGCCTCTTCCCGCAGTGCCATCGACAGGCTGTTGGCGATGGTGCCAAACAACGCGATTCCGGCCACGCAGGCCACCAGCTCCCTGGGGAAGGCGGCGAACACCGCCGCTACCGTCGCCCCGAACAGACCCACCACGATATAGAAGGCACCGGCGGCCACCGCGGCCGTGTAGCGCCGGGCCGGGTCCTCGTGCGCCCGCGGCCCATGCAGATCGCCGCGGTGATCGCCGCCAGGTTGAGCCCATAGGCGCCGAACGGTGCCAGCAACGTATTGGCCACCCCGATCCAGCCGATCACCGGCGAGATCGGGGTGTCATACCCGGAGGCACGGATCACCGCCACCCCGGGGATGTTCTGCGAGGCCATGGTCACCACGAACAGGGGCAGGGCGATACCCACCACCGCCGGCCAGGACAGCGTGGGCCAGGTGAACACCGGCGTGGCCAGCTGCAGCCGCAGCGCCTGCACCTGCAGCAGGCCCTGCGTGGCCGCCACCAGCACGCCCACCAGCAAGGTGGCGATCACCGCATAGCGGGCGAACAGGCGGCGCCCGACCAGCCACGTGGCGAACATCGCCAGCGCCATGCCCAGCTGCGTCTGCATGGAGACAAAGACATCCAGCCCGAAGCGCAGCAGCACACCGGCCAGCATGCCGGCAGCCAGTGCCATCGGCACGCGGCGCATGGCACGCGCGAAGATCCCCGAGAAGCCGGCGACCATGCCCAGCACCGCGGCCAGCACGAACGCGCCGATCGCATCGCTGTAACCCACTGCACCGGCACCGACCACCAGCATCGCCGCGCCCGGCGTGGACCATGCCGTCACCACGGGCACGCGATAGCGCAGCGACAAGCCGATGCAGGTGATGCCCATGCCAATGCCCAGCGCCCACATCCAGGAAGCAATCTGCGCCTGCGTCGCACCCACCGCCTGTGCGGCCTGGAACACGATCACCGCCGAACTGGCAAAACCCACCAATACCGTGATGAAGCCGGCCATCAACGCAGGCAACGACACATCGCGCCACAACGAACGCTTGGCAAGAGCAGACATCGCATGCATCCCTCGACGACAAGAGATGCATTGTTAGCAAGCCAACGGCAGCACGCGCAACGCGCGTGCTGCCGTTGGCGATGTCGAGCAGCACGCAACAATGACGCGCCGATGAAAAAGATCGAACAAAAGCCTTGACGAATTTCCAGAAGTCTTTAGTATTCGCTCCCTCGCTGCGACGCGGTCTTCACCCCGGTGAACACCCACCCGCAGCGACGGCAACAAGCTTCGAAAGAAGGTGTTGACGGAAACGAAAAGCCTGACATAATAGGCGGCTCGCTTCGACGAAAAGACCTCCGGGTCGAACGACGAAGCAACCGAGTCAACTACCTCGAAACGAGGTGTTGACGAAGTGAAAAAGCCGGCTATAATGGGCG
>DJBL01000098.1 GCA_002435595.1 Stenotrophomonas maltophilia
CTCTTCCGATCTCTGGGCGGTGCGGGCCAGGCCGGTACGCGCCTGGCTGCGATCGCCATCCAGCGCCAACGCCGCCTGGTAGGACTCGCGCGCGCCCGTGCCGTCTCCCGCGCTCAAGCGGCCGGCGGCCAGGGCGCGGTCCCCCTGGTCGAGCAGCTGTTCGATCTGCGGCTCGCTCCAGAACCAGTTGGCCAACGGCGCCCGGAGCAGCACCAGCGCCAGGAACAGCAGCACCGGCACCGGCAACGCCCAGCGCCACACATGGCGCGCATGGCGCGCCTGCAGCCACCACCAGCGCCCCTCGCGGCGCACCCGGCGCAGCGCGGCGTGCGCGGCATCCTCGTGGTGTGGCGGGCGACTCATTCCCTGAGCCTAGCGCGGGGCACGTGAGGTCAGCCTAGACGGCGCGCTTCGCTCACCCCGGGCAGGGCGTCGAGCTTGCCCAGCAGGGTGGAGAGCTGGCCGTAGTCGCTCACCTTCAGGCGCAGGCGCAGGTGCGCGCGACCGCTGTTGCGCACGTTGTCGCTGTGGATGTCCAGCACGTAGGCATCTTCCTGCGCGATCAGGTTGGTGATGTCCTTCAGCAGCCAGCGCCGGTCCACCGCCTCGACCACCACGTCCACCTCGTAGCCGCCGCCGGCCTGGCCCCACTCCACCGGCAGGATCCGTTGCGGGCTGGTGGCCTGCAGCCGCGCCAGCGCGGCGCAGTCGGTGCGGTGCACGGTGACCCCGCGGGTGCGGGTGAGGTAGCCGACGATCGGCTCGCCGGCCACCGGCTGGCAGCAGCGCGCCAACTGCACCAGCAGGTTGCCCACCCCCTGCACGGTGAACTTGGATTTGCCCAGGCTGTCGCGGCGTGCGGTGGGCCGCGGCAGCGCCGGTGCCGCCGGCTGGCTGGCCGCGCGCTCGGCTTCGAGCAGGGCGCGGCTGACCTGGTTGGGCCCGGTATCGCCCAAGGCCACCTGGATGTACAGGTCATCGATGCTGTCGGCATGGAACTTCTTCGCCGCGATCGCCAGGTCGGCGTGCTGCAGGCCGAGCCGCTTCAGTTCGCGGTCGAGCAGATCGCGTCCGGCCTGCACGTTGCGCGCACGGTCCAGCTTGTGGAACCAGCCGCGCACCTTCTCGCGCGAGCGGTTGCTGGCCAGGAAGCCATTGGAGGCCAGCAGCCAGTCGCGGCGTGGATCGGCTTCCTTGCCGGTGAGGATCTCCACGCGGTCGCCGCTGCGCAGGCGGTAGGTCAGCGGCACGATGCGGCCGTTGACCTTCGCGCCGCGGCAGCGGTGCCCGACCATGGTGTGCACGTGGTACGCAAAATCCAGCGGCGTGGCGCCCTGCGGCAGGTCCATCACCTCGTCCTTGGGACTCAGCGCATAGACCCGGTCTTCGGTCAGCTCGGCATCCAGCGCGCCGGCCAGCTCGCCGGCCTGGCCGTCCTGGGAATGCTCCAGCAACTGGCGCATCCAGGTGATCTTGCGGTCGAACGCCTTCTCCGCGCCCTTGCTGCCTTCCTTGTAGCGCCAGTGCGCGGCCACGCCGAGTTCGGCCTGGGCATGCATGTCGTGGCTGCGGATCTGCACTTCGATGGTGCGCCCTTCCGGGCCGATCACCGCGGTGTGCAGCGAGCGGTAATCGTTGGCCTTGGGCCGGGCGATGTAATCGTCGAACTCGCTGGGCACCGGGGCCCACAGCGAGTGCACCACGCCCAGGGCGGCATAGCAGGCGGCCACGTCCTGCACCATCACCCGCACCGCACGGATGTCGTAGAGCTGCTCGAAGGCCAGCTTCTTCTTCTGCATCTTCCGCCAGATGCTGTAGATGTGCTTCGGGCGGCCACTCACCTCGGCGCTGATGCCCTGGGCCAGCAGCTCGCGCGAGAGCACCTTCTTGACCGTCTCCACATAGCGCTCGCGCGCCAGCCGGGTCTCGTCCACCTCGCGCGCGATGCGCCGGTAGGTGTCCGGTTCCAGGTGGCGGAACGCCAGGTCCTCCAGCTCCCACTTCAACTGCCAGATACCCAGCCGGTTGGCCAGCGGGGCATGGATGTCACGGGTGAGCTGGGCCAGCGCGCGGCGCTCTTCCTCCGGCAGGCGGTCGGCACCGCGCATCCGCGCAAGCTGGCGGGCCAGCAGCACCGGCACCACGCGCAGGTCCTGGATGATCGACAGCAGCAGGCGTCGCAGGCCTTCGCTGTTGCGCCCGGCATCGCGCCCGGCGTGCAGCGCCCAGACCTGGTCGGCCGCGTCCTGGCCTTCCAGCAATCCAGCCACTGCCGGCTTCAGCGCGCCCAGCGGCAGCGTGTCCAACCCGGCACGCAACCACGGCAGATCGAACAGCAGCGCCGCCAGCAGCGCACTCTCGTCGGCCGACAACAAGGCCAGCGCATCCAGCGTATCGGCCAGCACCGACCAGCTGGCATGCATGTGGGGATCGGCCTCGGGCAGCTGCCAGCGCTGCAGCAGCGCCTCGCGCAGGGCAGGCGGCAGCGACGCCGCCGAGGGTCGGTTCAACAAGGCATCCAGGCCGGGGACAGAAGCGCGATTCACAGCATCATGCAGGCAAGACAGAGGTATCTACACTAGCGCCGCGACCGTTGATGGACAATCAAAACCATCGCTCCAACACGCATCAGCTGATGCCCGCGGCGCCGGCCGCCAGCGCTGGCCGCGCCCACCCGCGTCCGGCACGCTGCACCACACCCCCCACTGGCCCTACACTGCGGCAAACCATCGGAGACCTGCCATGCGCTTTTCCCGTCTACGCCTGTTGGCCTGTGCGGCCGTCCTGCTCGGCCTGTCCGGTCCAGCCCTGGCCCAGCGCGTGGTCGAGGGGGATCTGCAGCAGCAGATGTCGCCGGCCGAGTTCAAGGCCGCCGGCCTGGACAAGCTCAGCCCGGCCGAACTGACCGCGCTCAACGGCTGGCTGCAGGGCAAGGTGGCCGCCGCGGCCGCCGACGTGCGCGAACAGGTGCGCGAGCAGGCACGCGAGGAAGGCCGCCAGGAGGTCATCGTCAAGAACCGTGGCTTCTTCGACTTCGGCAGCAACGAGCCGATCACCAGCACCCTGCCCGGCGAGTTCCGTGGCTTCGGCAAGGGCCGCAAGTACGTGCTGGCCAATGCCCAGGAATGGGAGCAGACCGACGACACCACCCTGTCCGGCGTGCGCAAGACCGATGCAGGCGTCTCCATCACCCCGGGCATCGCCGGGGTCTGGTACCTGCGCGTGGAAGGGGTGAACACCCGGGCCAAGGTGCGCCGCACCAAGTAACCCCGCGCGTAACCCACGCCCCACCCCGTCGCTCACCGGCACGGGGTGAGGCGCGCTCAGGCCTGGCGCAATGCCGTCATCCGCTGGGCCAGTTTCTTGGCCGAAATGCCGGTCCGGGCGCCCAGCTCCTGTGCAAACAGCGACACCCGCAGCTCCTCCAGGTCCCAGCGCAACGCCTGCCACTGCGGGCGTTGGCGCAGCCCGCGCGCCTCGGCGTCGGCCAGCGCATCGATGAACGGCCGCAGCTCCAGCATCCGCGCCTGGTCGCGGGGCGGATCGCGTTTGGCGCGCTCGCTGCGCAGGATCATCGCGCGCAGGTAGCGTGGGTACTGCGCCAACGCGTCGGCGGGCGTCTCACGCAGGAACCCGGGGTGCACCAATCCGGCCAGCTGCTGTTCCAGGTCGTCCAGGTTGCCGCGCGCCCAGCCCATCAGTGGCGAGGCCAGCAACGGCTTGAGCTCGGCCACATGGGCCAGGATGTTCTCGGCCAGCTTCAGCCGCGCCATCGCCTCGGCGAACAGGCCCTTGCCGGCCGCGTCGCGACGCTGCGCATAGGTGGCCGGGTCGCGGATCTCGCCCAGCCCGTCGGCCAACACCGCGTTCATCGCCGCATCGACCAGGTCGCCGCGCAGGCGTTCCTGCGATTCGATCGCCGCATACAGTAGACCGGTCTTGGGCGGCACCGGCAACTGCTTGCGGGCCTGCTTGGCCTTGTCGGCCAGCGCGATTTCCAGCAGGCGGCGCACGCCCAGCGGGTGCTGCTCGGCCGCCTCGTTGCGGTCGGCGAAGATCCGCAGCGCGGCGCTGTCGCCCTCATCCACCAGTGCCGGGTAGGCCGGCACCCCGGCTTCGCCGGGCACCTGCAGCGGAATCGGCGCGGCCGGGAAATCGCGCAGCCCGTCGGCGGCCAAGGCACGCCCGGCGCGGGCAGCGAACGCTTCGCCGGCCTGGCCGCCAAAGCGCGCGCGCAGCGCGTCCAGATCGCGCGAGCTGGCCAGCAGCTTGCCGTCCGCATCGAACAGACGCAGGTTCATGTGCAGGTGGGTGTCGAGCGCGGCCAGGTCGAAATCGGTGGCCGCCACCTGCGCGCCGGTGGCGCGCGACAGGAACCGCGCCAGCTCGCCACGCACGTCGTCCGCGCTGGGGTCCGGGAACGCTTCGGCAAAGGCCCGCCCGAAATCCGGTGCGGGCACGTAGTTGCGACGCATCGCCTTGGGCAGGCTGCGGATCAGCGCCGAGGCCTTGTCGGCCACGAACCCGGGCGCCAGCCACGACAGGCGCGCCGCATCCAGCGCGTTGAGCAGGTGCAGCGGCACGTCCAGGCTGACGCCATCGTCCTCGCTGCCCGGCTCGAAACGGTAATGCAGCGCCAGCCGCGCATCGCCCAGCGGCAGGTACTTGGGATAGCGCTCGGCATCGCTGCCCTCGCCGGGCAGCAGGTCGGCCAGGGTCCAGGCCAGCGCGTGGCGCTTGTCCGGGGCCAATCCCTTCCACCAGGTATCCAGCGCGGTGGCCGAGTGGATCTCGGCCGGCACCCGGTCCAGGTACCAGCGTGCCTGCCAGCCCTCGTCGGCGACGATGCCGGCGCGGCGCAGCTTGGCTTCTTCCTCGCGCGCCTGTTCAAGCACCTTGAGGTTGTCGCCGATGACGCTGGCGCGGGTGTTGATCTCCCCGGTCACCAGGCCCTGGCGCACGAAGATGTCGTGCGCCTCGCCCGGCGCGATGCGGCCGTAGTGCACCGGCTTCTTCGGCGCCAGCACCAGCCCGAACAGGCTGATCTGCTCGGAGGCCAGCACCTGGCCCTGGGCGCGCGACCAGTGCGGATCGAAGTGCTTGCGCAGCAGCAGGTGCGGCAGCTCGGCAATCACCCAGTCCGGCTCGATCGCCGCATTGGTCAGGCCCCAGATCTTCTGGGTGTCCAAAAGCGTGGCAGTGAGCAGCCACGGCGGCGGCCGCTTGGCCAGCACCGAGCCCGGGAACGGCAGGAAGCGGCGCTGGCGCGGGGCCAGGAAATCACCCTTGTCGCTGCGATGACCGATCTGCGTGGGCAGGCCGGCGATCAGCGCGCGGTGCAGGGTCTGGTAGGCCGCGCTACGCACCTTGTCGGTGAAGCCGCCGCCCGCATCGCGCGCATCGGCCACCGGCGCGGCGGCCGGGGCGGCC
>DJBL01000095.1 GCA_002435595.1 Stenotrophomonas maltophilia
CACCTCGCGGGCGGCGGCATTGGCGCTGTCGGCCGCCTGCGCGGCGTCCTGGCGGGCCTGCTCGGCTTCCGGGCCCTTGCACGCGGCCAGGCCCAGCAGCAGGGAGGCGGCCAGCAGGGAAGTGGTCAACGGACGGATGTTCATGGCGCTCTCCGGTACGGGAATCGTAGGGAGGCCAGCCTATTCATGCCGCCGTGAAGACCGGGTCGGCACGCGCGGCGCGGGCGCGGGGACTGCCGCGCCCAAAGAAAAAGCCGCTGGCGAACCAGCGGCTTCTTCAGACTTGCTTGAAGAAAGAAGTGATTACTTCTTGGCTTCTTCAGCAGCGTCCTTGGCCTGCTCGGCGGTGGCTTCACCGGCCTTGGCAGCGTCTGCAGCGGTGTCGGCAGCAGCGTCGGTGGCAGCAGCGCCAGCCTGGGCAGCGGCGTCAGCCGAGGTGTTGGCAGCGGTGGCGGCGGTGTCGGCAGCAGCCTGGGCAGCGTCGGCGGTCTGGGCGCCAGCAGCAGCGGCCTGGTCGGCGGCGACCTGGGCGTCAGCGGCAGCTTCGTTGGCCGAAGCAGCGGCGTCAGCAGCCTGTTCCTGCTTGGAGCAGGCGGTCAGAGCCAGGCCCAGGGCCATCGCGATCAGCAGCTTGTTGATGCTCATTGTTGTGAATCCTCGTCGTTAGATTAGGCAACGCGCTATTGCGCGCCCGGCAACATGATGACAAGCCACGTTTGGCTGTCAAGCGATCGCGCATTCATTTTTGCGAAATGCGCGTTAAGTTCAATCAAATCAATTCGATGGCAATCGCGGTTGCTTCGCCGCCGCCGATGCAGAGGGTGGCGATGCCGCGCTTTCCGCCGCGCGTGCGCAATGCGTTGACCAGCGTCACCACCAGGCGTGCGCCCGAAGCACCGATCGGATGCCCCAATGCGCAGGCACCGCCATTCACGTTGACCTTCGCGTGCGGGACGCCCAGCTCGCGGATCGGTGCCATCGCCACCACCGCGAAGGCCTCGTTGATCTCGAACAGGTCGACCTGGTCCAGCGTCCAGCCGGTCTTGGCCAGCAGCGTGTGCAGCGCGCCGATCGGGGCGGTGGTGAACCACTCCGGTTCCTGCGAGTGGGTGGCGTGGGCCACGATCCGGGCCAGCGGCTGCAGGCCGCGCGCGGCCGCATCTTCCTCGGTCAGCAGCACCACCGCGGCGGCGCCGTCGGAGATGCTGGAGGAGCTGGCGGCGGTGACCGTGCCGTCCTTCTTGAAGGCCGGACGCAGGGTCGGGATCTTGGCGATGTCCGAGCGGCCCGGCTGTTCGTCCTGGGCAAACTCGACCTCGCCCTTGCGCGTGGCGACCTTCACCGCGACGATTTCATCGTCGAATGCACCGCTGGCCTGCGCGGCCTGGGCGCGGCGCACCGACTCGATGGCGAATGCGTCCTGCTCCTCGCGGCTGACCTGGTACTTGTCCACCGCACATTCGGCGAACTCGCCCATGGCCTTGCCGTCGTAGGCGTTGACCAGGCCGTCGTGGGCCATGTGGTCGACCGCCTGGAAGTTGCCGAAGCGGTTGCCGGTGCGCGAGTTGGGCAGCATGTGCGGTGCGTTGGACATCGACTCCATGCCGCCGGCGACCACGATGCTGGCCGAACCGGCCTTGATCAGGTCATGCCCCAGCATGATGGCCTTCATGCCCGAACCGCACACCTTGTTGAGCGTGGTGGCGCCGGTGGCCAGCGGGATGCCGGCGGCGATCGCGGCCTGGCGCGCCGGCGCCTGGCCGAGATTGGCCGGCAGCACGCAGCCCATGATCACTTCGGAGACATCCGCCGCGGGCACCCCGGACTGCTGCAGTGCCGCGGCAATGGCGGCGGCGCCCAGGGTGGGGGTGGGCACGCCGTTGAACTGGCCCAGGAAGGAACCGATGGCGGTGCGTTTGGCAGCGGC
The DNA here is from genome assembly GCA_002435595.1 of Stenotrophomonas maltophilia. GTDB lineage: Bacteria > Pseudomonadota > Gammaproteobacteria > Xanthomonadales > Xanthomonadaceae > Stenotrophomonas > Stenotrophomonas maltophilia_AC. Next base: position 1,928 of record DJBL01000095.1, read on the forward strand.
GATGACGATGTTGGACATGGCAATCTCGTTGGTGCGTGAGCGATATACGAAATGGGAATGCGGGCACGGGGCCGACGCGTTCCCGGCAGACTGCGTGGGGTAGCCCAGTATAGAGGGTCGCGGTTTACCACCGGTGTCTGCGCCACGCCCCGGCGGTGGCAGGCACACGCGGACCGGGCCGGCGTGCGAATGTGGGATGGCGCGCATTGGCGCGCCCTGGTTTTCCCGGCACACTGCGCGCTACCGGCCAAGGTACACAGGCTTGGCACTTGTCGCCGGTCAGGTCCAGGAGGACCGACCAGGCGGATGCAGACGATACGTCAACGGGGACACAGGGATGAACAAGGCAGTAGTGGGGCGGACCGTGCTGGTCACGGCGATGGCAGCGGCATTGAGCGCCTGCGGCGGCGGGGGCGGCGGCAGCAACGTGCGGGTGGATCCACCACCGGTCACGCCTCCGCCCACCACCCCCCCGACCACGCCGCCGACCAAGCCACCGGAGCCGGCGTTCGACGCGCACCTGACCATCACCCAGGCCGGTGCCGCGCGCACCGCGGGGCTGGACGGTACCGGCGTGCGCATCGGCGTGGTCGATTCGGGCGTGGTGCGCAACCACGCCTCGCTGGATGGGCGCGTGCTGGCCAACTACAGCTATCTCGATGGCCGTACCAACAACCTCAACGTGGATGACGTGGTCGGCCACGGCACCGCCGTGGCCGAACTGGCCGCGGGCAAGGCGGTGGGCGGCTGGCCGGGCGGTATCGCCCCGGGCGCGCAGATCGTGTCGGCGCGCATCATCGCCGACCAGCGGCCCGCCGATGACGGCTCCGGCAACGGCAACGAAGTCACCGGTGCCCTCGGCCTGGCCGGGGTCCACCAGGACCTGATCAGCCAGGGCGTGAAGGTGATGAACAACTCCTGGGGCGGTCTGTACTGGACCAACCCGTCGGCGACCGCGCCGATCGCCCAGGAGTACCGTCCCTTCATCATCACCAATGGCGGCCTGGTGGTGTTTGCCACCGGCAATGAAAGCAAGGCCAATCCCTCAAGCATGGCGGCGCTGCCGAGCCAGGTCGGCGTGGGTGGCACCCTGCCGGCGGCGGATCTGGAGCGCGGCTGGCTGAGCGTGACCGCGGTGGATTCCAGCGACCCGAGCAAGCTGGCGTCCTATGCCAATGCATGCGGCGTGGCCGCGCGCTACTGCCTGGCCGCGCCTGGCGCGGCGGTCTACGTGGACCCGGCCTATGTCACCGGGTCCACCACCCTGCCCAAGTACCTGTGGAACTACGGCACCTCCTTCGCCGCACCGCTGGTCTCCGGCGCGGCCGCGCTGGTGTGGCAGAAGTACCCGTACTTCAGCAACGACCTGGTCCGCCAGACCCTGCTCGGCACCGCCACCGACCTTGGCGCCAGCGGCGTGGACAGCACCTTCGGCTACGGCCTGCTCAACATCGCCAAGGCGATCAACGGCCCGGCGCGGTTGGACTGGGGCAACACCACCGTCAACGTCAACCAGGTCGCGCTGAACTCGGTCTGGAGCAACGACATCAGCGGCAGTGGCGGGCTGATCAAGCAGGGCGTCGGGGCACTGGGCCTGGCCGGGGCCAATACCTACACCGGCGATACCCGCATCGAGCAGGGCACCATCGCCCTGCGCAACGGTGCCTCGCTCACCTCCAACGTGACCGTGGTGCCCAATGCGGGCGGCCCGAACGCGTCCGCGCTGCAGTTCCTGGGCGGCAACGGCCGGGTCAAGGGCAACGTGGTCAACGGTGGCAGCGTGATCCTGCGGGATGCCAACACCACCGGCACCATCGAAGGCAACTACACCCAGCAGTCCGGTGCACAGCTGATGATCGCGCTGGGCGGCAGCCCGCTGAACGTGACCGGCACCGCCGCCCTGGCCGGCAACGTGCACGTGTCCAACATCCTTGCCGGCTACGTACCCGCGGCCGGTCGCACCCAGGTCGTGCTGCAGGCCGGGCAGATCAGCGGCCAGTTCGCCGCGGTCACCCACAGCCTCACCCAGGCCACGCTGTTGCAGATGTCGCTGCAGCAGAGCACCACCGCGGTCACGCTCACCACCGATCAGATCAACATCACCACCGCCAGCCTCAATGCCGGTCTGGGCGGCACCGCGCTGGCCGCGGCATCGCGCGTTGAAACCGCCTTCGAGGTGCTCGATCGCGGCGGCATGGCCGGCAGCGCATTTGCCGACGGTGCCGGCGAGCTGCAGCGCGTGCAGGGCAACCAGGCCCTGCAGGACAGCCTGGACAGCCTCTCGGGCAAGGCCCATGCACTGGCCACGGCCGCCACCTTCGACAGCATCGACCTCAACCGCCGCGCGCTGTCGGCGCGCTTTGACCAGGTGCAGGCCGCGCCGCGGCTGCGCGGGGCGTGGCAGAGCCAGCTCGGCGAGGTCGGGCAGGGCAGCTTCTCGGCCAGTGGCGCGGACACGCGCGGCTGGATGATGGGCCAGGACGTGGCGGTGGGCAGCAATGGCGTGATGGGCTTTGCCTTCGGCGAAACCCGCACCCACAACAACCGCGACTGGGGCAGCGACCGCGGTCGTGATCGCCAGTCGCAGGCGCAGCTGTACGCCGGCTGGAACACGGGGCGTGCCTATGCACTGGGCCAGGTGGGCGCGGGCCAGTTCAACCGCGAGATCGATCGCCAGCTGCTGCTCGGTGCCGGCCAGTACGGGGTCAACGCGCGCTACGGCGGCAGCTTCAGTGCGGCCAGCGTGGAAGCCGGGTACCGCTTCGGCCAGGGGCGCGCCTCGCTCACCCCGTACCTGGGCGCGGACTACTCGCGCGTGGACAGCGATCGCTTCAGCGAGCAGGGCGGCCTGGGCTTTGGCCTGCGTACCGAAGGCAACCTGAGCACGCGCAGCCAGGCCCTGGCCGGCGTGCGTGCCGAACGCCAGTGGGGCAACTGGGCACTGCGCGGCTACGCGGAGTGGCAGCAGCTGCTGTCCAGCACCGGGCTCACCCAGGACGCCAGCTTCGTTGGCGTGGACGCGTGGGCGCCGATGGCCGGCCTGCAGCCGGCGCGCTCGGGCGGCCTGTTCGGGCTGTCAGTGGAATCGTGGCTGACCCGCCACAGCCGCGTGGCCTTCGGCTACGACCAGCGCTTTGGTCCGCGTGGCGATCTCAGCCAGGTGGCGCTGCGCTACTCGGCCGCGTTCTGAGCATCGCGTGCGGGGTGCCCGACCGGGCGCCCCGCACGCGCTGCCGGCGCGCCGCCGAACACCGGAAAAATGAAAAGGGCGCGACCCAGTCGCGCCCTGTTTCGTTGCCGCGGCGAAGACGCCGATCAGCTGCCGCGCAGGGTGCCCAGGCGCGGGGTGGCGCGGCCCAACGGCATCTTCAGCTTGCCGATCGACTGGATGCGCGTCTCGGCGATCTGGTCGGCCGCGCGCTGCGGGGCGATGCCCTCGCGCTCGGACAACGCGAAGATCCTGCCCAGGTTGTGGTAGATGCTGCGGATCAGGCGCATGGCGCGCTCGCGGTTGTAGCCGTCGATCTCCAGCGACACGTTCATCACGCCACCGGCGTTGACCGCGTAATCGGGCGCGTACAGGATGCCGCGCGCGTGCAGCTCATCGCCCACTTCCAGGCTGGAGAGCTGGTTGTTGGCCGTGCCGCAGACGATTCTGCACTTCAGCCGCGGCAGCGTGTGCGGGTTGATCGCCCCTTCCAGCGCGCAGGGCGCGAACACATCGGCGTTCACGTCGTAGATCTCGTCGGGCTTGACCGCCTCGGCGCCGTACTCGGTGACCGCGCGCTCGACCAGCGCGCTGTTGAGGTCGGTCACGTACAGCTTGGCGCCGCGATCGCGCAGCAGCTTGACCAGTTCCATGCCGATATGGCCCAGGCCCTGCACCGCGATGCTGGCCTTGCCCACTTCCTCGTGGCCCAGCTTGTGCTGCATCGAGGCCATCAGCGCCTGCAGCGCGCCATAGGCGGTGAACGGGGCCGGATCGCCGGAGCCACCGTGGACCTGGTGCACGCCGGTGACGTACTCGCTCTCCAGGTAGATGTTTTCCATGTCGTTGACGTCGGTACCGACGTCTTCGGCAGTGATGTAGCGGCCCCCCAGCGAATCGACGTACCGCCCGAACGCGCGGAACAGCACCTCGCTCTTGTCCTGGCGCGGGTCACCGATGATCACCGCCTTGCCGCCACCCACGTTCAGCCCGGCCAGGGCGTTCTTGTAGGTCATGGTGCGGCTGAGCCGCAGCGCATCGGCCAGCGCCTCGTCGGTGCTGGCGTAGGGGCGCATGCGCACCCCACCCAGGGCCGGGCCCAGAGTGGTGTTGTGGATGGCGATGATCGCCCTCAGGCCGGCGTCGCGGTTGTGGCAGAACACCACCTGTTCGTGACCGGAGGATTCGAGGGTTTCAAATAACATGGTGGCTCCGATGGTGCGAACGGTGGCGAACAGCGGCGAACGAACCAGCAAAAGGTGGGTTGCAAAACAAAAAAAGCGACTTCGTCGGATCGGGTGACGGGTCGCGCGGCGCCATTCTAGTGCATTCCGCCGGAGGGTGTTGTCAGCGCCGGGACTGGGCTGGCCGGGTGGCCCGTGCCGGTGCGGAGCGGGGGGCGACATTAAAGTTGCTGAAGATGGCGCCGATGCCGTGGCAACGGTGCGCAGTACCAGCAATGCCAGGACGGACGACGTGGGTGCAGTGGCGACAATACGGGTGCGGTGCCGGCCAGGGCGGCAGCGCTGATGGCCATGATCGTGATCGCGGGAGTGGCGGGGCTGTTGGGGATCGCGGGGCTGGGCCTGGGCCTCGCGCGCCGGCGCGGGCACGCCCCGGACGTGGCCGTGAGCG
>DJBL01000142.1 GCA_002435595.1 Stenotrophomonas maltophilia
TTCCGATCTGGCGGTGCAGGCGGCGCCGGCGGGCGGGGGGCAGCACCTTGCTCCAGGCCGCCGCGTCGATGGTGACGGTCATCTGGCTGCCCTTGCGCAGCAGGATCACCGGCACCCGCGAGCGGCTGTTGCGGGCCAGGAAGGAGGTCACGTCATCGAGGCTGCGCACCGGCTGGCCGTCGATGCGCAGCAGCCGGTCGCCGCTGCGCACGCCGAAGTGGGCCGGATCGGTCTGGGTGACCCGCACGATCCCGTCGCGGGATTCCAGGCCCAGTTGGTGGGCGCCGTCCTGCCAGGTCATCGTGGCGGTATCGGTCTGCAGGAGAGCGGCCAGCGCTGGAGCGCTGGCCAGCAGGAGGGACATCACAGCAGCGCAAAGCAGGGTAGTACGCATATCAGGCACTCCGGGTGGCAACGGCGGGAGGAACGGCGGCGGCACGACGGGCCGGGCCGAAGACAGCGATCTGGCCAAGCATCCACAGCAGCACCGCGCCGATCGGCAGGTAACTGATGGGCATGCGCGGCAGCTCGTAGTTGTTCATCAGGTACAGGTTGATCGTGTAGGCCATCAACATGCCGAGCACGATGCCAACGGTGGCCAGCAGGAAGTTCTCGGTCTGGAAGTAGCGCAGGATCTGGCCGCGGGTGGCGCCCAGCGCACGCCGGATGCCGATCTGCTTGGTCCGCTGCTGCACCCAGAAACTGGCCAGGCCGACGATGCCCAGCGCGGTCACCACCAGCAGGGCCACGCAGACGGTGATCAACAGCCCGACCATGGCGCGGTCGTTGGCGAAGAACTTGTTGCGGGTTTCCTCGTAGGTGACCTTGGCGCGCACCAGGCGGCTGGGGTCGACCCGCTCCAGCGCGGCCACCGATCCCTTGAGCACCTCATCGCGGCGCGCCGGATCGGTGACGCGGATCAGGTAGAAGCCCATCTCGTAGGTCATCCGCACCGGCAGGATCATCGAGTGATGGCTGTCACCCTCGACCTTGGCGGGCCGACCCAGTTCCTTGACCACGCCGGTCACGCGCAGCGGCATGCGGCCGCTGTAGACCGTCTTGCCCAGCGCGTCGCCGTCGGGATAAAGCTTGTCGGCGGCCGATTTGGTCAGGATCACCGAGCTGCCCTTGGTTTCCGAGGCCGGGTCGTTGATGACCTCCTCGTACTCGCGGTATTCGCCGGGCTGGAAGTCCGAACCGGCGATCAGCTCCACGCCGAGCGTATCCAGCGTGCCTTCGCGGGCGAAGTACTGGGCGGCGTTCAAGGTCGGGCGTTCCTGGTCGGGCACGCGCGAGAGGCTGCTGTTCCAGGAGTTGCGTCGGAACGGCAGCTGGTTGAGCGACACCGCGCTTTTCACCCCGGGCACGCTGCGCAGTGCGGCCAGGTCTTCGCGGGTGCGTGCCTCGACATTGACCTGTTTGCCGATGCCGCCCAGGCGGACTTCGAGCAGCTCGTTCTCGGCGATGCCGCTGGGTTGGTTGATGGTCTCGATGCGCTGCCCGATCAGGAACAGCGCGTTGCAGACGATCGCACAGGTCAGCGCGATCTCCAGCACGATCAGCGCTGCGGCGGTCTTGTGCCGGCGCAGGGTGGTGAGGATGGGACGGATATCCATGATGTGCTCCGGATCCTTACTGCGTTTTGAGTTGGATGGCGGGCGTCACCTGCATCGCGCGCAGCGCCGGCAGGAATCCGGCCAGCAGGCTGGCGACCAGGGTCAGGCCCAGGGTGAGCAGCAGCATCTGGCCGTCCAGGGTGGCCAGCTTTGCGTACTCCACCGGCTGCTGGCGCACCGCGTACAGGCCGATCAGGGCCAGGCCCAGGCCGAGCACGCCGCCGGCCAGGCCGACCGTGCCCGCTTCCACCAGCGACTGCAGGAAGATCTGCCCGCGGCTGGCACCGAGCGCGCGACGCACGCCGATCTCGCCGCTGCGGCGCAGGAACTTGGCCAGCAGCAGGCCCACGGTGTTGATCAGGCAGACCAGCAGGAAGCCCATCGCCAGCCACAGCTGCAGGCGCACGTCGCCGGGCACCACCTGCTTGTAGTCCAGCCATTCCATGACGTTGCGCAGACGGACGTTGGACGGGCGCTGGAAGCGACCGGACGCCTTCTGCTGGGCCGAATAGTTGTCCAGGTAGGCACGGTAATCGGCGGCATCATCGGCAGAGGGCAGCTCGACCCAGTACTGCAGCCAGGTGCAGGGGGCGTTGACCGCGGTTTCATCGCCGTTGGTGTTGCCCCAGCAGTTCATGTTGCCGTTGCGGCCCAGCTTGAGGTCCATCGCGGTGGAGAAGGGCAGGTAGACATCCTCGCTGCTGCCGTAACGACCGGTTTCCAGGTCATAGAAGTGCGGGTTCGGATTCCACTCGTCGAGCACGCCGACCACGGTGAAGGTGGTGCCGTCCATCCGGATCGGCTTGCCCACGCTGTCGGCACCGTCAAACAGCTTCTGGTTGAGCGTGCGCGAGATCACCGCCACCCGGCCCCGGCCCTCGTCATCGGCCGCCGGCCAGGCGCGGCCATACAGGAACGGCGTATCGAACATCGGGAAGAAATCGGTGGAGGTGTAGCGCGCGTCGGTGTCGAAGGGCCGCAGCGAGGTCTTGTCCGGTTCGAGGGTGACCCCGCCGCCGGTCATCATCGCCTGGTGCTTGGCCTGGCGTTCGCGCAGCAGGGCCTCGGCATCGAAGCGGGTGACCTGGTCTTCCGGCTCTTCACCGGGCTGGAAGCCGAGCATCGGACGCGGGTCGACCTGCACGTTGAACAGGCGGTCGCTCTTCTGCGGGATGGGATCGCCGGACAGCACATGGAACACGGTGAGGGTGGTCATCGAGGCACCGATGCCCAGGCCGATGGCGACCACCATCAGGGCGGTGAGTATCTTGTTGCGCCGGAAACTGCGCAGCGCCAGTCGAAAGTAGTAGGCGAGCATGGTGGGCCTCAGTCGTTGGCAGTGGCGACGACGGCGCGTGGAGTGGCCAGCACCGGCTCGCGGATCAGATCGGTGGCCTGGCCATCGACGATGTGCACGTTGCGCTGCGCACGGGCGGCCAGTTCCGGGTCGTGGGTAACCATGACGATGGTGGTGCCGGCGGCATTGATCTCCTCGAGCAGTTCCATCACCCCGCGGGCCATCTGGCTGTCCAGGTTGCCGGTCGGTTCGTCGGCCAGCAGCAGGCGCGGGCTGCCGGCCAGGGCGCGGGCGATGGCCGCACGCTGCTGCTGGCCGCCGGACAGTTCAGCCGGGTAATGCTTCATGCGCGAGCCCAGCCCGACCTGGCCCAGGGCCTTCTCGATGCGCTGCTTGCGCTCGGCCGCCGGCATGCCGCGGTAGCGCAGCGGCACATCGACGTTGTCGAACAGGTTCAGGTCCGAGATCAGGTTGAAGCCCTGGAAGATGAAGCCGATCTTCTGGTTGCGCAGGCGGCTGCGCGCGTCATCGCCGAGCGTGCTCACGTCCTGGCCGTCGAGCAGGTAGGTGCCGCTGGTGAAGGTCTCCAGCAGGCCGGCGATGTTGAGGAAGGTGGTCTTGCCCGAACCGGACGGACCGGTCACGGCAACGAACTCGCCCTCGCGCACGTGCAGGTCGAGCGACCGCAGGGCATGGGTTTCCACCTGTTCGGTGCGGAACACTTTGGCGACCGAGCGCATCTCGAGCATGGCTGTTTTCCTTTTCAGTTCGTTGGGAGTATCAGTTGAGGGAGACCTGTTCGGCATCGCCGAACAGATCGCTGCCGGAAACCACGACGCGATCGCCGGGCTGCAGGCCAGAGAGGATTTCCACTTCGCCCAGGCTGCTCACGCCGAGCTTGACCGGGCGGCGCACCGCGCTGCTGCCGTTCATCACGTAGGCCTGGCCGTTGCCCTGTTCGACGAACGGGCCGCGCTCGACCTTGAGCACGTTGCGGCGCGTATCGAGCACCACCCGGGCCTGCATCCGCTGGCTCTGGCGCAGCCCCTGCGGCTGCTTGTCGGAGAAGCGGATGCGGGCGTTGACTTCACCGGCCACCACTTCCGGGGACACCGCGCTGATCTCACCCGGGAACGGCTGGCCGTTGCCGCTGGTCAGCTGCGCCGGGATGCCGATCGCCAGGTCACGGGCGAAGCTCTCCGGCACCTTGATTTCGATTTCGAAGCGCGACAGGTCGACCACGCCCAGGATCGGCGCGTTGGCGATCACGTTGGTGTGCTGGGTGGCCTGGACCTGGCCGACCTGGCCATCGAACGGCGCGCGCAGGGTCAGCGCATCCACCTGGCGCTGCACTTCGGCCACCACCGCCTTCTGGCGCTCGGCCAGCAGGTGCTTGTTGCGCGCATCCAGGTCCGCGCCCTGGCCCTGCAGGCGGGCGTCGGTCTGGGCGTTGGCCAGTTGGATGTCGGCCTTCTTGAGCGAATCGTTGGCCTTGGCCAGGTCGATCTGCGGCACCGCGCCACCGTCGAAGCCGCGCTGGTAGCGCTGCAGATCGCGGTCGGCGGCCTGCCGTTCGATGCTGGCCTGGTCGGTTTCCTTGCGCGCCTTGGCCCGGGCCAGGGTGGCATCGAGGGTGGCGCGGCTGGCTTCCGCTTCCAAGCCGGCCAGGGTGGCCTGTTCCTGGGCCAGCTTGCTGCGCAGTTCGGGGCTGTCGATCACCGCCAGTTCCTGGCCCTTCTTGACCACGTCGCCGGCCACCACCTTCAGGTCCACCGTGCCGGCCGAGATCGCATACAGGATCGGGCTGTTGGCGGCGATCACGCGGCCGTCGGCGGCGATGTCACGGACCAGGTCGCCGCGCTTGACCTCGGCGATGCGCACCCGGCTGCTGTCGAAGGATCGGCTTGCGCCCAGCCAGGCCCGGGCGGCGAAGCCGATCGCCAGCAGCACCACCAGCGCGGCCAAGCCCGGCCACAGCCAACGCTTCCACGGGGCTGCCGTGCCGGCAACGGAGAGGGTCTGGTCCTGGGCGGAAGTGTCGCGGATCATCGGGCTCGTTCGCGGTTGGGTTGCCCTCTATCAAGCACGCGCCGTGCCAACTTTTGCAGTAGTGAAATCAACGGGTTGCGAGCGCGATCCGGATGTCCGGGTGTCCGCGGACAGTACGCCGGACACTTTTGTTAAGCCGGCGGCGGCGTCCCGGACACAGGCGCCACGCTAGAATGCGAGGCTCGATACCTCGGATCAGAATCTATGTGCGGCATTGTGGGAGCGATCGCGAATCGCGATGTGGTACCGGTCCTCATCGAAGGACTGAAGCGACTGGAATATCGCGGTTACGATTCCTCCGGCATCGCCGTGCTCGACCAGCGCCAGGCCCAGCCGGACGTGCGCCGGGTGCGGCGTACCGGCCGCGTGGCCGAGATGGAGAAGGCCGCCGCCAGTGAAGGGTTCGATGCGCTGCTCGGGATCGGCCACACCCGCTGGGCCACCCACGGCGGGGTGACCGAGGCCAACGCCCACCCGCACATCAGCCACGGCGTGGCCCTAGTCCACAACGGCATCATCGAGAACCACGAAGAACAGCGCGAGAAGCTGCGTGCGCTGGGCTACGTGTTCGAGTCGCAGACCGATACCGAGGTCATCGCGCACCTGATGCACCACCACCTCAAGGGCGGCGACAGCCTGCTCTCGGCGCTGCAGCGCACGGTCAAGGAACTCACCGGTGCCTACGCGCTGGCGGTGATGAGCCGGGCCGAGCCGGACCACTTCGTGTGCGCGCGCATGGGCTGCCCGCTGCTGGTGGGCCTGGGCGAGGGCGAGAACTTCGTGGCCTCCGACGTCTCGGCCATCGTGTCGGCCACGCGCCGGGTGATCTTCCTGGAAGAGGGCGACACCGCCGACGTGCGCCGCGATGGCGTGCAGGTATATGACGAGCACAACCAGCCGGTCGACCGCGGCGTGCACCTGTCCGATGTGTCGCTGGCCTCGCTGGAGCTGGGCCCGTACCGCCACTTCATGCAGAAGGAAATCCACGAGCAGCCGCGTGCGCTGGGCGACACCATCGAGGCGGCGATCGACGCCGGTGGCTTCCCGGCCGAGCTGTTCGGCAAGAATGCCGAGGCGGTCCTGGCCGGCATCGAAGGCGTGCAGATCCTGGCCTGTGGCACCAGCTACTACGCCGGGCTGACCGCGCGTTACTGGATCGAATCGATCTCCGGCCTGCCGTGCAGCGTGGAGATCGCCAGCGAGTACCGCTACCGCGCCGCCTACGCCAACCCCAGGCACCTGATCGTGACCATCTCCCAGTCCGGCGAAACGCTGGACACGATGGAAGCGCTGAAATACGCCAAGTCGCTGGGCCACCTGCACACGCTGTCGATCTGCAACGTGCCCGAAAGCGCGATCCCGCGTGCCAGCGAACTGGTCTGCTACACCCGCGCCGGCGCCGAGATCGGCGTGGCCTCGACCAAGGCCTTCACCACCCAGCTGGCTGCGTTGTTCCAGCTGACCGTGGTGCTGGGCAAGCTGCACGGCCGGGTGGATGCCGCGCAGGAGGCGGACTACCTGGAGCAGCTGCGGTTCCTGCCGGGCAGCGTGCAGCATGCGCTCAACATGGAGCCGCAGATCGCCGCCTGGGCCGAGCGCTTCGCGCGCAAGAGCAGTGCGTTGTTCCTGGGCCGTGGCCTGCATTATCCGATCGCGCTGGAAGGCGCGCTCAAGCTCAAGGAAATCACCTACATCCACGCCGAGGCCTACCCGGCCGGCGAGCTCAAGCATGGCCCGCTGGCGCTGGTGGACGAAGACATGCCGGTGGTGGTGATCGCGCCCAACGACAGCCTGCTGGAGAAGGTCAAATCCAACATGCAGGAAGTGCGTGCGCGCGGTGGCGAACTGTTCGTGTTTGCCGACCAGGACAGCAATTTCGCCGAATCCGAGGGCGTGCACGTGATCCGCACCCCGCGCCATGCCGGCGTGCTCAGCCCGGTGGTGCACACCATCCCCGTGCAGCTGCTGGCTTACCACACCGCGTTGGCGCGCGGCACCGACGTGGACAAGCCGCGCAACCTGGCCAAGAGCGTGACCGTGGAATGACGCGAGAGCGTCCCGCGTAGAGCCACGCCATGCGTGGCTGCACGTCGTCCGGCATCGCGCGCATCCACCCATGGGGTGGCCGCGTCACCCGTAGAGCCACGCCATGCGTGGCTGCACGTTGCCAGGCATCACGCGCATCCACCCACGGGATGGATCCACGCCACCCGTAGAGCCACGCCATGCGTGGCTGCACGTCATTCCGGCATCACGCGCATCCACCCATGGGGTGGCCGCGTCACCCGTAGAGCCACGCCATGCGTGGCTGCACGTCATTCCGGCATCGCGCGCATCCACCCACGGGGTGGATCCACGTCACCCGTACAGCCACGCCATGCGTGGCTGCACGTTATCCGGCATCACGCGCATCCACCCACGGGGTGAATCCACGTTACCCGTAGAGCCACGCCATGCGTGGCTGCACGTCATTCCGGCACCGCGAGCATCCACCCACGGGGTGGATCCACGCCACCCGTAGAGCCACGCCATGCGTGGCTGCACGTTGTCAGGCATCACGCGTATCCACCCACGGGGTGGTCGCGTCACCCGTAGAGCCACGCCATGCGTGGCTGCACGTCATTCCGGCATCGCGCGCATCCACCCATGACGTGGATCCACGTCATCGCGGCTGCATCCCGCCGTGGGGTGATCCACCTCGTCACCCCGCCGCCTGCGGGTGGCGGCGCGGCAGCGGGCGATGGAACTTTAGTCTTGCCCTGCGACAGCATTCAGCGACGGTTTTAGTCGCGGTGCCATTCTCGGGGCGTCAAGCGTTTTCAGCGACGAACTGTCCCAGATCTGCAAACTCCTGGGCCAAGGTGCGGCCGTAGAATCGAGTGACCGAGGCCCGGGCCGGCGACAGTCTGCTCCCCTCGCTGCAATCAGGCGCACCTCTCGACTTCAGTAACCTGTAACAGGAAACAAGAATGAACGTCCGCGAACTCCTGCAGTCCAAGAAAGAAGCCATCGTCACCATCGACGTGGACGACACCATCGGTGCCGCCGCCCACAAGATGAGCGCGCACAAGATCGCTGCCCTGGTGGTGATGAAGGACGATGCACCGGTAAGGATCATCTCCGAGAAGGACATCGTGCGCAGCCTGGCCGACGACGGCCCGCAGGCCGGCCGCCGCGTCATCGCCACCCTGCCGTCGGCAGGCCTGGAAGGCATCGCCCCGGACGCCACGCTCAAGCAGGCGATGGCGCTGATGACCTACTCCCGTCACCGCCACCTGATGGTGACCGAGAACGCCAAGCTGGTCGGCATCCTCAGCCTGGGCGACATCGTCAAGAACCTGCTCAGCGAACTGGAGCTGGAAAAGGCGGTCCTGCAGGACATCTACATGGCGGCGCACTGACGCCATCCTCGCTGCGGGTGAGGTGCCGGCACCACGTCCGGCACGCGTCCCTCAGAGCATGATCTCGATGGTGCGGGCGGTGGCGGTCGGCGGCAGCTCGCCGTGGGCCCAGAAGTGCTCCAGCGTGCCGCGCACGATGTCCAACGTGGTCGAGGCCCCCTTGCGGCCCGGGTACCTGCGCTTGTTCTGCGCCTGCAACTGCAGCATGGCCATGTCCTGGTCGTTGACCCGTTTCAGGAACGGCCAGGCGAACAGGCGCACCGCCCAGGCCGGCGCCCAGCGGCGCTCCACGTGCAGGGTGATGAACACATCGGTCTGGTCCGCAGAGTGCGGGGTGAAGTGCAGGTCGATCAGGACGCGGCTGCCATTGGCGTACGCGTACTCCAGCCGCGCGCTGCCCGGCGCGGCGAAATGCGCGCGTTCGGCGCTGCGTCGGGATTCGAACAGGCGGTACAGCAACCCGGACTGCGAGGGCATGCCGCGGTAGTCCACGCAGAAGCCCTCCGCGGTGGGGAGGAAGTGCGCGCTGGCCTGTACCCGGGCCGCGTCGCGCCGCACCAGGCCGGCGTGGATGAAGTGGGTGTGCAACGGATCCAGGAAGTTCTCCATCGCATCGACCACGTGGGCCGACCAGCGCGTGCGCCACAGGAAGCGGCGGGTGCGCGGGTCGGTGGCGCGGATCATGGCGTGCGGGTGTTCGGCGCCGGTATCGCCCGGGCGCAGCCAGATGAACCCGTCCAGTTCGCAGGTGGCAAAGCGGCGCACCCGCACCTGGGGCAGCGCCGCCTGCGCCGGCAGGCCGGGCACCTCGCAGAGCCGGCCATCGGCATCGAACGCCCAGCCGTGGTACGGGCAGGCCAGGCGGTCGCCGCGCACGCACCCGGCCGAGAGCGGCGCGTGCCGATGCGGGCAGCGGTCTTCCAGCGCGATCAGTGCGCCGGTGCCGGTGCGCGCCAGGGCCACATGTGTGTCCAGCACGGTGACCGCCAGCGGCGTGGTGCCGACGTCGTCGGCGCGGGCCACGGCGTACCAGTGGGTGTACAACAACGGATGCCAGGCGGTCATAGGCGGAATCTGCGCAGCAGGGGCGTGCCGAGCCGGCACGTCAGTGTGGAAAGGGCATCCACGGCCAGGCGCGTGCGCCGCGGCAGGTGCCGGGCATAGACGGCGCTGTATTCGATGCTGGGAACACCGCCGCGCAGCCGCTTGAAGTGGGCGGCCCCGGCGCTGAAATTCAGCCGCCATCCGTGCGCGCGGCAGGCGCGGTAGGCACAGGCGGTGGCGAGCCGGTACAGGCCGGTTTTCTGCGGCTGGGTGGTGTCGTAGCCGACGATCGGGGCCGTGGCGGTGCGCCCTTGCCGGAACAGTCCCATGATGCAGGCGAGCCGGCCATCGTCGGCGCGGAAGCCGTCGAAGGTGAGCAGGCCCGCGCGATGCCACTGGCGCAGGAAGTCGGCGCCGTACACCGGGTTGAAGCGCGAATGCTTGCCGATGTAAAGCAGCGCGTAGAGCTCGGCGATGCGCGCGTAGTCGGCCTCGGTGATGTCATCGTCGTGGCACGGCTGCAACGGGGTCCGGCGCAGCAGCGCCAGGTCTGCCGCGAGGTTGCCGTGGCGGCGGGCCAGCTGGTCGAAATCGTCGTACAGGTAGACCTGGCGGCTGGCGGCGAGCTGGCAGCCGGCGGCCTGCAGCGCGGCGAGCCAGTCGGCGTTGTCGTGTGCGTTGAGCGAACGGAACCACAGCGTATGCCCGGGCCAGCGTGCGCTGGCCTGTCGCAGCAGCGCGGCAGGATCGACCTGGGCGAGCGCCGGATACAGGTTGGTGGACAGCAGCCAGTTGTTGATCGATACCGCCTTGTCCAGGCCGCTCCACTGCAGCAGCGGGCCGTGCGAGGCGATCACCCTTCGGGCCAGCGGCGCGGCCCAGTCGGGCAGATACCGCCCACCTTCCTCGGCGGCGTAATCGGCGTAGGTGGTACGTGGCGAACACACCCAGGCGTCGCCCGCGCGGCCGTCATGCACGCTGACCGGCAGTTCGCCGGCGCCGATGTCCAGGGTTTCCACCCGTGCATGCACGTTGGACACCAGCGACTGCACCGGGACGCCGGCATGGAGGGTGGCGAAGGCACGGGCGCTGGCGACAAAACGCGCGTGCCCCTCGGTCGCCCCGTTCATGCCTGCAGTGCCGGCAGCGGTTCGCCGTCCCATTCGATGTCACGCGTGGCCGCTTCGCGCAGGTTGCAGCCCTGGCGCAGCGCCAGCCGCGCATAGGACGCCAGGTCGACCAGGCTGCCCAACGGCGTGAGGCGATCACCGGCGACCGAGATCACATCGTCGGCACCGCGCCAGTCCTCCCGCCAGCGACCCGGCTGCCCGCGCCGGAGGGCCTCCCGCACCCCTGCGGTGGCCATCAGCACGGCGATCATCCGTGCACGCGGCGAATGCGGCACGCGCAGGTCACCGTCGCCCAGCAGCGCGCCGGGCAGGTCCGCGTCGATGGGGAACAGGTGCAGGCCGCTGGTCGCGCGCGGGTTGCATTCCAGCGCCTGCGCGCTGCCGTCGGCGGCCTCGATCCAGTCGAAGGAAATCTGGCCGCTGTAGCCGGTACCAGCCACCAGCGCGGCAATCGCCGCGCCGATCGCAGGCCGCTGCACCGGCTGGAAGTAGTAGCTGGAGCTGCCCCGCAGCCGGTGCGTGGGGCGGTAGATCGCGTGCGCCAGCAGGCGGCCGCGGTGGGCGATGGCGTAGCTGCACAGTTCATCGCCGGCCAGGTAGGCCTGCACCACCCAGGCGCCCAATGGCGCCAGCGCCTGTGCATCGTCGGGGATGCCCTGCGGGTACAGCCGCACATGCACGCCAAAGCGCGAGAACTCCGGCTTGAGTACCACCGGGCGTCCCTGCGCCCATTCGCGCGCCTGCTCCAGCGTGTGCACCCGGCCACTGTCGGGCACGGGCATGCCGTGCTGGCGCGCGGCGCGCAGGAAGTCCCACTTGCTGTGCAGGGCGGCCAGCGTATCGAAGTGGTCCACCGCCACGTGCAGCGATGCCGGCAGCGCGGCGCGATGCCGCGACAGGTGCAGCGCTTCTTCGCAGGTGGGCAGCACCAGGTCGATGCGCTGCGCGCTGACGATGCGGTTGAGGTCGCTGGCAAAACCGCGCGGGTCGAAGCGCGGCGGGCGCAGCGCGTGGGTGGCGGCCACCGCCGATGACCAGCCGGTGAGTCGGCAGGGAATGCTGTCGGCCACCTGCACGGTCCAGCCGAGGCGATGGAAGCGCCGCGCATGGTCCAGCGCCACCGGGGCGCGCCCGCCCAGGATCAGCACGCGGCCGGTCATGCCGACGCGCCCGGGCGCGGGCGCCATTCGGGGCAGTGCGAGGGCACCATGCGCAGCTCGGGCGCGATGCGGTGCAGGGCGTGCAGGCGCGCCAGCGTGTCGCGGTAGACCGCCGTGCTGCCCAGCCACGCGGTGACCAGGGCCGGCGGGGGGGTGTTGTCGCGGATCGCCTGCGATGACCAGCTGGCATCGGCGACCAGCAGCACCGGGCCCTGGCCGTCATCGAACAGCGCGCCGAAATGGCCGGCGGCATGGCCGGGCAGCGGCACCAGCAGCAGGCTGGCGTCGCCGAACAGATCCCGGCCGCGTGCAAAGCTGGCCAGCGGCGCAGGCAGCGCGACCTCGGGCTGATCCTCAAACCATTGCGGTGGGGTGAGTTTCCAGTGCGCCAGCAACGTCGGCAGCAGGCCGATGCGCAGCGCTCCCAGCCGCGAGCGCGCCTGCAGGTCGTCCCAGGCGTCGCGCGAGCAGGCGATGCGTGCCCGCGGAAAATCGGCCAGGCCGCCGATGTGGTCGCCGTGCAGGTGCGATACCACGATCCACGCGATGTCTTCCGGGGCGATGCCGTCGCGGCGCAGCTGCGCGGCCAGTGCGGCCTGCGGCGGCAGGTGCACGGGCGTCACCACGCGGTACAGCCGCTCGGGGAAGGCCGCAGTGGCGTGCAGGAAATGTTCGGAATAGCCGGTGTCGAACAGGATCCAGCCCTGCGTGGGATGGCGCAGCAGCGCCACCAGCGCGGGAAACTCACAGCTACGCGCCGGTGCGCCCTGGCGGGTGGCGCGTTCGGGATGGGTGCAGTAGCCGGCCTCGTAGAGCCGCCATTCAAGCCTGGCCATGGCGCCTCCACCACTGTGCATAGCGGGCCAGGCTGGCGGGCAGGTCGGTGTGCGGCTGGTAGCCCAGTTCACGGCGCGCACGGCCGATGTCCAGGGTCTGCGAATAGCCGAGCACGCCGATGCCGTAGCGGCTCAGGCGCGGCTCGGGCTGGCCCGGCCGCAGGCGGGCCACCTGTTCGGCCAGCGTGGCCAGCGCCAGGGCCGGCAGGCGCGGCACCAGGACCAGGCGCACCGGCTGGCCGAGCGCGGCGAACAGGGTTTCCAGCAGCGTGCGCACGTGGACGGGCGCGCCGTTGCTGACGTTGTAGGCGCGCCCGTCGCCGGGCACGTCGGCCTCCACGCAGTGCGCGATCAGCGCCACCAGGTTGTCGATGTGGGTGACGTCGATCAGGGCGCGGCCGCCGTGGACCAGCGGGAACCAGCCGCGCGCGGCGACGGCCAGCAGGCGCGGCAGGATCGCCCGGTCACCCTCGCCGTACACCGCCCGCGGACGCAGGCTCAGGGTCTGCATGCCGTGGCCGGCGGCCTCGCGCACGCGGCATTCGGAGGCCCACTTGCTGCGTGCATAGGCGGTGATCCAGCGCGCCGGGGGCGTGAATGCCTCCCCGAGGTCGTACTGGTCGCGGAACCGGAAGTAGATGCTGGGCGAACCGAGGTGGATGAAACGGCGCACGTGATGGCGCTGCGCAGCGGCAAGCAGGCGCTCGGTGGCGGTGACGTTGGCGCGCTGGAAATCCTCGGCACGGCCCCACGGCGAGGACAGCGCGGCACTGTGCACCACCACCTCGCAGCCGGCCAGCAACGGGTCCAGCGCGTCGCTGGCCAGGTCGGCGGTCACGCGGTGGATGCGGTCGTGGCCGTGCGGCAGGCGCGCCGCATCGCGGCCGGTGGCGATCACCCGGTGGCCGGCCTCGGCCAGATGCCGGGCGAGGTGGTGGCCGATGAAGCCGGAGGCGCCGGTGACCAGGATCTGCGCCATGCTCAGTACCTCAGTACGGCGCCGGCAAAGGACAGGCCGGCACCGGAACCGACCATCGCAAACTGATCGCCGCGGCGCAGCTCACCGCTCTCGATGGCATGGTGCAGCGCCAGCGGGATGGAGGCAGCCATCTGGTTGCCATGGGTCTGCAGGATCCGCACCAGCGAGCCCGGTGGCAGCCGCAGCGCACGTTGCAGGTGGTCCAGCGCCTTGGCACTGGCCTGGTGCGGCACCAGCATGGCCAGCGCGTCCACGCTTACCCCGGCACGCTGCAGCAGGGTCTGCATGAAGCCGGGCAGTTTCTGCGCGGCCAGGCGGTAGGTGGAGCGCCCGGACATCTCGAAGCGCGAGGCGGCGGCGAACGGTTCGCTACCGTCGGCCAGGCGCACGCGGGTGCCGCCGGCGCGCACCTGGCAGAACTCGGTGCCTTCGCTGAAGGTCTGCATGTGCGAGGCAAGCAGGCAGGACGAACTGTCGTCCCCGGCTGCCTCGACGATCACGGCCGCGCCGCCGTCGCCGAACAGCGCGGCGGTGTCGGTGTCGTCCCAGTTCAGGCCGGCCGAGGCGACCTCGCCGGCGACCAGCAGCGCCCGCCGGTAGCGGTGCGTCGCCAGGGCCGCCGCGACCAGGTCCAGGGCGACCAGGAAACCCAGGCAGGTGGCGTTGACGTCGAAGGCGGGAATGCCGCTGCCGGCCAGTCCGAGCCGGCGCTGGACCAGTGCGGCCGTGCAGGGGATGGCCTGTTCCATTACCCCGCCCACGCTGATGACCACATCGACCTGGTCGGCACGCAGTCCGGCGCGCTGCAGCGCATCCTGGGCGGCGTGCGCGGCCATCATCGAGGTCGGTTCGTCGGCGCTGGCGAAATGCCGGTAGTCGATGCCGACATGGCGCCGGGTCCAGCCGGTAGGCTTGCCCCAGCGCTGGTCGAATTCACTCGAATCGACGCGACGCGACGGCACGTACTGCCCGGTGGCGAGGATGCGCAGCGGGATGGGGCGGGAAACGTCGTGATCCATTCGACAAGGTGCCTCACTGGGAATTGCGTGGGCCCGTTCGAGTGACCGAACGACGGCGCGCGGTGGTTGCGGGGCGCATCCTACCCCGGCAAGGTTAGCAAACTGGGCGGCGCGTCCGCGCCGCCGCGGCCTCAGTGCGGCGGCGGCCCGGCGTCCGCGTCGTGGTTGAGACGGGCCAGGTCTGCCACCAGCAGCTGGTACGCGCGCTCGCTGTCGGGCCCGGCTGGCTGGCGCAGCACCCAGGCCGGGTGCACCGTCGCGAACCCGCGCGTGCCGTCCTCCAGGGTGTGCCAGCGGCCACGGTCACGCATCAGGCTGAAGCCGCTACCAAACACCGCCGCGGCGGCACTGGCGTCCAGGCACACGATCACCTGCGGGCGCACGCTGTCGATCTCGGCCAGCAGCCACGGCCGGCAGGCGTTGATGTGGGTGTGCTGCGGCTTGGAATGGATGCGGCGTTTGCCGCGCCGCTCGAAGTGGAAATGCTTGACCGCATTGGTCAGGTACAGGGTGCTGCGGTCGATGCCCAGCTCGCGCAGGGCGCGGTCGAGCAACTGGCCTGCCGGGCCGACGAAGGGATGGCCACTGAGGTCTTCGGTGTCGCCGGGTTGCTCGCCCACCAGCATCACCCGGGCGTCCTGCGGGCCTTCACCGAACACGGTCTGGGTGGCCGGCTCCCACAGCGGGCAGCGGCGGCAACCCGCCGCCGCGGTGCGCAGCGCATCGAGGTCATCGCCCTTGGCCGTGGCCGGTGCGCGCAGCGCGATGGTGCGCTCGGGAATGCGCCGTTGCGGGGCCTGCGCGTCACGGTCGTGCATGTGCTGCACGCGGTCGCCGGCATCGCGCACCAGCGCAGGCAACAGGCTCGCCTCGGGCAGGTGCTTCCAGTAGCGGGCCGGCATCTCCTGCTGCATCATCCGCGTGTTGAGCCGGGCCGGGTTGAAGATATTGGCGTAGTAGGTGCGCCACAGCTCCTCGCGGGCGTCGCCGGTGGGGGCATCGGCCTGGTGGCCGCCCGGACCGAACGACAACTGCTGCCCGTCCCAGCGCACGCTGCGCGACGGGGTGAGGATCGCCCAGCGCATGCCGGTGAAACGGCGGGCGAAGAACGGCGCCACGCGGTCCACGATGTGGTGCTCCGGTTCGAACCAGGCGATGAACGCATCCGGTTCGCCGGGCACGCTGCGAAAGCGCACGAAGGCCTTCATCTTGTGGGTGTCGCGGCGCACTGCCTGCTGCAATGCCATCGCACGCAGCACGTCCGGGTCGGTGGGATTGGCAAGCAGGTGGCGCTCGCCCGAGGCGATCCGCCACAGCATGCGATACAGCAGCGACAGCCGCTGCCGGTCGCGGTGGCACAGGCACGCGGCGGCGAGTTCGACGAACGCCCTGGACACCCGCGTGGGTGCCGGCAGCGGTCCCTCCGTGGCTTCATCAAGCCCTGGCAATGCCGGTGCATCCAGCAGCGAGGCGTCATCGCCCTGCAGCCAGTCCAGCTGTTCCGGCGGCACCGCGCGGTGCAGGGCCAGCCGCGCCGCATCGCGCCAGGCCTCCAGCGACCAGGCCGGATCGATCCGCACACTCCAGCGCGTCATCTCAGTGCGCGGCCACGGCATCGAACAACGACCCCTGCTTCGGCGGCGGTGCCAGGCGTGCGCGCAGCGTGGCCGGGTCATCCAGCTGTTTGCGCGGGTGGTGGTCGGCCAGTTGCACGAAGGGCAGCAGCTTGCCCATCGGCGCGCGCAGCCGGGCCACGTCGGCCACGCGCAGGCGCACGTGGCGGCGTGCCATCAATACCCGCTTGACGTTGCGCACGCCCAGCCCCGGCACGCGCAGCAGCAGCTCCTTGGGGGCCAGGTTGAGGTCCACCGGGAAGCGTTCGGGGTGGCGGATCGCCCAGGCCATCTTGGGGTCGATATCCAGGTCGAGCATGCCGCCCTGGGCGGTGTCGGTGATCTCTTCCACGCCGTAACCGTAGAAGCGCAGCAGCCAGTCGGCCTGGTACAGGCGATGCTCGCGCGCCAGCGGTGGCGCCTGCAGCGGCAGCAGGCGGCTGGCATCGGGGATTGGACTGAAGGCGGAGTAGTAGACCCGGCGCATGCGGTAGTTGCCGTAGAGGTTGTCGGCAGCGGTGAGGATCTGCTGGTCACTGGCGCCGTCGGCACCGACGATCATCTGCGTGCTTTGGCCGGCCGGGGCGAATTTTGGCGGGCGCGGCCGCGACACGCGCGGTACCGGCGGCGCCGACGCGCTGGCCTCGCCCTTCCTGGCCTCCTTGGCTTCCTCGATCCGCCAGCGCAGTTCGCCCATCGCCCCGCGGATGGAGGGCAGGGATTTTTCCGGCGCGAAGCTGGCCAGGCCGGTCTCGGTGGGCAGTTCGATGTTGATCGACAGCCGGTCGGCGTAGCGCCCCGCTGCCGCCAGCAGTTCCGGCGAGGCTTCGGGAATGGTCTTGAGGTGGATATAGCCGGCGAAGCGGTGCTCCTCGCGCAGCACGCGCGCCACTTCGACCATGCGCTCCATGGTGTAGTCGGCGTTGCGGATGATGCCGCTGGAGAGGAACAGGCCCTCGATGTAATTGCGCTTGTAGAAGTCCATGGTCAACGTGACCACCTCGTCCACGCTGAACCGCGCGCGCGGCACGTTGCTGGACACCCGGTTGACGCAGTAGGCGCAGTCGTAGATGCAGAAGTTGGTCAGCAGGATCTTCAGCAGCGACACGCAGCGGCCATCGGGCGTATAGCTGTGGCAGATACCCGGGCCATCGGTGCTGCCGATGCCGCCGGACGCCCGCGAATCACGGCGTCCGGCCCCGCTGGACGCGCAGGACGCATCGTATTTGGCGGCGTCGGCGAGGATGGCCAGCTTGCGGATCGTTTCCATGCGCAAACGCTAGGGCAGGCCGGTCTCATCCAGTGAGATCGGCCGGCATGAAGATGAAGAGTTCATCTTCATGCCGCCAAGGACGCGCAGGGAGCGGTGCGGGCCACCGCAGCCAGGGCGATGCGGCAGGGCCGCGCGGGCGCAGGCCCGGCAGGACCTAGAAGGTCACCTTCACCGAATCGGCGCTGTAGCGGGCCGGTCCGTGGAACACCACCTCGATGTTGTTGCCGTCCGGATCCAGCGCGAACGCGGCGTAATAGCCCGGGTGGTACGGGCGTTCGCCAGGCGCACCGTGGTCGGTGCCGCCGGCGGCGAGCGCGGCGGCGTGGAAAGCGTCGACCGTGGCCCGGTCGCGGGCCTGGAAGGCCAGGTGGTGGCGACCGGTGAGCTGGCCGGCGGCAGCCTCGCTGTCGGCGCTGGAGATGAACAGCTCATCGGCCCAGAAGTACGTATCGCCTTCGCCGGCGATCGGGATGCCGATCGTGTCCAGTACCGCCTGGTAGAAGCGGCGGCTGGCGGCCAGGTCCTTGACCACCAGTTGCAGGTGGTCGATCAGGCGGCCGCGATGCAGTTCCATGGTTTCCATGCGCACTCCACAGGTTGGGTGGGTGCGCAGGTATACCACCGGGAGGCGGTGCCGGCATTGGCGCGATCTGCACCTTGCTGACCGCGCCTGCGCGCACCGGCCCGGCGCGGAGGGCTCAGGCGATCGGCGTGTTGGAGATGATCTCCACCCAGTAGCCGTCGGGGTCCTTGATGAAGGCCAGGTGCTTCATGCGGCCGTCTTCCAGGCGCTTCTGGTAGGGCACCTGCAGGGCGTCGAAGCGCTGGCAGGCGGCCTGGATGTCGGGCACGGACACGCAGATGTGGCCAAAGCCGCGCGGGTCGCTGTTGCCATCGTGGTAGACAGGACCGTCCTGGGATTCGGTGCCGTGGTTGTGGGTCAGTTCCAGCACGCCCGGAATGCCGGCCATCCACACCCGGCGCGCATCGTCGCCTTCGGGGATGACCGTGCCGGCGGGCAGCAGGGCCAGGAAGTACAGGCTGAACTGCGCCTCGGCGAAATCGCGCTGATCGATGAGGCGGAAGCCGAGGACGCGGGTGTAGAAGTCCAGCGAGGCGGCGATGTCCTTCACGCGCAGCATGGTGTGGTTGAACACGAAACCGGTGGTTTCGGCCGGCACCTGGGCGGCGACGCCGGGCTGGGACTGCAGGGAAGCAAGGGTCATGGGGGATCCTGGGGCAGCGGGGCCGCGGAAATCACGGCGATCGGCGCCCAGTTTAGCGGGGCGGCTGCAAGGCGACGTAGAATGCTGCGTCTCCTTGCACAGTCCTGGCCATGTCGCAGCGTGAATGGGTGGCCGCCGCCATCCGCAAGATCGAAGCCGATTTCAACCGTTCGGCCGATACCCATCTGATCCCGATGGACCTGCCCGGGCATCCCGGCATCGACCTGTATTTCAAGGACGAATCCAGCCACCCCACCGGCAGCCTCAAGCATCGCCTGGCGCGCTCGCTGTTCCTGTATGCGCTGGCCAACGGCTGGCTGCGCGAGGGCCGCCCGGTGATCGAGGCATCCAGCGGCTCCACGGCGGTGTCCGAGGCGTACTTCGCCCGGCTGCTGGGGTTGCCGTTCATCGCGGTGATGCCGGCCACCACCTCGCCGGAAAAGATCGCCGCGATCGAGTTCCACGGCGGCCGTTGCCATCTGGTCGAGCGCGCCTGCGACCTGAACTGCGACTCCGAAGCGCTGGCCCGCGAGACCGGCGGCCACTTCATGGACCAGTTCACCTATGCCGAGCGCGCCACCGACTGGCGCGCCAACAACAACATCGCCGAATCCATCTTCAAGCAGATGGCCGAGGAGCCACACCCGGTGCCGGAGTGGATCGTCTGCAGCCCGGGTACCGGCGGCACCGCCGCCACCCTGGGGCGCTACGTGAGCTACCGCCGCCACGACACCCGCATCCTGTGCGCCGACCCGGAAGTGTCGGTGTTCTACGACGGCTACTGCGCGGCCCTGGCCGGCCAGCCGTGGCGGGAACTGACCTGCAGTGGTGGCTCGCGCGTGGAAGGCATCGGCCGGCCACGGGTGGAATCGAGCTTCATTCCGACCAGCGTCGATGCGATGGTCAAGGTGCCCGATGCGCTGAGCCTGGCCGCCATGCGCCACGTGAGCCGGCAACTGGGGCGGCGCGTGGGCGGCTCCACCGGGACCAATTTCATCGGCGTGCTGCAGGCGGCCGAGCTGATGCGCCAGGCCGGCCGCAGCGGTTCGATCGTGACCATCCTGTGCGACAGCGGCGAGCGCTACGCGCACAGCTACTACAACCCGGACTGGTACCCGCGCCAGGGCATCGAGGTGGAACAGGCCGATGCGGTGATCGCCGCCGCGGTGGCCGGGCAGGGCCTGCCCGCGCTGCCGCACGTGTCGCTGGAAACCTTGTACTGAGGCGCAACGGCCGGCCTCGTCCGAGCGGGGCGGGGCTTGTGCCCGCCCGGGGGCGATGCCATATGGTGGGGGACTGCCGCTGCCGCGGCCCTGTTGTCTGGAGATGCCTGTGACCCCCACCAACCCCCTGCTCGATTTTTCCGGCCTGCCGCGTTTCGAC
The DNA here is from genome assembly GCA_002435595.1 of Stenotrophomonas maltophilia. Lineage (GTDB taxonomy): Bacteria > Pseudomonadota > Gammaproteobacteria > Xanthomonadales > Xanthomonadaceae > Stenotrophomonas > Stenotrophomonas maltophilia_AC. Next base: position 20,027 of record DJBL01000142.1, read on the forward strand.
CAGATCCAGCCCGAGCACATCGGCCCGGCCATCGACGCACTGCTGGCCGACGCCGAGGCCGCGGTGAAGGCGGCCGAAACCGTCAGCCCGGTCACCTGGGACCGCTTCGTGGTGCCGCTGGACGATGCCACCGAGCGCCTGTGGCGGGCCTGGGGCCAGGTCAGCCACCTGCAGGGCGTGGTCAACACCGCGGCACTGCGCGAGGCCTACAACGCCAACCTGCCCAAGGTGACCCGCTTCGGCAGCGCGCTGGGCCAGAACCTGGCGCTGTTCGAGCAGTACCGGCGGCTGGCGGCAACTGACGAGGCAGCCGGCTTTGACGACGCCCAACGCAAGGTGCTGGACAACGCGCTGCGCGATTTCCGCCTGGGCGGTGCAGAGCTGGACGATGAGGCCAAGGTGCGTTTCAGTGCGATCAAGGAAGAACTGTCGGCGCTGTCGGCGAAGTTCTCGCAGAACGTACTGGACGCCACCGATGCGTGGTCGCTGCATGTCGAGCAGCGCGCCGAGCTGGACGGCCTGCCCGAGGACGTGATTGCCTCGGCCCGCGCGGCCGCGGAAAAGGACGGGCTGCCCGGCTGGAAGCTGACCCTGCAGATGCCCTGCTACCTGCCGGTGCTGACCTACGCCACCCATCGCCCGCTGCGCGAAACCCTCTACCGCGCCAACGCGCTGCGGGCCTCCGAATTCGGCGATGCCGCGCTGGACAACAGTGCCCACATCGACCGGGTGCTGGCGCTGCGCGCGGAACTGGCCGCGCTGCTGGGTTTTGCCAACTATGCCGAATATTCCATCGCCACCAAGATGGCCGAGGACGCCGACCAGGTGCTCGGCTTCCTGCGTGACCTGGCCGCGCGCGCCAAGCCGCACGCCGAGCGCGACCGCGCCGAGCTGGAGGCCTTCGCCCGCGATGAGCTCGGCCTGGCCTCGCTGGAGGCCTGGGACCTCGGGTTTGCCAGCGAAAAGCTCAAGCAGGCCCGTTACAGCTATTCCGAGCAGGAGGTGAAGCAGTACTTCACCGAGCCGAAGGTGCTGGCCGGTCTGTTCAGCGTGATCGAAGGCCTGTACGGCCTGCAGGTACAGCCTGACAGCGCGCCGGTGTGGCACCCGGACGTGCGCTTCTACCGGCTGGTGGATGCGCAGGGCGCGCTGGTCGGCCAGTTCTACCTGGACCTGTATGCGCGCGAGGGCAAGCGTGGCGGGGCGTGGATGGATGATTGCCGCAACCGTCGCCAGACCCGGGCCGGCGTGCAGACGCCGCTGGTCTACCTGGTCTGCAACTTCGGCCGCGGGGCCGATGGCACCCCGGCCACCTTCAGCCACGACGAAGTGACCACCCTGTTCCACGAGATGGGCCACGGCCTGCACCAGCTGCTGACCCGCATCGGCGAACTCGGCGTGGCCGGCATCAACGGCGTGGAGTGGGATGCGGTGGAACTGCCGAGCCAGTTCATGGAGAACTTCTGCTGGGAGTGGGATCGCGTACAGGCGATGACCGCGCACGTGGACAGCGGCGCGCCGCTGCCGCGCGCGCTGTTTGACCGCATGCTGGCCGCGCGCAACTTCCAGAGCGGCATGTTCACCGTGCGCCAGCTGGAGTTCGCCCTGTTCGACATGCAGCTGCACAGCAGCTTCGATCCGCTGCAGGACACCGTGCTGCAGCTGCTCGAGCGCGTGCGCGACGAAGTGGCGGTCAACCGCCCGCCGGCATGGAACCGCTTCCCGCACCAGTTCAGCCATATCTTCGCCGGCGGTTACGCGGCCGGCTACTACAGTTACAAGTGGGCCGAGGTGCTCAGCGCCGATGCGTACGCCGCGTTTGAAGAGGCGCCCGACCAGGTGGCCGAGACCGGGCAGCGCTTCCGCGACGAAGTGCTGTCACGTGGTGGCAGCCGCAGTGCCGCGGAGAACTTTGCCGCCTTCCGTGGGCGCGCGCCGAACGTGGATGCGTTGCTGCGGCACAACGGCATGGCGGGGTAAACCTGCCTTCGCACGTGCGTTCCCACGGTGTGCGTTGCAGACCGTGGGCCCCGCCTCACCCTCACCCACACCCCCGCGCCTGTTGGCGCGCCCCCGTGACGCAAGGGGGCGGTGCCTCCCGACCCGGATCGGTATCTGCTGGACGATCGAGGCCTTACTCGGCGTAGATCATCTTCCGGGTCATGCCGCCATCGACGATGTGGTCCTGGCCGGTGATGAAGCCGGACAACGCCGACAACAGGAACACCGCCAACGCGCCGATGTCGTCGGGCTGGCCCACGCGGCCCACCGGGTGCTGGGCGTGGTCGCGGCGCGACAGCTTCGGTGTGCGTCGCCGCGCCGGGGACTGCCAGGCATCGGTGGTGATCCAGCCGGGGCTGATGCAGTTCACCCGCACGGCTGGGCCTTCGCTGATCGCCAACGCATGGGTGAAGGCCAGCAGCCCGCCCTTGGCCGCCGCATAGGCTTCGCTGTGGGCCTCGGACTGGCCGGCACGGGTGGAGGCGATGTTGACGATCGCCCCGCCGTGTTCGCGCAGCGCCGGCAGCGCGTGCTTGCTGCACAGGAAGGCGCCGTGCAGGCTCGACAACCGGCGCTGCCACTCGGCCAGCGGCATCTGCGCCAACGGCGTGCCATGCGCGCTGGCGATGCCGGCGTTGTTGACCAATCCGTCGATACGCCCAAAACGCTTCAGCGCCGCCTTCACCAACGCCTGCACGCTGCGCTCGGCGGCCACGTCCGCGCGCTGGAACGCGGCGCGCTCGGGCAGGTCCCATTCGGTCAGGCAGGCCTTGCCGGCAGCGGCATCCAGGTCGGCGATCACCACGCTGCCGCCGGCGCCGAGCACCGCCTGGGCAATACCGCGGCCCACCCCCTGCGCGCCGCCGGTGACGATCACCACGCGGTCGCGCAGCGGCTGCGCGGCCCAGTCGGTGATGGCCGGGGTCAGTGGCATCGTGAATTGTCCTTGCGTCCGAGCAGGCGCGTCCAACCGTCCACGCCCAGCTTGTCCAGCGTCTCGATGTTGCGCTCCACGATCACGTCCGGATCCGGGAACGCAGCCACCGCCCGTTCCACGCTGTCTTCGCGCAGCAGGTGCAGGGTGGGGTAGGGCGAGCGGTTGGTGTAGTTGCTGACATCGTCCGGGGCCACGCCCTCGAACTGGTACTGCGGGTGGAAGCTGGCCACCTGCAGGATGCCCTGCAGGTCCAGCGCCTCGATCGCCGCGTCGGCATTGTCGAGGAAGTCGTTGTAGTCCAGGAAGTCGGTCAGTACCTGCGGATGCACGATCAGCGTGGTGTCGATCTGCTCGGCAGGCGTATCGCGCAGCAGCACCAGCTCCTCGGCCAGCTCTTCGACCAGCGCCTCCGGCGTGGTCGCATCGCTGAGCACGAACCGCACCTGGTTCTTCACGTACACCGCCTTGGCGAACGGGCACAGGTTCAGCCCGATCACGATCTGCTCCAGCCAGGTCCGGGTTTCGGCGATGAAATCGGTGCCGTCCGGGGCGCTGTCGTCGGTGAAGGCGTGCTCATTCATGGCGGGCGGTGTCGCTGGCTGGGCAGGCGATTGTACGGCGCATGGCCGCACGCACGCGTGGTGCCGCCGTTGCGGTGCACACCACTGTCCATTAACTGGACACCGGGCATGCTGGAAATCCCTTTACCGGCAGGGGCTTGCGCGTTTTTCGCGCACGGCCAATAGGCAGTGCGGCGTGGCAGGTATCCAATGCCAGGGTGAACCATGTGCAGAAGACGGCCGTGCGGCCGTGCTTCGTCCAAAGGAGCCAATAGATGCATGCAACCTCGGAATTCCTCCCCGCCGCCCTGTGGTCGGGCAAGCTGTTCGACGGCCAGTGGCCGTCCGGCGCCAGCGCCCAGGACGTGATCGAACCGGCCACCGGCCAGGTCCTGGGCCAGATCGCGATGACCGATCCGGCCGGCATTGCCGCCGCGGCCGCCACCGCCGCGGCCGCGCAGCGCGCGTGGGCCGCGGCCCCCTACGACACGCGCGCACAGGTGTTGCGTCGCGCCGCGCAGCTGGCCGAGCAGTACAACGAGGACATCGTGGAATGGCTGGTCCGCGAGAGCGGCTCGACCCGGCTCAAGGCCGGCTTCGAGGCCAAGGTCAGCACCAAGGCGCTGCACGAAGCGGCCGCGCTGCCGTCGCGCAGCATCGGTGAAGTGCTGCCTTCCGAGCCGGGCCGGCTCAACCTGGCACGTCGCCGCCCGCTGGGCGTGGTGGGCGTGATCGCGCCGTTCAATTTCCCGCTGTACCTGGCCATGCGTGCGGTCGCCCCGGCGCTGGCCCTGGGCAATGCGGTGGTGCTCAAGCCGGATCCGCGCACGGCGGTGTGCGGTGGCTTCGTCATCGCCCGCCTGTTCGAACTGGCGGGCCTGCCGGCCGGCCTGCTGCACGTGCTGCCCGGCGATGGCGCCGCCGGCGCCGCACTCACCAGCGACCCGAACATCGCGATGATCCAGTTCACCGGTTCCACCGGGGCCGGTCGCAAGGTGGGCGAAGCGGCCGGCAAGCACCTCAAGAAGGTGTCGCTGGAACTGGGCGGCAAGAACTCGCTGATCATCCTGGACGATGCCGATGTCGACCTGGCCATCGCCAACACGGCCTGGGGCGTCTACCTGCACCAGGGCCAGATCTGCATGGCCACCGGCCGCGTGCTGGTCCAGCGCGGCATCTACGCGCGCTTCCTGGAAAAGCTGGTGGCCAAGGCGAAGTCGCTCAAGGTCGGCAACCCGGCCACCGGCGACGTGGCGATCGGCCCGCTGATCAATGCCCAGCAGCGCGACCATGCCGCAAGGATCGTGGCCGATGCGCAGGCCGCCGGTGCCACCCTGGCCACCGGCGGCAGCTACCAGGACCTGTTCTTCGAACCCACCGTGCTCAGCGAGGTGAGCCGCGACAACCCGGCCTTCCACGAAGAAATCTTCGCGCCGGTCGCGGTGGTGGTGCCGTTCGATACCGATGACCAGGCCGTGGAACTGGCCAACGACACCGAGTACGGGCTGTCGATGGCGATCGTCTCCAGCAACGTGGGCCGTGCACTCACGCTCGGCGAGCGCCTGCGCACCGGCCTGCTGCACATCAACGACCAGACCGTGAACGATGAGGTGATCAACCCGTTCGGTGGCGTGGGCGCCTCCGGCAACGGCACCAGCATCGGCGGCCCGTCCAACATCGACGAGTTCACCCAGTGGCAGTGGCTGACCGTCAAGGGCGAAGCGCTCGCGTACCCGATCTGATCCAGGAGACCCTCATGACCGCAACTGCAGAACTGCGCGACATCACCGTGGCCGTGGTGCGCGAGAAGGAACAGCCCTTCACCATCGAGCCGGCCCGCATCCGCGGTCCGCAGGACGACGAAGTACTGGTGCGCGTGGTCGCCACCGGCCTGTGCCATACCGACCTGATCGTGCGCGACCAGTATTACCCGGTACCGTTGCCGGCCGTACTTGGCCATGAAGGGGCGGGCGTGGTCGAAGCGCTCGGCCCGAACGTGAAAGACCTCAAGGTCGGTGACCACGTGGTGCTCACCTACGGCGCGTGCGGCCACTGCAACCCCTGCAGCGGTGGGCACGGTGCGTACTGCAAGGACTTCTTCGGGCTCAACTTCGGCGGCGGCGCGCTCGATGGCAGCACCGCCCTCCAGGACCGGGACGGCAACCCGCTGCACGATCACTTCTTCGCCCAGTCCTCGTTCGCCACCTACGCATTGAGCCGCGAGAACAACGCGATCAAGGTGCCCGACGATGCGCCGATCGAACTGCTGGGCCCGCTCGGCTGCGGGATCCAGACCGGTGCCGGTGCGGTGATCAACTCGCTCAAGGTCAGCGCCGGCAGCAGCTTTGCCAGCTTCGGCGCCGGTGCGGTGGGGCTCAGCGCGGTGATGGCCGCGCGCGTGGCCGGGGCCACCACCATCATCGCCATCGACGTGGTGCCCTCGCGGCTGGAACTGGCCACCGAACTGGGCGCCACCCACGTCATCAACAGCCGTGAGGTCGACGTGGTGGAGGCGGTGCGTGAGATCACCGGCGGTGGCGCCAACTTCGCCCTGGAATCCACCGGCCGCCCCGAGGTGCTGGCGCAGGGTATCGAAGCGCTGGGCGGACGCGGTGTGATCGGCGTGGTGGGCGCGCCCAAGCTGGGCACCAAGGCCGAGTTCGACGTCAACAACCTGCTGCTCGGCGGCCGCAGCATCCGCGGCATCGTCGAAGGCGACAGCGTGCCCAAGGTGTTCATCCCGCAACTGGTGCAGCTGTACCAGCAGGGCCGCTTCCCGTTCGACAGACTGGTGAAGTTCTACCCGCTGGACCAGATCAACCAGGCCGCCGAAGACAGCACCCGCGGCGTCACCCTCAAGCCGATCCTCACCATCGGGTAGTGCCGGCCGCTGGCCGGCAGCACGCTGAAACACACCGTCGCGGGCCGCGGGGCCTGCGACGGTGCAGTCAGTCAGCTTCGCGGGTGTACGCTCCAGATCCGGTGGTTTGGAGGATCCCATGGGCGGCATGCAGGTGGAGCAGCAACAGGCATTGGCCGCGGCGCGCCAGCGTTTCGCCGACGGCGGGGCACTGGCCGAGTCGCTGCTGGCCCCGTCCGTGCAGCGCTCCTGGGAGCGCTCGCGGCTGGCCGGCGTGCAGCCGCGGCAGGAGCCGCATTACGCCCCATTGGCCGCCTCCGGGCCACGCCTGGACGACCCGGCCGACCGCCGCCTGGCGCGCTGCGTGCGCGATGATCTCGACCACCTCTGGGCCGCCTTCGGTGGCCGCCAGTGGACGCTGTTCTGCGTCAATGCTGGCGGCATGGTCGTGGCCCAGCGCGAGCATGGCCTGGCCGATGTTCCGGTGCTGCGCCCGATCCAGGTGGGCCGACGGCTGCGCGAGATCGACATCGGCACCACCGCGCCGGCCTGCAGCCTGGCCGATGATGCGCCCGCGCTGGTGCGCGGCAACGAACACTACCTGGACCGCTTCGCCGCGGTGTTCTGCCTGAGCGTGCCGCTGCATGGACTCGATGGCGAGGTGCTGGGCGCGCTGGACATCACCGGCACCGGCGATCGCGATGCCGAACTGTTGCACGGCTATTTCCGCCAGGCCGCGCTGTCCACCGAAAACCGCCTGATGACCGAACTGCGGCCCTGCCACCTGCTGGCCGTGCAGCACGATGCACGCTGGTTGCCATCGCCGTTGCAGGGACTGCTGGCGGTGGAGGAAGACGGCCGCGTGCGTGCGGCCAACCGGGTCGCGCGCCGCCTGTTCGGGCTGCCGCGGCGCGGGCCCTTGCCGTTGCTCACGCTCGCGGGGTTGTTTGCCGGCGCCAGCGTGCACCAGCGGCGGCGGTTGCTGCAGGCCGGGCCGGCCCATCGCGTACGCCTGGACCAAGACAGTGCGGTCTACGTGCAGTACCTGCGGGGGCCCTTGGCGGCGCGGGCGAGCCTGCGCAGTGCCGGTGCAGCCGCTGCGGCGGAGCGGCCCTCGCTGCGTGCGCTCAACGCGCAGGGCGTGCGTGAGGCGGTCGCCGCCCACCACGGCAACATCGCGGCGGCGGCGCGCCAGTTGGGCATATCGCGGACTACCTTGTACAGGCACCTGCGCGGCTGATCCGGCGCGGACGCCGGCCAGTGGCCGGCAACCGGGCGGATCGGCGTGCGATCAATCGCGGAAGTTGTCGAACTGCAGCGGCACTTCGAAGGTTTCCTTCTTCAACAGGGCGATCGCGTCCTGCAGGTCGTCGCGCTTCTTGCCATTGACGCGCAGCTTGTCGCCGTTGATCTGGCTGTCGACCTTGAGCTTGGCTTCCTTGAGCTTGGCCGCGATCTGCTTGGCCACCTTCTGCTCGATGCCCTGCTTGACGGTGAGCTTCTGGCGCGCGCCGGCCAGGTTGGTCTCGATATCGCCAAACTCCAGGCAGCGCACGTCGATCCCACGGGCGATCAGGCGCGCGCGCAGGATGTCGGTCATCTGCTGCAGCTGGAAATCGCTCGGTGCCGATTGGCTGATCACGCTGTCTTCCAGCACGAACCTGGCGTCCACGCCCTTGAAGTCGAAGCGGGTGGACAGCTCGCGGTTGGCCTGGTCGACCGCGTTGGTCAGTTCGTGGGTGTTGACTTCGGAGACGACGTCAAAGGAAGGCATGGGGCAACTCCAGCGTGTGAATGCCCACATTCTACCCACCCGGCGTGGACGGCCCGCCGCCTCCGGCGATAATGGGTCATGAACACGCAGAAATCCCCCACCCGTGCCGTCGCCTGGATGCTGATGGCGGTCGCCTGCTTCTCGCTGATGGATGCGGGCATGAAGCAGCTCTCGGCCAGCTATCCGACCCTGCAGGTGACCTTCCTGCGCGGCGCGGCCTCGCTGCCGTTCGTGCTGGTCTGGGTGCTGGCCACCGCCGGGCCGCGGTCGCTGGTGCCGCGGCGCTGGGGCCTGCACCTGCTGCGTGGCGTGCTCGGCATGGCCATGATCGGGTGCTTCGTCTACGCCCTGCGCAGTCTGCCGCTGTCCACCGCCTACACCATCTACTTCGTCGCCCCGCTGCTGATTGCCGCGCTGTCGGTGCCGTTGCTGGGCGAGCACGTCGGCCCGCGCCGCTGGATCGCCATCGGCATCGGCCTGGTCGGCGTGCTGGTGGTGCTGCGCCCCGGCGTGGGCGGCTTCATCTCCGTGCCCGGATTGATGGTGCTGCTGGCCGCCACCGCCTATGCGGTCGCCGCGATCACGGTGAGCATGCTCACCCGCACCGACACCCCGCAGTCGATGGTGGTGTGGTTCCTGGTGATCATGGCGGTGGGCGCCGGGCTGCTGGCCATCCCCGATTGGCAGCCGCTGCAGCTGGGCCACGCGGGCCTGATCGCCGGCATGGGCCTGGCCGGGGCAGGCGGCCAGGTCGCCCTGACCCGGGCCTTCCAGCTGGGCGAGGCCTCGCTGATCGCGCCGCTGGAGTACACCGGCCTGGTCTGGGTGATCGGCTGGGACCTGCTGTTCTGGGGGGCGCTGCCTGACCAGGTGACCTGGCTGGGCGCGGCGATCATCGTGGCCTCGGGCCTGTACCTGCTGCACCGCGAGCGGGTCCGCCAGGTCCAGGCGCCGACCCCGCTGGACCACCCCTGAGCCCGGCCGGGCCCCGTCCGGGCCCGATCACGCCGGCTTAGAACCAAACGGAATATCATTGCGCGCTGCCGCACGGGCCAGGGCCGCCCCGCGCTGGTAGGCTGCACGCCCCCTCCCGTCGATGCCCCGGTTGACCGCGAAGTGATCGAGTTCCAGCGCCTGCACAAATCCTATGCCGTCGGCGGCCGCGCGATCGCCGCGCTGCAGCCGCTGGACCTGACCATCGAGGCCGGCGAGGTGTTCGGCATCATCGGCCATTCGGGGGCCGGCAAGTCGACCCTGATCCGCCTGATCAACCGGCTCGAGGAGCCCACCGGCGGGCGCCTGCTGATCGGCGGCGAAGACGTCACCGCGCTCGATGCCGACGGCCTGCGCGCGCTGCGCCGGAAGATCGGCATGATCTTCCAGCACTTCAACCTGCTGTCCTCGCGCACGGTGGCGGCCAATGTCGCCTTCCCGCTGGAGCTGGCCGGGACCCCGCGCGCGGAGATCGATGCGCGGGTGGACGAGCTGCTGCATACCGTTGGGCTGGAAGCGCACGCCAGCAAGTACCCGGCGCAGCTGTCCGGCGGCCAGAAACAGCGCGTGGGCATCGCCCGCGCGCTGGCCACCCGCCCGCAGATCCTGCTGTGCGATGAGGCCACCAGCGCACTGGACCCCCAGACCACCGCCTCGGTGCTCAAGCTGCTGGGCAGGATCAACCGCGAGCTGGGCCTGACCATCGTGCTGATCACCCACGAGATGGATGTGATCCGCCGTGTCTGCGATCGCGTGGCCGTGCTCGATGCCGGGCACCTGGTCGAGACCGGCCCGGTCACCGAGGTCTTCCTGCATCCGCAGCACCCCACCACGCGCCGCTTCGTCAACGAATCGGAGCAGGTGGACGAGGGCGAGCTGCACAAGGACTTCCAGGCCGTGGCCGGGCGCATCGTGCGCCTGACCTTCCTCGGCGCGGACACCTACGAACCGCTGCTGGGGCGTATCGCGCGCGATACCGGCGTGGACTACAACATCCTGTCCGGTCGCATCGACCGGATCAAGGACACCCCGTATGGCCAGCTGACCGTGTCGCTGGTCGGGGGCGACGTGGCCGCCGCACAGGCCGGCTTCGTGGCCGCCGGTGTCCACCTTGAGGAGCTGCGTCGATGATCCTGGCCACCGCCGGCGGGTTCTTCCGCCACCTGGACGCGGGCAAGTGGGCCGATATCGGCCAGGCCACGCTGGATACCCTGCTGATGCTGGGCGGCTCGCTGCCGCTGACGCTGGCCATCGGCCTGCCGCTGGGCGTGCTGCTGTTCCTCACCGGCTCGCCGCAGCTGCACCGCAAGCCGGTGCTGTACGGCGCGCTGGCGGTACTGGTGAACCTGCTGCGCTCGGTGCCCTTCATCATCCTGATGATCGTGCTGATCCCGCTCACGCTGTGGATGATGGGCACCTCGCTGGGCGTGCGCGGTGCGATCGTGCCGCTGGTGATCGGCGCCGCGCCGTTCTACGCGCGCCTGGTGGAGACCGCGCTGCGTGAAGTGGACCGTGGCGTGATCGAAGCGAGCCAGGCGATGGGTGCCACCACCTGGCAGCTGGTGACCCGGGTGCTGCTGCCCGAAGCGCGACCGGGCCTGATCGCCGGTGCCACCGTCACCGTGATCGCACTGATCGGCTTCACCGCAATGGGCGGTGCGATCGGTTCCGGCGGCCTGGGCGACCTGGCCTTCCGCGATGGCTACCAGCGTTCGCACACCGACGTGGCCCTGGTCACGGTGGTGCTGCTGCTGGTGCTGGTGCAGCTGCTGCAGATGCTGGGCGACCGCCTGGTGGCGCACTACAGCCGGAAATGACCGGCAGCTACCGAGGGCCAGTGCACGCGATCGTGTGCCCGCGATCGTGCATGAAACCGGTGGCGTGACGACCGATATCGCGGTGCGCCTGGCACGTCATTCCGGCGCGGACGCCGCGCCGTGGCTGGCCCGCCAGCCCGGGTCCGAACCGAAGACGCTGTCGACCCGCCGGGCAAGCCAGCGCAGGGGGCAGCCGTGCGCGGCCGCCTGAGCGCCGCCCTTAGCGGACGTTCGGGACCTCATAGCCCAGCCGGTCCACCTGCTCGGGATGCTGCGGCACGCGCTTGAGCTTGTCGGTGTTGACCCCGTACTCGTCGCGCAGGCGGGTGGCCAGTTCCTTGTACAGGTCCTTGTCCATGTCCGGCTTGCGCGCGAAGATCCAGGCCATTTCGCGGCCCGGGTAACCCAGCATCGCCCAGGAATAGTCCGGCGCCACTTCCAGCACGCGGGTGTGGGTGGGCACTACCTTGTAGAACCAGGTGCGCCAGTTGTGGTTGCCGCTGTCCTCGTCGACCGAGGCGCGCACGGTCAGCGCCTGCTGCGGCTCGGAGAACCCGTTGCGGTAGCGGTAGGTGATGGACACCTTCTGGTCGCCGCGCAGGGTGAACTCGTTGACGCTGGCCACGTGGCCGCGCTCGACCGGGTTGGGCACCCGGCCGATCACGTACCAGGTGCCCATGAACCGCTGCAGGTCGATCGGGGCGCTGGTGGCATCGGAGGCCACCGGTGCCGGGCTCGGCCGGGTCTCGTGGCGGAAGGCGCAGGCGGACAGCAGCGACAGCGTCGACAGCAACAGGACAGCGCGAAGCGGGCGGTTCAGAGACATGCGGCAGAAGGCTCCAGTGGCTGGCACGGGCATGGTGGGTGGGACGGCGGAGAACGTCAATGGTGGCGTTCATGCTGGTGGTATCGCCGGCGTCGACAGGTCGCAGCCGGTGAGATGAGCGCACGGCAAGGTAGGCCATCACTTTCGCACGGAGTCGTGTCATGTCCTTGTCGTCGTCGCGTCATTCCCCGCGTTCACAGCGTTCGGTACCGGCCAGCAGCGCGCCCGATCCGCAGGTGTTGCGCGGGGTGCGCCAGGTGGCCCTGGCCGGGTTGGCGCTGGTGCTGGTGTGGCCGGCTGCACGCGGCAACAGCCAGTGGCTGGGCTGGCTGCCGCTGTGGCTGGTGGGCATGCCGTGGCTGGCCTGGTGGAGCCTGTACCGGTTCCGCCTGCCGCAGGCGCTGTTGCAGCGCCGCGGCCGGCGTCGGCGGGGGCCGCA
>DJBL01000143.1 GCA_002435595.1 Stenotrophomonas maltophilia
CGCCCCAGCTGGGCCAGCAGGTCGCCCTGCACCGCGGCCAGCGGTGCGTAGTCGCGCAGCCGCGCATCGGCGCCCAGCAACTCCACCAGCGGCCAGGCGGCAGCGGCCCCCTGCGCGCGCGACACCGCCACGGCACGGTTGAGTTCGACCACCGGCGAGGGTTGCAGCAGCGCCAGCCGCGCGTACAACGCCGCCATCCGCGTCCAGTCGGTGTCTTCGCTGCGGCGCGCGCGCGCGTGGCACTCGGCGATCGCCGCCTGCAGCACGTAGGGGTCCTCACTGCCGCCCAGCGCCACGGCCTGCTGCAACGCCGCCTGCCCGCGCGCGATCTGCAGCCAGTCCCAGCGCGCGCGGTCCTGGTCGGGCAGCAGGATCGGCGTGCCGCTGGCATCGGTGCGCGCGGCGGTGCGCGAGGCCTGCAGTTCCATCAAGGCGAGCAGGCCATGCACCTGCGGCCAGGTGGGCAGCCGATGGGCGAGCACGCGGCCCAGGCGCAGTGCTTCCTCGCACAGCGCCGGGCGCATCCAGTCATCGCCGGCGCTGGCGGCGTAGCCTTCGTTGAAGATCAGGTAGACCACCTCCAGCACCGAGGCCAGGCGCTCGGCCAAGGCGGCCTGGCGTGGCACCTCGAATGGCACCTGCTTCTGCGCCAGGGTGCGCTTGGCGCGCACGATGCGCTGGGCGATGGTCGGTTCCGGGGCCAGGAAGGCGCGCGCGATTTCCTCGGTGGCGAGCCCCCCGAGCAGGCGCAGGGTGAGCGCCACGCGCGCATCGGCCGCCAGCACCGGATGGCAGGCCACGAACATCAGCCGCAGCAGGTCATCGCCGATATCGTCCTGCAGGGCGTCGCTGTCGTCGGGCGAGGGCAGCGCCTGCGGTTCCAGCATGCTGCCGTGCTGCGCATGCAGGCCGGCCACGCGCTGGTGCTGGCGCAGCACGTCGATGGCGCGATTGCGCGCGGTGGTCATCAGCCACGCTCCGGGGTTGTCCGGGACGCCCTGCGCCGGCCAGCGCTCCAGCGCGGCCAGCCAGGTGTCCTGGGCCAGTTCTTCGGCACGCCCCACGTCGCCGCCCAGCATCCGCGCCAGGCGTGCGATCAGGGCCGGCGATTCCATCCGCCAGAGCGTCTCCAGTCGGTGCGACAGCGTGTTGTCCATGCGTGGATCAAAGCACCGGCCACGGACCTGCACAAGCCCGCCACCGGTGCCCTGGCCGGCTCACCCCGGCTCACCGTCCATGTGCGCGATCTCCCACAGGTGGCCATCCAGGTCCTGGAAACCACGCTGGTACATGAAGCCATAGTCCCGGGCCGGCATCGGCTCGTTGGCGCCGGCAGCCAGCGCCTTGTCCACCAGCGTATCGACCGCCTCGCGGCTGGTCGCCGACAGGCAGGTGATGACCTCGGTGCTGCTGCGTGCGTCGCTGATCGGCTTGGAGGTGAAGCCACTGAAGAAGGCCTCCACCAGCAACATCACGAAGATGCTGTCGCTGATGACCATGCAGGCGGCATTGTCATCGGTGAAGGTGGGGTTGAAGGTGTAGCCCAGCGCAGCGAAGAAGGCCTTGGAGGCCGGCAGGTCGCGCACGGGCAGGTTGACGAAGATCATCTGCGGGGATGTGGTCATGGTGGCGGTCCTTGGCCTGGCTCAGGGTTGCTTCATGCAGTTGACCATCCACGGCTTGCCGTAGCGGTCGATCAGGAAACCCCAGCGGTGCGCCCAGAACGTTTCGCCGATCGGCATCTTGACCTCGCCGCCCTCGGCCAGCGCGGTGAACACGCGCTCGGCCTCCTCCACCGTGTCCACCTCGATGTTGATCGTGGTGCTGTTCTCCCCGCCGCTGGACGGACCGTCGGCGGCCATCAGAATCGCCGTGCCCACTTCGAGCTGGCTGTGGGCCACGTGGTCCAGGGTCTCCGGGGGCATCTGCCCGCAGCCGTCGGTGTTTTCCATCGGCGGCATGTCGCGGTACTTCATCTCCGAGGTGACCTTGCCGCCGAGCACCTGCGCATAGAAGGCCATCGCCTCGTGGGTCTTGCCGTTGAAGCCAAGGAACGGAATGAGTTTCATGGGAATGCTCCTGGTAGGGGATGGGTCAGCCGGCCGCGTCGATCTGGTCGCGTAGACGCTGTTCCTGGGCCTGTAATTCCGGGGTGAACGCAGTGCCGAAATCCTCGGCGCTGAGGATCGGGCGCAGTTCCACCACGTCGCCCGGGGCGAACGGGGCGCGGCTGAGCCACTCGGTGGCCTCGTCCAGCGAGCGCACCTGCCAGAGCCAGAATCCGCAGACCAGCTCGCGGGTCTCGGCAAACGGGCCGTCGATGACCCGGGGCGGCTCGGTGCCGAAGGCCACCCGGCGCGCGCGCGAGGTCGGGTGCAGGCCCTCGCCGGCCAGCATGATCCCGGCCTGCACCAGCTGCTCGTTGTAGGCGCCCATGGCGCGGATGTCCTGCTCGGTCGGCAGTTGCCCGGCCTCGGTGGCTGCCGTTGCCTTGACCAGTACCATGACTTTCATCGGTGCCTCCTGAAGGCAGGCCCGGTGGGTGGGCCCTTCATGGATACAACGCACCGGCGCGGCGAAAATCGACACCCCGGCGAAACTATTTTTGCGACGGCACCCCCGCGTGGCCTTGACCCGCCTGAACAGGCGCTGCCTGTCGCGCTGCAACACGGGCGCCGTGCCGGCTGGGGCATCATGATCGCCCCGCTCCGGAGCCCATGCCATGCAGTTCCTGTTGCTGATCTACATCGACGAGCGCCTGCTGCAGGCCCTGCCCGGCGAGGAATATGACCGCCTGATGCGCGAGTGCCTGCACCACGCCGATGCCCTGCAGGCCAGCGGTACGCTGGTGCTGGCCCAACAGCTGCAGCCGGTGGCCGATGCGCGCACCCTGCGCACCCGCCAGGGCCAGGCACGGATCACCGACGGGCCCTTTGCCGAGACCCACGAGCTGCTGGCCGGTTTCAACCTGATCCATGCGCGCGACCACGACGAGGCCCTGGCCATCGCCCGGCAGTTCCCGTGGTCACGCTTTGGCAGCATCGAAGTGCGGCCACTGGCCGACATGGACGCCGAACGCCGACGCGTCGGGGCCTGAGCCAGCGGCCTAGGGCAGCAGCGTGATCTTCAGTTCGCGCGCGCCCACGCCTTCATTGCCGCTGTAATCGCGGGCACTGGCACGGATCACATAGTCGCCGGCCGGCAACGCATCCGGCTGCCAGCGTCCGGTTTCCACCACGCCGTCGCGCACGGTGTTGGTGACCAGGTAGCGGAACCGGGTCACCGCGCTCCCATGCACGGTGATGCCGCTGTCCGGGGCGTAGGCCACCACGGTGGCGCTGGTTTCCGGTGGCATGCGGTTGAACACGATGTTGAAGCGCGGCTGCTCGTAGCCGGCCAGCGGCTGGCCCTGCGCGTCCAGGATCTGGTAGCCCACCTGGTAGGCGCCCAGGCGTCGGCGCGGCAGGTTGCGGTCCACCTGGTCCCACGCTTCCACCACGATCTGCACGCCCGGGCCCAGGCGCGGCACCGCCACGCGGCCGTTGGCGCCCGCCTTGATCGGCTGGTCCAGGTCGTCGAGCAGTTCCACGCCGGTGATGCGCGGGGCGAATGCATCGGCGTAACCGACAAAGCCCAACGCCACTGCATTGCGCTCGAAGCCGCTGGCGCCCACGCTCAGGTGCACGTGCGCCATGCGGTTGATGCTGCCCAGCGGTTCGCCCACGGAGAAACGCGTGCCGCGACGGACCCGGACCCGCTCCAGCGTGCCGTCCTCGCCCAGCACCTGCTGCCAGCGCGGATCGAAGGCCTGGCCGCGCGGGTCCCGGCCGACCTGCATGTGGATGTACTTCAGCCGCCCCAGCGCCAGGCCTTCGCCCTGGCCGCCCACCGCCCAGCTGGCCGCCGCGCTGTCCACCTTGGCGTCGGCGATGGCCAGCACGCGCTGGCCGACATCGCCGCGGATGTCGAAGCCGCCATGCAGGTGGTGGCGGCTCTCGCCGGTGAAGTTGCCGCGCACCTCGCCCAGCGTGCCCACCACCTCATGCCAGCCATCCTGCGGTGCCAGCGGCCAGCGCCCGGCGGTGGCCGGCAGCGGCGCATCGGCGGCCGGACCGGTCAACGCCGGTGCCGGCACTTCGCCG